>CAZBBS010000082.1:0-11930 GCA_964490145.1 uncultured Enterobacteriaceae bacterium
CGATCATCGTCCCTGCCTCCTGCCTCCTGCCTCCTGCCTCCTGCCTCCTGCCTCTTCTAGGAGGCAGCCTGCTTTTTCGGCGAGCGCAGGAGCAGCAGCAGGGGCACGCAGGCCAGCACCACGAACATCATGAACTTGAAGTCGTTGATATAGGCGATGTTGGCTGACTGGCGGGTGATTTCCCCATTCATCATGGCGGCGACGCCTGACAGGTTGTGGCGGACGCTTTCAGGGACCTGGTGCAGGGGAAGTCCCAGGCGGGTGTCGGTAATGTATTCGGTGAGGTAGGCGTGGTTGATCTGCATGTTGCGGGTGAGCAGGACCATGACGATGGAAACCCCGACGCTGCTGCCGATATTGCGCACAAGGCTGAACAGGCCGGCAGCCTCATCCCGGTAACGGGGATCCAGGGTGGTATAGGCCAGCGTGCTCAGCGGCATGAAGGTAAAGCCCAGGCCAATACCCTGGGCGACACCGGTCCAGGCCAGAATATTCTGGGGGACAAACAGGGTGAATGAGGTCATCTCATAAAGTGACAGGGTGATCATGCCCAGGCCGAATAACACCAGGATGCGGGCATCAATCTTCCCGCCAACCCGGCCCGTGATCATCATGGCAAACATCACTCCGGCTCCGCGCGGGGCCATGATCATGCCCGTTTCGATAACCGGATAACCCATCAGGTTCTGCATGTAGGGGGGAAGCAGGGCCATGGACGCCAGCAGAATAATCCCCACCAGAAAGATGAAAAACAGGCTGGTGACAAAATTGCGGTCCTTGAACAGGCCGGGGCTGAGAAAGGGGTTGTCTGTTTGTATGGTGTGAACCAGATACATCCACAGTGAGGCGCCGGCCAGTGCGCAATACAGCAGGATTTCCCGCGACTCGAACCAGTCTTTCTCCTGACCACGATCCAGCAGCAGCTGCAGACTGCCAATCAACAGGCTGAGCATGAAAAAACCAAAGGCATCAAAACGGCGATCCTTGCGCTCGGATTCCGGCATGAACATGACGATGCCGATCAGGGCCAGAATGCCCACGGGCAGATTGATATAGAAGACCCAGCGCCAGCTGTAGTTTTCCGTCAGCCAGCCGCCCAGCGTGGGGCCCAGGATAGGGCCGATCATCACGCCCATGCCCCACAGGGCCATGGCCTGGCCGTATTTTTCGCGGGGATTGATGTCAAGCAGGGTGGATTGCGACAGGGGGATCAGGGCGGCACCGCTGATGCCCTGGATGATCCGGAACACGACCATCTGTTCAATGGAGTTGGCAGCGCCGCAGAGTATGGAGCCGATAATGAAGCCTGCCACGGATACCACGAAGATTTTCTTGCGTCCGTAATGCCCGCTGAGCCAGCCAACCGGCAGGGTCATGATGGCGGAGGCAATAATATAGGAGGTAAGCACCCAGGCCACCTGATTCTGGGATGCGGACAGCGAACCCTGCATATGGGGCAGGGCCACATTGGCGATGGTGGTATCCAGTACCTGGATGATGGTCGCCAGCATGATGGAGATGGTGACCAGGCCGCGGTAGGGAACCACTTTGGGGGCTTCAGGACTCACAGGAATTTACCGGTTTCCGGGGTATCTGGACTACAGCCAGGGCAGGGTGCGCTCATGGCCGGTATCAATGCTGACCTCAGCGCTCATGCCCGCAGAGAGTGCCGGCATTCCGGTATAGTCCGTCAGTTCAATGTCCAGGCTGATACGCTGCACAACCTTAACCCAGTTTCCTGAAGAGTTCTGGGCCGGCAGCAAGGCAAATTCGGCACCGGTTGCCGGGGTGATGCTGGTCACCTTGCCGTGCCAGGGGTGTTCCGGGTAGGCATCGACCAGGACGTCCACCGGCTGTCCGACCTTCACATAGGTCAGATCCGTTTCCTTGTAGTTGGCCTCAATCCAGAGATGGCTGTCGTCGATCACATTCAGCAGGGGTGTGCCCATAATGATGTTTTCACCCAGCAGGGCGGAAACATTGACGGCAATACCGTCCACCGGGGATTTGATTTCGGTATAGCTTAAATCCAGTTGCGCCTTTTCCAGTTCCGCCTGTGCCTGTTTGTACTGGGGATGCTGCTCGGTAGGCAGGTCGGGATCAATCAGTTTTGCCCGAGCGACGACCAGGTCCTGTTCCTTTTGTCTCAGGGTGTTCTGGCTGTGCTGGTAGGCCAGCAGGGCAGCATCGTACTGGGCATCGGAGATGGTTTTGCGCTCAAGCTGCTGCTTTGCTCGCTGCAGTTCTCGCTCCTGGAAGGCAACATCAATCCTGGCGCGGTCGATTTCGATTTTGGTGGAGTTGTAGTCCACCTTCTGGCTTTCGATATCGCGACGGATATTGGCTATGGCGGCTTCGGCCCGGGCCATGGCAATCAGGTGGGGATCCCGGGCCAGACGGTACAGGACCTGACCCTTTGTGACCCGCTGGTTGTCATCAATATGGACTTCTACCACCTTGCCGGAAATCTCACTGCTGATCGAGGTGATGTCCGCCTTGATGTAGGCATTGTCGGTGGTTGCCATGCGGCCACCCTGCAGATATACATAGGCGCTGATGCCGGCAATGACGACAGGGCCAAGCAATAGAATAAGAATCTTGCGGAGTATTTTTAACACGTTCATGGGGACTTCCTGCCTCCCTGGGGCGATTGCCCAAGGTTACTGCGAATGTTGAAGAGGATGGACATGAACTGCTCCAGGTCCTGTTCACTGATGCCCTGAAGGGCCTTCTTGCGAACCTGTTTGCCGACATTTTTCAGGGAGCGGATCATGGGTTTGGCTTTTTCGGTCAGGTGCAGACGTTTGGCGCGACGATCCGCAGCATCATCCTTGCGGGTTATCCACCCATCCTGTTCGAGCCGGTCAAGATGTCTTGCCAGTGTGATGGGCTTGATATCCATTGCCAATGCCAAATCCTTTTGCTGTACGCCCTGGTTGCGCTGCAGGTGAGCGAGTACCGACCACTGTGCACGGGTCAATCCCAGGTCTTGGGCCTGCCGGTCAAATTCCCAGCGCAATAGCCTGGTGACATCATGAATGATGAAGCCAAAGCTGTTGTCGAGTTCAGTATCCATAGGGCGGCTTATTATAAGCTTGCTTATTAATTTGACAAGGCTGGCGTCCGGTAATTTGGATAAATAGTGAAATGCCACCCGGTCCCGGGATGGCAGGATCAGATTTCTGGGGAGATTCAGTAGGTCTGGTAAAATTAAGCGTGAACGAAATGGCATTTGCGGATACTATTTTTCCATCGGCATGACGTACATCAATAGCCTATACAGGGCAGGTGTTACGATAAATCGAAACTTACTTCAGAGGACAGTCCATGACAGTTGAACATCACGATTTGCACCACGAATTTCCGGAACTTAATGACAAAATTCATGACATGAAGATGAATAACAATCATTTCAAGAGGTTGTTTGACGAGTACCATGAGTTAACCATTGAAATTGAGAAAATGGAAAACGAAGTGACTCCGGTCACTACCCAGGTGGAAGAAGAGGCCAAGTTGCGCCGCCTTCACCTGAAAGATGAGCTGTACAAGATGCTCACGGCCTGAGGCGAACGACATTAAAAAAAACCGGCGTTAAGCCGGTTTTTTTTATGCCTGCTGTCAGGCCCACCGTCCCGGATCAACGGCGTAGTAGGTCTTGAGGACCTCAAACAGTTCAGGATGCTTGGTCTGGAGTTGCTGGGGTTTTTCAAAAAAGGTTTCGGTGGCCACAGCAAAAAATTCGGCGGGGTTGGTGGCACCGTAATAATCCATGACGGCATGGTGGTGATGGGCAAAATCCTGGTTGAGCTGTTCGAATTCCCGGGACAATACCGAGGCCCAGGTGGCATAAGAGTTGGTATGTAAAAGAGGAGCGCCATTAGTGGAGCCTGACTCACTATCGAGCTGATGGGAAAACTCATGAAGCACCACGTTGTGTCCGTCGTGCAAATTGCGGACACCATATTCCACATCGTCCCAGGACAGGATCACCTTGCCAAAATGCCAGGATTCACCGAGCAGACCGCGTTCCGCTGAGGAAACCGTTCCATCGGCATTGCGATGTTCATGGCTTGTTCTGAATGCATGGGGATACACCAGAATATGCTTGAGGCGGGGATAGACACCGGTCTTGCGGTTCATAAGCAGCAGGCAGGCCTCGGTGGCAATGGTGATGCGAATGTCATCGTTGATTTCCAGCCCGCCGCAGCCATGAAACTGCTTGTCTGTGACGAACAGGCGAATGTTGTCCCTGAGCTGCTGTTGCTCTCCCGCACTGAGTTTGGGAAAAAATGGCAGGCGGCGTTCCACGATGGTTTGCCATTCCGGTGGAAAGGGCCTGGCCAGGATCAACCGCTTTCGCCAGCGGGGGGCGAAGATGCCTGCAAGTATCACAATCAGGATCAGGAACAGGATAAACAATTCGGTCATGATGTGTATTGCACCAGAGGTAACTGCCTCCTGCCCCCGCTACTGCTGGCTCTGCTCTATCTCTTCCCAGCGTGCGTATAAACCTTCGAGGGCTTCCTGGGCCTTGGTAATGTCATCCATGGTCTTGTTCACGGTTACCTGGTCCTTGCTGTAAAAGGCAGGATCAGAAATTTTCTTTTCAAGTTCAGCCAGGTGGTTTTCGGCTTCTTCAATTTTGCCGGGTAATTGATCAAGTTCCCGTTGCACCTTGTAAGACAGTTTATTGGATTTGTCGGGTTGTTGTTTCTGGGGTTTAGGCTGGCGTTCGATGGCTTTCTTTTCTGAGATATCAGAGGTTGCAAATTTGCCGCCATGGCTGACCCAATCCTGGTAGCCGCCAACATAGTGATTCACTTCGCCATTGCCTTCGAACACGATGGAACTGGTAACCACGTTATCCAGGAACTCGCGGTCGTGACTAACCAGCAGCAGCGTGCCTTCAAATTCCACCAGGATGGATTCCAGCAATTCCAGGGTTTCCATGTCCAGGTCGTTGGTGGGTTCATCGAGTACCAGTACGTTGGCAGGTTTGGAAAACAGCCGGGCCAGGATCAGCCGGTTCTGTTCCCCGCCTGACAGGGATTTCACCGGCTGGCGAATGCGGTCTGCGGTAAACAAAAAATCCTGCAGATAACTGATGGTGTGCACATCGCGGCCATTGATAGTGACGTAATCGCTGCCTTCAGCGAGGTTGTCCTGCACGGATTTTTCCGGATCAAGCTGTTCGCGCAACTGATCGAAATAGGCGATATCGATTTTAGTACCCAGCTTGATCTTGCCCTGGTCTGGCTGGATTTTACCCAGCAGGATTTTAAGCAGGGTAGTCTTGCCGACGCCGTTGGGCCCGATCAGGCCGATGTGATCACCGCGCATGATGGTGATGGAGAAATCGTTGACCAGGGTGTTGCCGTCATAACCATGGTGAAGGTTTTCGGCTTCCACTACGATTTTTCCTGACAACTCGCTGCGATTGATATTCATGCGGGCATTGCCCTGCACACTGAGGCGGGCCTGGTATTCCTCGCGCATTTTTTTCAGGGCCCGGACTCGCCCTTCATTACGGGTGCGGCGAGCCTTGATGCCCTGACGGATCCAGACTTCCTCTTTGGCCAGTTTTTTATCGAACTCGGCATTCATTTTTGATTCGGCGGCCAGTTGCTGCTCCCGGTGTCGCAGGAAACCGTGATAGTCATGCTGCCAGTAAATGAGCTTGCCGCGGTCCAGTTCCATGATGCGGTTGGCAGTGCGCTGTAAGAAAGCCCGGTCATGGGTGATCAGTACGATGGCGCCACGAAAATCCGTCAGCAGTTTCTCCAGCCACTCGATAGCGGGAATATCCAGATGGTTGGTGGGTTCGTCCAGGAGCAGAATGTCCGGCCCGGTGACCAGTGCCCTGGCCAGGGCAACCCGGCGACGCCAGCCGCCGGAAAGGGATGCCATGGTTGAATCTGCAGGCAGTTCCAGCTGACTGATCACGGTTTCCACCTTGTTCTGTATTTTCCACCCATCGCATGCGTCAATTTGCTGCTGCAAGCGGGATAGCTGGTTCATGTCCGGGCTGGTACTGCTTTCCACGGTCAGCTGGTGATAGTCGCTGAGCAGCTGGCCAATATCGTCCAGGCCGCCTGACACATACTGGTAAACGGTGTCCTGTGTTTGTGCCGGCAGCTCCTGGTCAAGATAGGCAACCTTCGAGCCGGGCTGCAGCCAGCGCTCGCCGCTGTCGGGCTTGTGTTCGGCATTGATGATTTTCAGCAGGGAACTTTTACCCACACCGTTACGACCCAACAGGCCAATCTTGTCGCCGGCATCAATAGTCAGGGATTCACTGTCCAGCAGGACGTGAGTGCCGTAAGCCAGGTGGATGTTCTTGAGGGTAAGCAGAGGCATGGGAAAATATATGAAAAAGTATATGTAAAGAAGCCGGATGGAAAATGTGCGGTGCTGAAATTTGCTGGCGCTATTCTAGACCCTGACCAGTGTTGGACGAAAGTGAAGGATTAGTACCACCGTCATTTTCTAGACAGGTTCTGCGGATTGCTCCCCGGTTTCTGCAGGTTGCGCCAGTGGTCTCAGGTTAGCCAGCTTGAGGGCAAACTCCTTCCTTACCAGCACATAGCTGATAACAGCCTGTAGGGTGACTGAGAATACGGAGACAAACCAGACCTGGTTGATGGTGAACCCCTCCTGGCGACTCATCCACACCGAAATCGCCACAAAGACCAGCAGGCGGCTGCCAGATGACAGCATTGCAGGTTTGGTATTGCCCAGGCCCTGGAAAATACCGGACGCGGTAAAAATGATGCCCTGGGCAACGAAGTTCCAGGAAATAATATGCAGGAAATCCCCGCCGACAGCGACTACCGGCTCCTCTTCAGTAAAGAAGGCCACCAGTAATTCCGGATGAACCTGCAGGAGCAGGGTGACCAGCACCATGATAACGGAGCTCAGCAGTATGCCTTTGTTGAATACTTCATGAACACGATCGCCCTGGCCGGCACCAAAGTTCTGTCCGGCAATGGGGCCAACAGCAAACGCTATGGCCATGGTGGGCATGAAGATCGACTGCATGATACGCCCGCCAATACTGAATCCGGCCTGTGCGGTTTCACCAAAAGGCTGGATCAGCCAGTACACCATGGCAAAGTATCCGAACATCAACAGCATTTCGCCGCCTGCAGGCAGTCCGATGTTGAACATGCGCCCCCAAATGGAGAACTGCGGTTTCCAGAGAGGGAACTGGAAGGACACATATTTTTCCAGTTTGACGAAATAGACGATCAACATGACGACGCCCACCGCACTGGAAATGGTGGTAGCCAGTCCTGCCCCCACAACGCCCAGGGCTGGACCTGGCCCCCAGCCGGCAATCAGAACCGGTGCCAGGATGGTGTTCAGAACAATAGTCACAACCTGAATCAGCATGGTGGGTTTGACGATGCCGGTGGCGCGTAGGGCAGAGCCCATGCCGATGATGGCAAACTGCATGGCCATGCCGGGCAGGAAGTAATGCAGGAATTTCTGGCCCTCACCCCGGGCGTCACCCGCGGCAATGGTGCCCATGTAACCATCGGCCAGGGTATAGCCGCCAATCAGGGTGATGGCCGCACAAATGGCAGCCAGGCCCATCGACTGGTTGAACACCAGGTTGGCCTGCGCCTGGTCCTTGCGTCCAACAGCCTGGGATATCAGGGCAACAGATGAAACACCCAGCACCTGGGTGAGAGACATCACCATGAAAAACAGTGTACCGGCAGCGCCAACCCCGGCAACAGCGGCATCACCCAGGGCAGCGACAAAATACAGGTCAACGAGCAGGTAGAGCGTCTGGAATATCATGCCGGCAGCAACCGGCGCCGCCATGCCGATAATGGTGCGGACTATCGAACCCTGGGTGAGGTCTTTCATGGGGATTATCTGCCGTAGGGAAAAGACGCGAGTTTACCCGAATTCCGATAAAAAGGGCGAAACAATACTGGCGGCAGGAGGCAAGAGGCAGGAGGCAAGGAGTAAGGAAATTGTCTGGACTTTGTTTTATGCTTTGGGAATCACTTTGTATCAGGGGGACATCGGATGAACAGAATGTGTATAACCACGTGCGCTGCAGCGATAACAGCTGGTCTGTTTTTCTCCCCGGCAGAGGCAGCAGAAGCACTGTCTCTGGCTGCACTGGAAGCGCGCTTGCAGATACTTGAGGACAGGGAAGCGATACGCAACCTGATCATTGATTATGGCACTTACCACGATCACCGTGATTACCGGGCACTGGCGGCACTGTTTGCCGAAGAAGGTGTTTGGTCCAGCGGCATGGGTTCCGGCAAGGGCCCGGAAGGGGTGTTCAGATTAATGGATGATACTATCGGACATAACCCTTTGCCTGACGGATCCGGGACCTTTCATATACTGACCAATGACCGGATTTCGGTAGAAGGAGACAAGGCCAGCGCCGTGACAAAATGGGTATATGTCACAGCAGGGGAGCATGGCGGACCACAAACGGTTTTGCTTGGACATTACACAGACCAGTTCATCCGGGAGAAAGGTCGCTGGAAATTCCTGCTACGCGAGGCACCTGTTGATTTGCCGGCCATGGAGTGATTGCCCCATGACCTGATCCACCAGCCGTTTACATGGTGAATGAAAAACAATACATCGTGCTTGGGACCGTTAATGCAAGGAATTCTGATGCTGTCCAGGGAAGTGCCTATATGGCATTTATTCTTTCCGAATCAATCAGTGAAGTGGTAAAGCATCAGCCAGCGACTGTTTGAAAAAGGAACTTTATGCACACGAAACGCGTGCTGTTTTCTATAATACTGACGGTAATCTTCCTGTTGGCCAGCTATCCTGCTGCTGCCCGATATTCCTCGTTTGACAAACATACTATGCAGTTCGATGTTTTCTGCGCGAAGTTCGTGTCAGCGGCATTGAGTGAGCCGTAGTATTACCAGCTTTCCATGGTCTTTGCTGGCGGCGAGTTTTCAGTGACCCAGATTTACCAGATTGATGAAAGTGGGGAATGTTTTGGTGAGTACGATCTTGATACCGGCATCTTTACTGACCAGGTCTGGCACAAGGACAGGATTTTCGATGTTGAACTTTTCACCCTGAATGGTGTTGATTTCAGCCTGTCGGCTCTGGCATTCAGGGAGCCAAGCCGTACTTCACTCTGGAGAGTGAGTAATGGTGTCAACGACGTATATATAGGCGGCACCATTCATATTCTCAACATCGATGATTTCCCCTTGCCTGACCTGTTTATCGAAGCGTTCTCCCGGGCCGATGTGCTGGTCACGGAAATCAGCCAGGAAGATATCGAGGGTGACGATGGTGATGAGGCGGATCTGCAGACAGTGAATCCTGACGGATTGCTGTCTGAAATTTTGCTGCCAGAAACCCTGCAGCGTGTTCATGTGTTTCTCGACCAGTTTGGCGTAACCCTGGATCCTGTCGATGATCTGTTGCCTTATTGGGCTGGCAGGGCTTTCCTGCAATTGAAAATGTATTCCCTGGGATATGGTCCGGGTGTCGATTTCGCATTCCAGTACCTGGCGCAGGAACTGGACATCCCAAACCTTGGCCTGGAGACCGCAGTCAGCCAGGTAGAGGCCATCAACACCCGGGAATTATCATCCGCGACGGCCGATGAGGTTATTCTTGCTGCGATTGATGCAGCTGAATCGGATGAATATTTTGCCTTCCTGGATTTCATGATTGATTCATGGCGCCAGGGGGATATGGGGTTTTTCAAATACCTCAATGATCTGGAGAAGGCCGAGGACGAAGAAGGATACAACCTCATCCTGAGCAACAGAAACAAGGCCTGGATAGCCCAGATAGAAGCCATGCTGGAAACAGCGGAAATCGAGATCATCCTGGTGGGTACGGGCCACCTGGCGGGGGATGACAATGTGCTCCAGTTGCTGGAAGACCTGGGCTACACTGTTGAGCGATATCGCTAGCCGGCAAAAATACAGTGCTGGCTAATTTACGCCGAGAATTTCCTCAAGTCTGCCATTTTCCATCATTTCATTCAGGAAGACCGTCGGGTCGCAGGGCGGGCTTTCCAGCAGTTCCTTCGCATCACCTCGCTGGGAACCACGGGTTCTGACCAGGGGCGTGGCATACAACGGATCATGAATGGTCATGGTCCTGTCCATGGTCAGGCCATCATCTGCTACAGTCCAGCGTTCCACGATCCGGGTGTTGTCACCGCCGCTCATGGGATAACCGGAGCCATCAAGCCACGAGGAAGACAGGTGGGTAGTTTCTATTACCAGGGTTCGCTCTTCCCATCGGCCGGTGGAAAATCCCATCGTGGTCAACGGCTGGTCTGCCGGTGCAGAACGGCCATCCATATATACCCAGCGGGGTGTATTGTCCTGCATGAAAACCATCAGGTAGTGGGAGCCGGTATCGGCAATCTGTACGGGGTAGGGCGATCCGAAAATACGGGGCAGTCCGACTGGCTGGCAGCGCAGGGCGGGGTCGTCACCAAAAACCCTGTTTTCATAAATGCTTTTGCTGCTTGCCGTCAGCGGCATGGGTTTGGGATCAAAATCATCCACGGTGGTCCTGAAGTTATAACGATTATCCCAGAAGCCGGTGATGTCCACGTCATAGTTGTTGGCCTTGTAGGTGTAATCGACAGTGGGGTCGGCAGTGATGCGGGTCGTGGACGCCGGGCTTACACAGCGCCCAAGCTGTCGGCCTGCCTCAGGGCCGCTCTCGATATTGATGCAGGTGGCATAGAGCTTCTTCGTGCCATTTCGACCAAGGTTACCTGATGCAAAAACGGTGAAGCCTTCCTGAACGGTATCCCGGGTCCAGTTTTCACGGCGATAGGTTGGCAGGTTGCCGGGGGGGTGAAGAGACCATTTCTCGACAGTACCATCCGGCAGCGTGACATCCAGGTCGTAGCGGATATGGGGATTGGTCCACCAGACCTTGGTGACCACGCCACGCATTTCACTTTCGGCATCCTGAAACTCAGTGGCAAAGGCATGATGGGCGCTGGTCTGTCCGGTGCCCAGTAACAGAGCGAGCCCGATCAGGGCAGGAACCCTGGAAAAACGTTTATTGAGAATAGTCATGTTGCTTGTCCCCCGGCAATATCGCTCGAGACTACTATAAAAATGGGGTCAGAACACGATTTTTATATTAAGATCACACGTCTTGCGTTGTTATACCCTGGTGGTGATGGCACGCTGTCCTATCTGAGCTGATCGTAGTAATCCCATGTCCCATCCCGTTATTTATCTCAACAAACAGTCCGACAGACGCCTGAAAAAAGGGCACCCCTGGATATATTCCAATGAAGTGGACGTCCAGCGTAGTCCTTTGAAGACCCTTGAACCCGGCTCGCTGGCCGCGGTGCATTCTGCCTCTGGCCAGTTTCTGGCGACGGCCATTATCAATCCTCATGTTCTGATTTGCGGGCGGGTTATCAGTCGTGATCAGGATGCTGCGCTGGATGTCGCATTTTTTACCACCAGGATCCGGCAGGCTCTGGCATTGCGGGAGCAATGTTTCCTGCAGCCCTACTATCGACTGGTGTATGGCGATTCGGACTTCCTGCCAGGTGTGGTGATTGACCGGTTTAATGAGCATGTCGTGGTGCAGTTGACCACCTCGGGGATGGACCGGGTTCAGGATGTGCTGCTGGACGCTGTTGAGCAGGTCCTGTCCCCAACAGGCGTGGTCCTGCTCAACAATCATGCGGGGCGGGAGCTGGAAGGATTGGAAGATGAGGTCAGGATGATTGGCCAGATTCCTGAATTCCTGAAAGTGGTGGAGAACAACACCCTTTTTGAATTTTCAGCTGCCGGAGGTCAGAAAACCGGTTGGTTTTATGATCACAGGCCCAATCGGGCAGTACTGCAGCAATTGGCCCCAGGCAAGCGGGTGCTGGATGTTTTTTCCTATGTCGGAGGCTGGGGGATTCAGGCGGCA
The DNA here is from genome assembly GCA_964490145.1 of uncultured Enterobacteriaceae bacterium. Taxonomy (GTDB): domain Bacteria; phylum Pseudomonadota; class Gammaproteobacteria; order Pseudomonadales; family Pseudohongiellaceae; genus Eutrophocola. The sequence goes on from CAZBBS010000082.1 coordinate 11,920, forward strand.
AAAGCCGGCGC
>CAZBBS010000083.1:0-11918 GCA_964490145.1 uncultured Enterobacteriaceae bacterium
CATGGAACCTGATCATGGATGCTTCCTGTTGATTTGCGGCCTATTGTAAAAGACTGCTCCCTGATCTGTCTAAATCAATTTCCCTCCCCATCAGGCAGGCAAAAAAAAGGCAGGTCAGTGACCTGCCTTTTTTGGGGAGCGTTGATGTCAGGCTGCTGAGACCCCCATGCCTTCAGCATTCGGCTCTGTTTCCGCCACTGTGGCATTGATGGGTTTGTCACTGTCCATTTTAAGGAACAGCAGAACAACAGCCGCCAGCAGGGAACCACAGGCCAGGACGAAGGCTACAGTAGGCAGGCCTTTTTCCGCCTCGAACAGGAAGCCGGCCAGGATTGGTGCCAGCACTGCCCCTGCCCTGCCTACACCGATCACAAAACCCGTGCCTGTGGCACGAACGTGGGTCGGAAAAGAGTAGGCAACAATGGAATACAATCCTGATACGCCGGCATTGCCAAAGAATCCGGCAAAAGCCGCCAGCAGGGCAAGACGATCAAGATCAGCCGGGGAGCGCCCGAATATGGTCACACCGACCGTTGTAAGCACAAGAATGGCGATAGTCAGGGGTTTGAGACCAAAACGTGCCGTGAGGACACCGAATGTCAGTCCGCCAAGCGCACCACCCAGATTGGCCCATGTCAGCACCTGTCCGGCACCACTGGGGGCAAAGCCCATGTCCACCACAATTTTTGGGGTCCACTTGAGGATGAAATAGAACGTGGTGATATGCAGGAAGTAGGCCGCAGTCACCAGCAAGGTCGTCGCGATCAGTGCAGGAGAGAAAATATCCCCAACAGATTTCTTCTTGTCACCTTCCTGTACTGCGGGCAGTGATGAAATCAGTCCGTAACCCAGTTTTTTCAAGGAGTTGTTGATCTTGTCCAGGGCGCCTTCGGGCTGTTTACGGGTCAGCCAATGGACCGATTCAGGCACCATGAAGAAAACTACCGGAATCAGGACAAAGGTGATGATGGCACCAAAATAAAAGACTGAACGCCAGTCATACATGGCCAACAGTTTTGAGGCAAACATACCGCCGAATGTTCCGCCCAACGGATAACCGATGACCATCAGCGAAATGCACAGACTGCGCCAGCGCAGGTTGGAAAACTCGGCAACCGTGGCATTGGTACAGGAAAGCATGCCGCCGATCCCCAGACCGGTGATCACACGCCAGATCATCAGGATCACGGCAGAACTCGCTGTCGTCACCAGGAACATACCGATGGTCATGACGACCAGACAACCCAGCAGGGTCTGGCGTCGACCCACCTTGTCCGCCACACCACCGAGGAAGATGGAGCCAATGGCCATCCCTACCAGTTCGGCGGAAAGCACAAACCCGAGCTCAGCGGGCGATACACCCCACTCCTTGGCAATACCGGGAGACGCAAAACTGATGGCAAGAACATCAAAGCCGTCCAGCGCATTAAGAAAAACCGTGATAGCCACGACAATGATCATAGGCACTGTCATGGGCGTCTGGTCCAGAATTTGACGTGGATCTGTCGAGTTGGTCATGGTAGCTGGTGTCCCCTGTTAACTTGAATGCGAAGAGTTACTGAAAAAGTTACTGTAAAAAATAGTGATGGGTGTGCCAAAAAGTGCTGATTATTATATTTCCCTCAAGCCGGGGAAGGATAATCCACATAGGGATTCAAGACAAGGCAGCAGCAAGTCCATAAAAACCCTGAATTATTCTGCTTCAAGTACCCAGGGAGCAGCACTTACCAGCAATGGTCCGCCGGACAATAACCTGTATCCAAGGTATATCCTGCTGCGTCCTTCTTTCAAATTTCCCCTGAAAATATCAAATCCGTTGACGCTCTGCAGACTGCCGATTTCATACGCAGGCTCCAAATCACCAAGCCTGGTATTCCATTCAATAAAATTGCCTTTTTTATCACGAACATACATTGAGCCGTTTTCAGTCTGCTGCACAATGAATATCTCTGCTGCCTCCCCGACCTGCCATGCGTCTGGCGAAATACTTCCAGCAACAGTGACATCGTCATCCCTGGAAAACAAAGCATCATATGTTACCCCCCCATCCCGGGATGCACTGACAGTCATTTCGGCCCGGGAAACACCATCACTCACGGCGATTACTTTTGTTGACGTACCGAATCCCGCCATCCAGAGAGGCATGTCACTGTAGCCTGCCCATAGTGCACCCTGGGCTGATCTGATGCCGATTGCCGAGGATGCCACAGGCAATGTGAAATCGATTCTGACAATGTTCTGGAACCCGCGGCCTGCATTGCCAAAATTTTGCCGATTATCGTTATCTTCATATCGCCCACCGGAATCTGTCAGTTCAAGATACAGCGTATGAGGCCCCTGCCCTGATAACATCAGCTCCTGAGTGAATGTAGTGCCAGGCGAAACATCATTCATCAACCCGCTGAAATCACCACCATGCCAATGCACATGAACGGCATCTTTTTCAAAGTCTTCTACGACCATCTGGACCAGGATGCTTCCTGGCTTGCTGCCATCTGTTAAGTCAACTGATACCACCGGAGCCCTGTTGCCTTTGGGAATGGTGCTCACATCAAGCGGCATGGTGAGCAGGGTCCGTACCTCCCCTGGCCCATTTGAAACGTCAATAATGTGTATATGCCAGGTTCCCGGCACCGTCTTGAGAATATTCGTATTGAGAAAGTTCCAGTAGTACCCTTCACAAAACGAGCCTGCCGCACAATCCAGCAGTACTGTTTTGCGTTTGTACTCATACCCCGAGGGATCGGTAAGTATCCATTGTGTTTCCAGTATCAGCGCGTCCTTGCCATCAAGATTATCAATACCGCCCAGGTTGAAACGCAGCAGTTTGCCATCAGGCGTCGTCTCGCTGATCTCATGGATTTGCTGACCAACACCATTCGCGGATATGCCGCCGTCACGCAAGCTGAATACAGCCCCATGTTCAAGCTCTTCTGTAGGTTGGAATAATCTGTTCCTTAAACTCTGAGTGGCAAGTATCGGCACATGGTACAACCACTCATCAAACGGCATGGACGGTGTCAAAGGCATGGCAGGCGGTCCATACAGCACTTGCATGGCTCGAATATCATCTTCACGGGGATGTCGTAATCGATTGTAGGGGTTTGCATACATCACCGTATTCGGATTTTCGGCATGCCCCAACCCAGCCAGGTGTCCCAATTCATGAACAAGCACCCGCTTGAGGACTTCTTCATCTGGAAACGCACCTGCATCACTGGAGAGCTCAACTCTTCCATCAACAAAAGGCCTGTAACCAAATGCCGCATCAATAGGACCATATTCCGGGGAAGCCCGACCGGCAAAGCTATCAGTGGGCAGCCAGGACACACGAACCAACCCGTCCTGCAGCTGCGGCAAGACAGCACTGTCATCTTCAATGCTGCTGTCTGGATCAAGAATCAGAAAGCGGATGCCGCTGACTTTTTCCCATTCGCTTGCGGCATTATCAAGTATTTCCAGCATGTAAGCCGTATCAGCATATTGCTTAGGAGCATTATCCGGGTCATAAACCAGCAGGACAGGATCAGTCCATCGACCAAAATCCCTGAACAGCCCCAGCGCCGCTTCTGCCGTGCGCTCACTTTCCTTTCTGCTGCCAGGGCCCATCGCAGCTGACTAGCATTGTTCCGATACTGACAATGCAGCTAAAACCACCAGAACGCTCCCTTGTAACAAGGTCTTTGTAATGCTTGGGTAAGAAGTCAAAAGGGATTCCAGATCACTGACACCGGGACATTATAGACAGGTTTTTACCTGCCTTTGCAGACAGGTTCATTATCCCGGCATGCCGGTGGTATGTTATCCGACGCTACTTTATACTCCCCCGCTTCAAGTACCGAACAACCAGACCGCTATACATGACTCATATACATCCCTGCTTCTCTGACAAATCACTCATGGTCGGCCATCATTCACTGATCAGCATCCGGTCCTTTATTTTTTTGTTCCTTACCCTGGTCTGTCTTGCCGTGCCTCCAGGAAGCATCCTTGCCCAGACTGCAATGACCCAGCCTCTTGGTGGAGGTCTGTCCCTGATATCCGGTACTGGCACAAACATTCTGGTCCACAAAGCTGATAACGGTGATGTGATGATCATCGATGGCGGCCTGGCGCAATATGCTGATCAGACAATGGCAGCCATCAATGCCGAAACAGGTAATGGCGATATCACTCTGCTGGTCAACACGCACTGGCATCCGGAGCAAACCGGCCTGAATGAGCGGCTTGGTACCAAGGGCACTGCAATTTTTGCCCATGAAAATACCCGGCAATGGCTGACCACGAAGATCACTTACCCCTGGGACAATAGTGTGTTTGCCGCGTTGTCATCCCAGGCCCAGCCTTCGGAAACCTTCTACCACTACGGTGACCTTGACCATGCCGGTACCCCGGTGCAATACGGTTACCTGCGCCAAGCGCACACTGATGGTGATATGTATGTGTACTTTCCCGAGCAGAACGTCCTGCATGGCGGCGGTGTATTGGCCAACGACCACTGGCCCTTGATGGACTGGTGGACGGGCGGCTGGATTGGCGGCCTGGTCAATGGCCTGGAAGTGCTACTGGAAGTCGCCAATGACAACACTGTCATTGTCCCTGCCTCCGGTCCGGTAATGAGTAAAACCGACCTGCAGGCCATGCGTGATATGTATGACACTATTTTTCAGCGCATCAACGCCGGTTTCAGGGCAGCCAACAGTGTCGAGGATACGCTTGCTGACCAGCCGACGGCTGAATTCAATGCGCGATTCGGCGATGCCGAAGCCTTTGTCCGCCGCTCCCATGAAAGCCTGATTCCCCATTTCACCCCCGATGCCTGACAGTGCAAATGGTGAATAACACAGAATTTGAATATTTCCGCCCCATTCCTTCGTTCACATACTGGAATTAATAGACTTTTTAGAAGATTCAGGCCGATCCCGGTAGCACGCTTCTAGCTTACCGAACTGCTGATCTCGAGGTTTGGGGGATGAAATAATCGGTGGTTTTAAGTAGTATCTGACCTCATTGAGGACAGTCCGCCCCCCCCGGAAACACAACCTCCTGGAGACAATGCACATGTTTATCAGTAAAAAACATTTATCCCGGCGCTCAATCCTTCGCGGAATGGGGACCAGCATGGCTCTGCCCTTGCTGGATGCCATGATCCCTGCGGCCACCGCCACTGCCCAGACCGCTGCCAATATTCAGCCGCGCCTGGGATTCGTCTATTTCCCCCATGGTGCTGTGCTGGAAAACTGGACACCTGCCGCCACTGGCAGCAATTTCGAGCTGCCCAGCATTCTGGCTCCGGCTGCAAAGTTTCAGGACAAGATGACCATCGTCTCCGGGCTTCGCAACAAGCCGGCTGAAAGCAACGACCCCCACGGTATCGTGGTTGGCACCTGGCTGCGCTGCGTTGCCCCCAATGACCATAGCGACCCGAGCAAAGGGGTCACCGCCGACCAGATTGCCGCCCAGCGCATTGGCCAGAGCACCACTTTCCCGTCCATTGAAGTTGGAACACCATCCGGCGGCCCCTGTGCACCAGGTTTCTCCTGCTCCTTTGGCAGCTCGCTGTCGTTCCAGACACCTGACCTGGGCCTGCCCATAGAGAACAACCCGAGGAAGCTTTTCTTCCAGTTGTTTGGCCAGGGTGACAATGCCGCTGAACGCTCCGCTATCGTGGATGAGACCGGCAGTATTCTGGACTCCATCATGAGCGATGCCGCAACATTGCAGAAAACCCTTGGCGCAGCTGATATTGCACGCGTGGACAACTACCTGGAGTCGGTACGCGAGATCGAACGTCGTGTGCAAATGATGAAAAGCCAGGATCTCTCCAACGTGGATATCCCTGCGGCCCCAATCGGTATTCCCGGTGACTTCAAGGAACACCTGACAATTCTGTTTGACCTGATCGCCCTGGCCTACCAGATCAATCTGACCAATGTCGCCACCTTCCTCATGGAGAAGGAAGTCAGTATGCGCACCTACGCCAATCTTGGCGTGACCGAAGCCTTTCATCCACTCTCACATCACGGTGATGATCCGGACAAGAAAGAACGTCTCTCGCGTGTCCAGGCCTTCCACACAGAAGTGTTCACGGGCTTTGTCGACAAGCTCGCTAGCATGGAAGAAGGAAACGGTTCCGTACTGGACAATTCCATCATCCTGTTTGGCTCCAACATGAGCAACAGTGACAAGCACAACCAGGATCCCTTGCCCAGTGCCGTATTTGGTCTGGGCGGTGGCACCATCAAAGGTGGACAACATCTGATGTATCCACAGGATACGCCGCACGCCAACCTGATCCTGACCCTGCTCAATCGGGCCGGTGTCCCGATGGATGATTTCGGTGATGCCAGCGGTGAACTGAGCGACGTCTGAGTAAAGCGACCATCACGCCATGAAAACCCTGTTCAGGTCCGCCCTGTTAACTGCCTGTTACGCCCTGTCCCTGCCGCTGTACGCCCATGGCAACCTTGCTGAAGTGGTTGCCAGCGGCAACCGCAGCCACGCTCTGGAAATGATCAACGAAGGGACTGACGTCAACGCGGTGCTTTCCGATGGTTCTTCAGCACTGCTCTATGCTGTTTACCAGGGCGATGCGGAACTCACCTCTGCCCTGCTCAATGCCGGTGCCGATGCCAACAGCCGCAATGAATACGGTGCCAATACCCTGAGTGAGGCAGCCATGCAGGGTAATGTAGAGCTCCTTGAGATCCTTCTGGATCACGGCGCCAATCCGGACCTTGGCAACCTTGAAGGTGAGACGCCCCTGATGGTGGCCGCACGCGCCGGCAGTGGTGAAGCTGTGGAACTGCTTCTGGAACATGGTGCTGATATCAACGCCCGCGAACAATGGGGTGGCCAGACTGCCGCCATGTGGGCCGCAGCCCAGCATCAGCCCGAGGTTCTCCAGGTGCTGATCGATCACGGTGCCGATATCGATATGAAAGGCTATGCCCGCTTGTGGGATCGCACCATCATGAATGAGCCGAGACCCAAGGACATGAACAACGGGGGGTTTTCTCCCCTGCATTATGCAGCGCGTGAAGGCTGCACTGCCTGTGTCGAGGTGCTTGCCAGGGGCGGTGCTGATCTCAACGCCATTGATCCCGACCGCGTTTCTCCTCTGAATCTGGCGTTGATCAACATGCATTTTGACACCGCTATGGCCCTTGTTGAGGCCGGTGCCGATGTCAATCAGTGGGATATTTTCGGGCGCGCCCCGCTGTACAATGCCATCGACCTGAATACCATGCCTGTGGGCGGTCGCCCCGATGTTCCGTCATCCGATGTCACCACCGGTCTCGATGTGGCAAAGGCACTGCTGGCCCGCGGTGTCAACCCGAATATGCAGTTGAAGGTTCGCCCACCCTATCGCAATGCCGTATTTGATCGCGGTGCCGACAACCCCCTGTCCAACGGAGCAACACCCCTTATTCGCGCTGCCCGTTCCGCGGACACCGACGCTGTAAAACTCCTGTTGGCCAATGGTGCTCTGGTGGATCTGCCAAACGCCCAGGGGCATACCCCCCTGCTGGTGGTATCAGGAATTCAATGGCCGGCAGCGCCGACCCGTGGTCGTTTCAAAACAGAAGAGGAAAGCATTGCTACCCTGGAACTGTTGCTGGCCGCTGGTGCCGACATCAATGCCCTCACCGGCGACCCGGCAGTCAGGCCGCAGAATGAACATAATGAAGATGAACGGGGCTCCGGTTATGAACGCAGCACCGGTCGCAATCAGGTCTTTGCTGATGGCCAGAATGCCCTGCACGCTGCCGCCAAGGTTGGCTGGAACAGGATTGTGAAATTTCTTATCGATAATGGTGCAATACAGCAAGTCGCTGATGACGCAGGGCGCACTCCCTTCGATCTCGCCATGGGCCGTTATTCCGCCGGTTTTCTCCAGCCGCCACCAGAGCCGTTGTTTGATACAGCCCGCCTGCTCCAGGAGGAATGCATGAAGGTGGACAACTGCACCATTACCGACCCACTGGATTTTCCCGCTTCAGATCGTTAACACCCTTTCAGGTGGTACTTCCCTGTTCAAGCTTGATGGGAGAAACAAATCCTGCCGGCTTCAGGGCCAGTACCGAACAGTCCAGTTTGCCGAGAATTTTCTCAGCCGTATTCCCTATTAGCACACCCTCTACACCCGTTCGAGCCAGTGTCCCCATGACGATAAGGTCTATACTGTGCTTCGCTGCGAATGCCGGAATCACTTTCTCTGCTGCCCCATTGAGCATATGCACCCTGGGCTGGAAATCCCCGTAAAGCCTGGTTATTTCATCCAGATGTTTTTTTCTCCACCCTACGCAACTCCCTGCGCATCTGGGGCACTGTCTTGTAAAACTGGATGCGGGCCTCCCCTTCCAGCATCTTTTCATAGGGCAGTGACCAGGAATGCACAATATGCAGATCAGCCTCCTCCAGGTGGGACTGCGCACTGGCCAGGTCGAGTATACGGCGGTCCAGGTTGTCAGTGTCCTGCGGCAGGAGGGTCAGGTCCACGGCCGCCAGGATACGAGAGTGCTGTATTTTCCGTGCAGGTTTCAAGATGAGCACAGGACAGGGGCATTTACGCAATAGCATCATATCCAGACTGCCCAGACGCATGCCTTGTAAACGGGGATGGCCTGTAGACACCCTGGCTACCAGATCATGGTTTTTTTTGCAAAACCTGACGAACAATTTCCACAACCGGACGACCTTCACGGACCACCACATTGCACTTCACGCCAGGATGCTGCTTCCTGAGTTCTGCCCGGGCAGCCTGCAGGGCACGTTTCCTGTCCTTGACCAGCGCCTGATGCTGGCGCCACAGTTTTTCAAGGCCGGCCCTGAGCAAGCGGATGTCTGGATACTCCTCCACCACATCCATCAGGCTCAGCGAAGCCCCGTTGCTTTCAGCCAGCTCCATTACCTTGGCCAGTGCAGAGGCCTCTCCCTTGCTGCCATCAGCAATAAACAGGATTTTTCTGAAACCATGCATCATGTCTAACCCCATAGCATTTCCGGATATTTACAGGATATCGCCAAATTTAAGGCCGCCAGTTGGACTGGATCAAATCAGTGTGCATTTGTTTATTCGAATTTTTGGTCTTTACGAAGCCTTTTGATTGGCTATCATAGCGGACTTGTCCCGAGAGGAAGCGTACCTTGACCATCGTCGAAATCAGCAACCTGGCAAAGAAATACCCGGACCCGGAAAACAAGGGGCAGTTTTTCAATGCGGTCAACGGCATCTCCCTGTCCATCGCCAAAGGTGAAATTTACGGTATTCTCGGCCCTAATGGCGCTGGCAAGACCACCACACTGGAAATGATTGAAGGTCTTACTGATATCGATGGCGGTCAGGCGCTGGTCGACGGCATTGATGTAACCTCCAACCCCTATGCTGTGAAAAAGATTATCGGTGTGCAGCTTCAGGCCAACGAATATTTCGATCGCCTGTCGCTGAGTGAGCTACTGACACTGTTCAGCAATCTGTATGACCGTCAGGATGATCCCGCCATACTGCTTGGCAAGGTCAATCTTGTAGAAAAGGCCAACGCCCGCCCCTCAAACCTGTCCGGCGGCCAGAAACAGCGGTTCTCCATCGCCTGCGCCCTGGTGAACGATCCCAAGGTGCTATTCCTCGATGAACCCACCACCGGCCTGGATCCTCAGGCTAAACGCAACCTGTGGGACCTTGTCATCAGCCTGAACAAGGCAGGAATGACCATCGTACTGACCACCCATAACATGGAAGAAGCCGAATACCTGTGCGACCGCCTGGCCATCATGGATCATGGCGAGATAATAGCGGAAGGGGCGCCGCAGGACCTCATCATGAAGTATGCGCCCGAGCCTCCAGAGGCTCCACTGCACGGCAATCTGGAAGACGTTTTTCTGACCCTGACCGGTCACGACCTGAGGGAATGACCATGGGCAAAATTATCAACCTCGCCAAAGTCATGCTGAAAATTCATGCCCGGGACCGGCAGGCTATTTTCTTTTCCGTCTTTTTCCCCCTGGTGTTCATGTTCATCATCAGCTTTGCCAGCGGAAATGATCCGGAACCGATCGAAACGGGGATTGTGAACAACGCTGGCAACGAACTGGCCACCGAATTTATCGCGTCCCTGGAGAGCACCCTGCTGTTCAATGTTACGGTAGGCGACGAAGAAAGCCTGCGCGAAGCGCTCATCAACGGAGATAACGCTGTTGTGCTTATTCTGCCTGCCAACTTCCAGGATAATGGCACCCCTGCAGATCTCGAGGTGCTTATTGATGCCTCTCAGGTCCGCCAGGTGGCCACCATCATGCCGGTACTTGAACAGGCGCTGGTCAAGGTCGAGCGCACTCTGCGCAACACGGAACCCCTGTTTTCACTGAATATCGAAGATGTGCAGTCCCGAACACAGCGTTATCTGGATTTTGTGGTTCCCGGCTTGCTGGCCTTCAGCATCATGAACATTGCCATTGCCGGCAGCGGGTTCAACATCGTGGAATATCGCCGCAAAGGCATCCTCAAACGCCTGTTTGTCACGCCGATCGAGCCACGGGATTTTATTGGCGCACTAGTGACATCCCGCCTGTTGATCTGCCTGATCCAGCTTACCGGTCTCATGCTCGCCGCGATCTTTTTGTTTCAGGTTGTGTTTATCGGCAGTATTCCCGGCCTTTACCTGTTCATCATTGGCGGTAGTGTCATTTTCCTGAGCATCGGTTTTTGCCTGGGCAGCCTGGCAAAAACCCAGCAGGCCATCATCGCCATTGGCAACCTGGTTACCTTTCCACAGATGATTCTGTCCGGCATTTTCTTCCCCATAGAAGCCTTGCCGGACCTGGCTCAGCCCATCGCCAAAATTTTGCCGCTGAGCTTTGTGTCCCATGGTTTGCGGGAAATCGCCATAAACGGCACCAGCCTGGTAGAACTGGCACCGGATTTCATCGGCATGGTGATATGGGCTGTCATTGCTCTGGTGCTGGCTATTCGCCTTTTTGTCTGGAAAGAAGTGGCAGTTTGATCTTTACAACTTTTACGAATGAGGTAAGTAGCACCATCAAAAAATTGCCGCACAACAGTTAATAAGTTGGGGAGCATGAGGAACTACTAATATCCGAGGGCAAAGGAGATGATTTGATTAATCGTGAAGCTTGATATCCAGATAGGCGAAACGCGTTAGTTCAACCAGGATCAGCGCTTCTTTGGCAAGGTCAAATACCTTATGGTTTTTTAACCCGGCCGCACTTTCAATCCTGACCATATTTTCAGCCAGGGGAAATGTACCAGAAACCTGCGCACTGCTTTTCAGTGAATGGGCTTGAGCAGCTAGGTCCTCAAAATTCTTCTCATTGATTGCCTTTGTCATATTCTGTATCCGTTTATTAATCTCACTATCCAGAGAATCAATGAATTTCCGTGTATTTTCTAGTCCGATATCAGCCAGAAGCTGACGAATGACTCTTTCTTCGATCAATGGATCAGCCTGGTTCATATTTTTACCCTCTATAAGGAATCTGTTGTAGATCATTTGCGGAATAATAAGATTGCAGAACTCGAGAAATTTTTCTCAATGTGCTACTACACTACTAAATCTAATCATGACTAATTATCTCGTAGAAAAATACTCACTTTCTATAAGGACCTGTGTTACCAAAACATCACTAAATCTGCCAGCTATACTTTAATGCCCTCACTCGTTTTATCGGTGAACAAGTCATTTTTTAATTTATCTGATTATAAAAATTCCTATACCTGTGCAATATCAAGAGGCGTGCCAAAGTAGGTAGTAACAGCATAAATCTCTATCCCATTGTTTTACATGCATTTATTATATTTAACTTCCTATTACACACCTTCATGCAAAGATTCAGGCCCAGCAATTTTGTAATGACCCAGTAATTTCCTGCTCAGGTATTATTCACCAATCTAGTGGAGA
>CAZBBS010000084.1:0-11784 GCA_964490145.1 uncultured Enterobacteriaceae bacterium
TGTGGCTGTGGGAATTCGACCGCAGGATAGAGGCGGCTCAACCGAGTTGGATGATGCTGCCCCTGGTTCTGGCTATCGCACTCGTCTCGAACACTGCGCAGTATCTGTATGCAGGCACATTTTATTTTGGTGGCATGTCAGGTGTGGTGTATGGCTTGTTCGGGTATATCTGGATGTGGCAGTTGTTTTTTCCACAGAAACGCCTGGGTTTGCCACCTGGACTGATTGTGGCGTTATTGGCGTTGCTGGCCATTATGTCATTCATTAATCTGGAAAGAGTGGCTGACACTGCTCATCTGGGCGGCTTGTTGGCTGGGGTGGTTTATGGGGCATTTACCGCCACGATTGGCAGGATACGATACAAGGTATAAGGAGAGAGTGTTAGCGTGAATGAGTTGCCGGGTAAACCCGATTCCCTGGAACAGTTGCTGGCGTCAATGACACCAGAGATTCATGAGAGTCTTAAAGAGGCAGTTGCTCTGGGACGCTGGGAAAATGGTGAACGATTAAGTGATGAACAGAAATCCCTCTGCCTGCAGGCGGTGATTGCCTACGATCAAAAATATACCTGTCCAGAAGAAAGAGTGGGGTATGTGAGGCCAAAGCCGACACCCTGTTCCCCCGTCACGATAAACACAACAGATTCTCCTTCTTTGGAAACCAGGAAGTCATGACAGAAATTACAGGCGGACAGTTACACAAAATGCATGCGCGGCTGGACGATCCTGTCAGCTATGCCATGGTGCTGGGCGACCAGCAGATTCCCGTGAATCCATTGATCGGGAAAGGTTTGTCCCTGAAATTTGCCGGTGACATTTCCTGCGTTCACTGCGGACGCCAGACCAATAAAAGTTTTAACCAGGGCTACTGTTATCCCTGCTTTCAGAAACTGGCCCAGTGTGACTCCTGCATCATTGCTCCCGAGAAGTGCCATTATGCAGCTGGCACGTGCCGTGAACCGGTGTGGGGTGACGAGTTCTGCATGCAGGATCATATCGTTTACCTGGCCAACTCGTCAGGCCTGAAGGTAGGGATTACCCGGGCCTCACAGGTGCCCACCCGCTGGATAGATCAGGGGGCGGTTCAGGGGCTGCCAGTCTTGCGTGTTCGTTCACGCCAGCAATCCGGTTTTGTCGAAGCCATTTTCCGGCAGCATGTGCCTGACAGGACCAACTGGCGAAATATGCTCAAGGGAGGCAATGATGAGGTGGATCTGGAACAGGAAAGGGACAGGCTGCTTGAGCTTTGTGGCAGCGAGTTGTCAGATCTGGAGCGTCAGTTTGGTCTGCATGCCATAAGCATCCTAAACGGGGTGGACGTGGTGCATATCAATTATCCTGTGCAGGAATATCCGGACAAGGTTTCCTCGTTCAATTTTGATAAGGAAGCAGAGGTGGCTGGTACACTCCAGGGCATCAAGGGCCAGTATCTTATTTTCGACACCGGGGTCATTAATTTACGTAAATTCACCGGTTACCACATTACATTGTCAGAAAGCTGAAACCAGCATCAAGGTGTTTTCATGAAAGAATCCCAGGGAAAAACGGTTTATCTCAAAGACTATCAACCGCCAGCGTTTCTCATCGATGAGACCCATCTGCATTTTGAGTTGTTTGAAGACCAAACGCTGGTGCATTCCCGCTTGCTCATGCGCCGCAATCCGGCAGCCAGTGGCAACGAGAGTCTGGTTCTGCATGGGCGCGAGCTGGCACTGCAGAAAATAGCTATTGATGATCGGAGTCTTAAGGAGGCGGAATACAAGGTAGGCAAGGATACACTGGAGATAAACAGCGTACCGGACAACTTCGAATTTTCCTGTACAACAAAAATCATGCCGCAGGACAACACCAGTCTTGAGGGACTGTACAAATCCCGAGTCATGTTCTGTACACAGTGTGAAGCAGAAGGTTTCAGGAAGATTACCTACTATCTTGATCGCCCTGATGTGCTGGCCAGTTTTACCACTCGTATAGAAGCAGACAAATCCAGGTATCCGGTATTGCTGTCCAATGGCAATAAAACTGGCAGCGGCGATATTGGCAATGACCGTCACTGGGTTGAGTGGCAGGATCCGTTTAAAAAACCCAGTTATCTCTTCGCACTGGTGGCCGGTGACCTGAAGCCGGTGGATGACAGTTTTACCACCTGTAGCGGACGTGAAGTGAGTTTGAGGATTTTTGTTGAGGAGAAGGACCTGGATAAATGTTCCTTTGCCCTGGCGTCGCTCAAGAAGGCCATGCGCTGGGACGAGGACGTGTACGGTCGCGAATACGATCTCGATATTTTCATGATTGTTGCGGTTGATGATTTCAACATGGGGGCCATGGAAAACAAGGGGCTGAATATCTTCAATTCCTCCTGCGTACTGGCAAAACCTGAAACTTCCACAGACCAGGCCTTCCAGCGTATCGAAGCCATTGTGGCCCATGAGTACTTCCACAATTGGTCCGGTAACAGGGTCACCTGTCGGGACTGGTTCCAGTTGAGTCTCAAGGAAGGTTTCACGGTATACCGGGATTCCGAGTTTTCCGCTGATGTGGGTTCGCGGGCGGTCAAACGTATTGAAGACGTGAACCTGTTGCGGACGGTACAGTTTGCAGAAGATGCCGGTCCCATGGCCCATTCAGTCAGGCCCGAGTCATATATGGAAATTTCCAACTTCTATACGGTGACCATTTATGAAAAGGGGGCAGAGGTGGTCCGTATGCAGGCCAATCTGCTTGGTCCTGATACATTCCGTAAGGGCACCGACCTCTATTTTGAAAAGTTTGATGGCCAGGCTGTCACCACGGAGGACTTTGTCAGCACCATGGAAGACGTCTCCGGCATGGATCTTGGGCAGTTTCGCCGCTGGTATTCGCAGGCAGGTACTCCCCGGCTGTCATGCAGTGGTCAATACGATGCCCACGCCAATACCTTTACCCTGAAAGTGCGACAAAGTTGCCCACCTACGCCTGCTCAGCCTGACAAGGCACCGTTCCATATTCCCTTGCGTATGGGCTTGATAGGGCCGGATGGTAAGTCGCTGGTCTTGAAAGTGGCAGGTTATCCGGAAAGCCCAGACCTGGTTCTGCATGTCACCGATGCCGAACAGGATTTTGTTTTCACGGATGTCAGGGAAGCGCCTGTACCGGCACTACTGCGTGGTTTTTCCGCGCCAGTGAAGCTGGATTACCCCTTTGAACGTGATGAATTGATGTTGCTCATGCAGCATGAAAGCGATGGTTTTGCCCGTTGGGAAGCAGGACAGAAACTGGCCCTGCTGGTGCTTGCTGATCTGATGAGCCAGCACGCCAGCGGTGAGGCGCTTGTCGTGGATGACAGACTGGTCACGGCTGTGGGTAGTGTGCTGACGGCCGCGATAAAGGATGAGTCCCTGGACAAGGCCATGTTGGCAAACCTGATTCTGTTGCCGTCAGAAGCTTACCTGGCGGAACTGGCGGCAGAAGTCGATGTTGATGGTATTCATGCTGCACGCGAACATGTACGTCTTCACCTGGCCACAGAGCTTGAGACAGAGTTTGTTGCAGTTTATGAACACTGCTCTTCTGCTGCCCCATACGAGTTCAGTGCGGCTGAGATTGCCCGCCGAAGCCTGAAAAATACGGTGCTGAACTATCTGGCCTGCCTGGACAAGCCGGAACACTGGCAGCGCATCAGGGTGCAATATGACTGCGCCAACAACATGACCGACAGCAGTACAGCATTGCGGGCTCTGGTGAACAATCCCTCCGAGTCCAGCAAGGCGATGAAAGATGAGCTGCTTGCTCACTTTTATCAGCAATGGCAGTCAGAAACTCTGGTAGTGGAGCAGTGGCTGTCGATGCAAAGTGCAGCCATGGTTCCGGACAACCTGAGCACGATCCAGGCGCTAATGCAGCATGAGGCTTTTGATATCAAGAACCCGAACAAGGTGCGCAGTGTTATCGGTGCCTTCTGCCATAATAATGCCGTGGGCTTTCATAAACTTGATGGCAGTGGTTATGAATTCCTGGCAGACCAGATTATCGTTCTCAATAAGCTGAATCCACAGATCGCCTCAAGGTTAATGACGCCGCTGACTCGCTGGAAGAAATACAGCCCCGAGCGTCAGCAGCTTATGCAGGCCGCGATGAAGCGTATTCTGGAAACTGAAGATCTGTCACCAGATGTGTTTGAGGTGGTGAGCAAGAGCCTGGCGGCCTGAGTCTGTCAGGTTGTAATGGGGCAGGGCGTGGATTAAGCTTTGAGCTGATTTTAGGTACTGCCGGTTTAATAATAATCAGAATTCAACAACAGTTTTGACAGGCAGCCCTGCGGGGCTGCTTCGTTTTATTGGGGGTAATATGAACACAGATCCACGCCAGGTACTTGATTCGTCGGGCATGACCAGATTGCAGTACTGGATCATTGGTTTGACGGTAGGACTGAATGCCCTGGATGGTTTCGATGTACTGGCCATCAGTTTTGCTGGTCCCGGTATCGCCGGTGAGTGGGGACTCGGTCAGGCTGGCCTGGGTTTTGTCCTGTCCATGGAACTCATCGGTATGGCCGTTGGCTCGGTATTGCTGGGGGGCGTTGCAGACAAAATCGGCAGGCGTCCAACCATGCTGGGCTGCCTGGTGGCCATGGCGATAGGTATGTTCATGGTCACAACGACCAGCAGTCTTACCCAGTTGGGCATCTGGCGTGTAATTACCGGCCTGGGTATCGGAGGCATGCTGGCGGCCATCAATGCCGTAGCGGCGGAGTTTTCCAATAACCAGAAACGGGCTTTTGCCATTTCGGCGATGTCCGTTGGCTACCCGGTTGGTGGCGTGGTCGGCGGCATGGCCGTCACCCAGTTGATGCAGCATTTTGACTGGCGCGTGGTGTTTTATTTTGGCACAACCATGACCGTGATTTTTATCCCCCTGATTTTCTTTACCATGCCGGAATCCGTGCACTGGCTGACCCGTAAGCAGCCGGAAGGCGCTCTGGACAAAATCAATGCGACCATGAAGCGACTGGGGCATTCGGCCATCACCAGTCTGCCGTCCATTGATGAGGCTGCGCGCAAAGTCTCCACCTCCTTCCTATTCAGCAAGACCATGATCCGGACCACCATTCTGGTGACCGCGGTCTATTTCCTGCATGTGGTCACGCTGTACTACATCCTCAAGTGGACCCCGAAACTGGTGGTCGATATGGGTTTTCCGCCATATCTGGCCGGTGAGGCCCTGACCTGGGCCAGTATAGGTGGGGCGCTTGGTTGCCTGTTCTTTGGTGTGCTCACCATCCGATTCAAGGTGAAGACACTGACCATTGTCATGCTTGCTCTGGGCTGGATATTCACCTGTGTTTTCGGCAGGGCTCCTGCTGATCTGGGCACAATCAAATTGTATGTTGCCATGGCGGGGTTCTTCGTCAATGGCGGTATTGTGGGAATGTATGCCATCCTGGCCCAGGTATTTCCGACCCAGGCACGGGCCTCAGGCACAGGTTTTGCCATTGGCATTGGTCGTGGGGGGTCTGTACTGTCGCCGATTTTGGCAGGCTTCCTGCTTGAGGGTGGTTTTGACCTGCCCATGGTATCGATGGTAATGGGTGGCGGCTCCATCATCGGGGCAATATTGCTGCTGCTACTCAAGCTGGACAGTGATGGTGCAGCTGATGGCAGGAAAGCTGAAGAGGATAAAAATAAAAACCCTGCAGATGCGGCGTTAGCCTGACAACAAATCCAAGGGATAAAAAAAACCGCTGCATGGCAGCGGTTTTTTTTCGTCTGGATACCTGCTCAGGTACGAGCCACTTCCTGGATGTTCTGGACAGGAATGTTCCTGGCGTTCTCTGCTCCTTTCATGTACTCGGCAATTTCATCAAAGTTCATGTAACGGTAAATATCCGCTGCCATGGTGTTGAGGCTGCTCATGTAGCCCATGTATTCCTCAAGCGTGGGGATACGGCCCAGCAGGGAACAGACAGCGGCCATTTCGGCTGACGCCAGATAGACATTGGCGCCATCACCCAGGCGGTTGGGGAAGTTACGTGTGGATGTGGAAACTACCGTGGATTTCGCTGCAACGCGTGCCTGGTTGCCCATGCAAAGCGAGCAGCCGGGCATTTCGGTTCGGGCACCACTGGTACCGAAAACATTGTATACACCTTCTTCGGTCAGCTGATGCTGATCCATCTTGGTCGGTGGGGAAATCCACAGCCGTGTCGGGATACCTTCCTTGCTTTGCTCCAGTACCTTGGCCGCTGCGCGGAAATGACCGATATTGGTCATACAGGAACCGATGAAAACTTCATCGATGCCGGTACCTGCGACATCTGACAGTGTCTTCACATCATCAGGATCATTCGGGCAGGCCAGAATGGGTTCTTTGATCTCGTTCAGGTCAATCTCGATCACTTCCTTGTATTCGGCATCGGCATCGGCCTCCAGCAACTGGGGATCAGCCAGCCAGGCTTCCATGGCAGCAGCACGACGCTCCAGGGTGCGGGCATCGCCATAACCCTGGGAGATCATCCAGCGCAGCAAGGTAGCGTTGGATTTGAAGTATTCAATGATTGGCTCCTTGTTCAGCTTGATGGTACAGCCAGCGGCAGAGCGCTCCGCTGACGCATCTGACAATTCAAAGGCCTGTTCGATTTTGAGATCAGGCAAACCTTCGATTTCCAGGATACGACCAGAGAAGATGTTCTTCTTGCCTTTCTTCTCGACAGTCAGCAGGCCTTTCTGGATGGCCACGTACGGAATGGCATTGACCAGATCGCGCAGGGTGATGCCTGGTTGCATTTCGCCCTTGAAGCGGACGAGGACGGATTCGGGCATATCCAGTGGCATCACGCCAGTGGCAGCAGCAAATGCCACCAGGCCGGAGCCCGCCGGGAAGGAAATGCCAATCGGGAAACGGGTGTGAGAGTCACCACCAGTACCCACGGTATCAGGCAGCAGCATACGGTTCAGCCAGCTATGGATGATGCCGTCACCAGGACGCAATGAGACGCCGCCACGGGTCTGGATGAAATCCGGAAGCGTATGCTGGGTCTGAATATCCACGGGTTTCGGGTAAGCAGCAGTATGACAGAAAGACTGCATGACCAGGTCAGCACTGAAGCCCAGGCAGGCCAGATCCTTGAGTTCGTCACGGGTCATGGGGCCGGTGGTATCCTGGGAGCCCACTGTGGTCATGCGCGGCTCGCAATAAGTGCCGGCGCGCACGCCTTCAACGCCACAGGCTTTACCGACCATTTTCTGGGCCAGGGTGTAGCCCTTGCCACTGTCAGCAGGTGCAACCGGGCGGCGGAAGACATCGCTGGGTCCAAGACCCAGCTTTTCGCGGGCACGGTCGGTAAGGCCACGGCCAATGATCATGGGAATACGACCGCCGGCCTGGACTTCATCCAGCAGCATGTCGGTTTTCAGTTCGAAGGTGCTGATCACTTCATCACTGCCATGACGGACAATTTTGCCCTCATAGGGATAGACATCAATCACATCTCCGGTATTCAGGTTACTGACGTCACATTCAATGGGCAGTGCACCGGCATCTTCCATGGTGTTGAAGAAGATTGGTGCAATCTGGCCGCCGATACAGACGCTGCCAGCCCGTTTGTTGGGGATATGAGGAATATCATCACCCAGATGCCAAAGCACGGAGTTGGCTGCGGATTTGCGTGAAGAGCCTGTTCCTACAACATCGCCAACCAGACACACCGGGTGACCTTTCTGTTTGAGCTCTTCAATCTGTGCCACAGCATTGGTAATGCCATCACGTGGCATTTTGTACATGGCCATGGCATGCAGTGGGATGTCTGGACGTGACCAGGCATCCGGGGCTGGCGACAGATCATCGGTATTGGTTTCACCAGGTACCTTGAAAACGGTTGTGGTGATGCAGTCCGGTACAACAGGTTTGCTTGTGAACCAGTCAGCATTGGCCCAGGCTTCAAGAGTGGCCTTGGCATTGGCATTACCGGCATCGGCTTTTTCAGCGACGTCGTGGAAGGCATCGAACATCAGCAGGGTATGTGACAGCTGGTTGGCGGCTTCTGCCCCCAGCTCACTGTCATCAAGCAGTTCAACCAGCGTGCTGATGTTGTAGCCGCCGAGCATGGTGCCCAGCAGTTTGACGGCATCTGCCTTGGAAACCAGTGGAGACGCGGCTTCACCTTTGGCGACTGCCGAGAGAAAGCCTGCTTTTACATAAGCGGCCTCATCAACACCGGCCGGAATACGGTTGCTGAGCAGATCTATCAGGAAAGCTTCCTCTCCCTGGGGGGGATTTTTGAGCAACTCAACAAGCGCAGCAGTCTGTTCTGCATCCAGGGGTTTGGGAACAATACCCATGTCGCTCCGTTCTTCCACATGGCGGCGATAAGCTTCAAGCACGTCTGGTATCCTCTTGAAATAAGGTCATTAAGGGTTGTCCGGATGGACAAAAGCGGGCGCTAATTCTACTCGAAACGGCCCCTAAAGACTAGGTTGGGGAGGGGATGGCGCGTTACAATCCTGTATCTATGAGTACAATCAAAACCCCCTGTATCGGTATTTGTTCAACCACCTCGCTGGGTGACAAAATCTGTCGCGGCTGCAAACGCTTCGGCTTCGAGGTGATCAACTGGAACCAGTACCAGGACGTTGAAAAAAGGGCGGTACTCAATCGCATTGACCAGCTTACCCGGCAGATTATGGCGCCACGGTTCCATATCTTTTCTGTTGATCGTCTGCAACAGGCTCTGGATGACTACCGTTTTTTCTACGACCCGCAAATGTCTCCCCATTGTTGGCTGCATAATTTCATGCAGAAGCGTCATTACCAGATCAGGGATCTGGCCGACCTGGGGGTCGAACTGACTCCACAGTATGCGCATATGGATCTCAGGGACCTGCTAGGCGAGGTGAACGATGAGCTTTTCCAGCTGAGTCTCGCCCATTTCGAGCGTTATTTCGACACGTTTCACAAGGGATATTGATTGCCGGAAGGCTTAACCAACGCAGGAGAAAAACCATGAGAATTCACTGGTTATTATTGTTCAGTCTCATAACGCTCAGTGTGAGTGCCCAGACTTACAAGGTTGATGCCAGCTGGCCGCAGGCCTTGCCCAACAACCAGATCCTTGGGCAGGTTTCCGGAATAGCCGTTGCCGGTGATGACACCATCTGGGTGCTGCACCGGCCCAAATCACTCACCACAAATGATTTATCTGCTGTGCTGGATCCACCATTGTCCACCTGTTGCCGACCAGCGCCTGCTGTCCTGCAATTCAATCAACAGGGTGATCTGCTGCAAGCCTGGGGAGGCCCAGTCTGGAATCCGGGAACCCAGTCATGGGAGTCGCCAGTCCAGGATTGGCCCATGAATGAGCACGGGATTTTTGTGGATGATGAAGGATTTGTCTGGATAGGGGGTAACCAGGGAAGTTACGATGGTGCTGGTGGTCGCCATCAAGTGGTCAAGTACACGCCTTCCGGTGAGCACGTTCTGTCGATCGGGGTTTCCGGCGAAACAGCAGGTAGTAATGACCAGGAGCGATTGGGCAGACCGGCAGATATCGCCGTGGATGTCCAGGCGCGGGAAGTCTACATTGCTGATGGCTACCTGAACCGGCGTATCGTGGTGTTCGACAGTGTCACCGGCGCCTACAAGCGTCACTGGGGCGCCTATGGCAACAGGCCCGATGATGCAACACGACCACCTTACCAGCCAGTGGCGCAGGACGCCTTGCCTGATCAGTTCCTGGGGCCGGTTCACGCGGTACTGATCGGTCCTGATGACCTGATCTATGTGGCCGACCGGACAGCAGACAGGATCCAGGTGTTTGATAAAAAAGGCGGCTTTGTCCGGGAAGTGCAGATAGCCCCCAATACCCTGGACCAGGGTTCTGCCTGGGACCTGGCAATTTCGCCACTGGAAAATTACCGCTGGCTGTTTGTTGCCGATGGCTCAAACCGTGTTATCTGGCAGTTGGAAAGGGAAAACCTGGCCATTGTCGGATCGTTCGGGCAGGGCGGCAGACAGGCCGGGCAGTTTGACTGGTTGCATAATATTGATGTGGACGCCAGCGGCAATATCTATACAGCTGAAGTCAACAATGGTCGGCGTATTCAGAAGTTCTCACCGACAGCGCCATGATGGCGGCGTCCCTGTCCTGAACGATGAGCAGGACATGGACAAAACCGGACCCTCAGTTTATTCTCTAGCGGACAAGTATGGGGGGGAAGATGCAAAACAAGAAGTTAGCGGTATTTTTGCTGATGTGGTTGCCCGTCGCTGTTCTGGGGCAGGGTGCCAGCGTAAAACGCCTGGCAAACGGCGTACCGGATATTCAGGGTGTCTGGCAGGTGATGAACACCGCCAACTGGAACCTCGAAGACCATATAGCCGAACAGGGAGCCGTTGAAAGCCTGGGGGCCATTGGCGCGGTTCTGCCAGGATCCAGTGTCGTTACCGGAAAAACCATTCCTTACCTGCCGGAATCCCTTGCACAGCGAGAAGCGAATTTTGCTGGCCGGCGCCTGGAAGACCCGGAAGCCAAGTGTTTTATGCCAGGCATTCCCCGGGCCACCTATTTACCGCAGCCCTTCCAGATATTCCAGACCGATTCCGATATCTTCATGGCTTACCAGTTTGCCGGTGCTGTACGTAATATCTACATGAGCGATCATATGGAAGCACCGATCGACAGCTGGATGGGATGGTCGAACGGCCACTGGGAGGGGGATTCGCTGGTCGTCGAGGTTGCTGGTCTGAATCCCAACTGGCTGGACAGAGCAGGCAATTTTTATACGTCCACCGCAAAAATTACCGAGCGTTTTACTCCCTTGGGGGCTAACCATATGCAATATGAGGCAACCATCGACGATCCTGAGGTTTTTGCCAGAGCTTGGACGATCAGCATGCCCTTGTACCGCCATGTAGAGGACAACGCCCGTTTGTTTGAATTCAAGTGTCCGGAGTTTGCCGAGGAAATCATGTACAACCACCTCAAACGGGAAAATTATCTGCGCGATGCCGGTTTTCCCGTTGATGGAGATAGCGATGAATAAATGCATGCAGGTCAGTTTCTGGTTGGCAGGTGTTGGTGCCTTGTCTCTCTCAGCCCTGGTTGTCGCCCAGGATGATACCTGGGAAATGCCAAGAACTTCCTGGGGTGATCCGCTGTTGCAAGGCTACTGGACCAATTCAACGTTTGTTCCCCTCGAGCGTCCCGAGGCACTGGGCACGCAGCAGTTTTACAGCCTGGAGGAAATGGCGGAAAACATTCGGGTCAAAATCGAAGAGAACTACGATGAAAACCTGACGGGGACAGCGGCAGATGTTCATTACCAGTTCGACGATTATGGCATGAACAGGACCGAAGACAATATTACCCAGAACCTGAGAACCTCCATTATCTATGATCCACCCAATGGCCGTTATCCGGCGTTGACGGATCAAGCCAAAGCCAACCTTCAGGCCTACACTGAATTTCGTCGTGATCATCAGTGGGATAGTGCCAAGACCCGATCGCTGTCTGAACGCTGCCTGATCTGGGACCAGGAAGGGCCGCCCATTATGCCGCTGGGATACAACAGCACCCACCGTTTCATGCAAACCGAAAACTACGTGATCCTGCTGCACGAAATGATCCATGATGCCCGGATCATTCCCCTGGATGGCGGTGATCCGGCTGAAAACAGCTTGCCGCAATGGCTGGGTAATTCCCGGGGACACTGGGAAGGCGATACGCTGGTCGTGGAAACAACGGGCTACTCAGGCAGAACCAACACACCCGGTCTTCGTGGTGTTCCCATGAGCAGTCAGGCCCACGTGGTTG
>CAZBBS010000085.1:0-11378 GCA_964490145.1 uncultured Enterobacteriaceae bacterium
ATGATGGCCGCTTGCAGAGCGTCAACGTTATGCTGGCGCAGCGCAGACAAGGGAAAAATCTCGGCAAAAGGATGCCGTGACTGAATCTCCTGGATATATGGCAGGAGCACTTCCTTGTCTTCGATAAGGTCAACCTTGTTAAGCACCAGAAAAACAGGAGCCTTGCAGTACTCAAGCTGCTTCAGGACCAGATCATCCTCGTCAGTCCACTTCATGCGATCCACCAGGAACAGGACCAGGTCCACATCCTGGATAACACTTTGCACGGTTTTGTTCATATACCGGTTAATGGCTTTGGCCTGGCCACTATGCAATCCCGGCGTATCCACAAAAATCATCTGAACCTGATCAACAGTCTTGATGCCCAGCAAGCGGTGACGGGTAGTTTGCGGTTTGCGGGAGGTGATACTGATTTTCTGCCCAATCAGAAAATTCAATAATGTCGACTTGCCAACATTTGGCCTGCCAACGATGGCGATTAGGCCACAGCGGGTAACCGGAGTCTGCTCGGAGTTATCTGGCATCATGACAGGGGATGATAACAGGAAAAATCAAAGGCCCAGCGCTTCCAGGACAGCTTCAGCCGCTTCCTGTTCGGCTTCCCGACGAGTGGACCCGTATCCGGTTACCGCTTCGGGCAGTAATTCCACGTGGCAAAGAATGGCAAAAGTTTGCTGATGATCCTTGCCCGCAACCTCCAGAACTTCGTATTCCGGCAACCTTTGTCTGTTTGCCTGGAGATGTTCCTGTAAACGGGTTTTGGCATCCTTGGTCTGGGCATTCAGGTCCAGGCTGTCCAGCCGGCTGGCAAACCAGCCAAGGACAATCCGGCGGCAGGTTTCAAGCCCGCCATCCAGGTAAATGGCACTGATCAGGGCCTCAAGTGCATCAGCCAGTATGGAATCACGATCCGCGCCGCCACTTTTCAACTCACCCGTCCCCAGTTTAAGGGCGGGACCAATACTGAGCTCACGGGCAAGTTCTGCCAGGGTGGTACGTTGTACAAGATCCGCCCTCAGACGACTCAACTGCCCTTCCCTGGCCTCGGGGAAACGCTGATAAAGTTCATCAGCCATGATGAAGCCGAGAATGGAGTCGCCCAGGAATTCCAGGCGCTCATTGTTGGACTGCCCACTGCTGCAATGGCTTAAAGCCAGTTTCAACAACGCCTTGTCATTGAAGGCGTAATCGATATCGGGTCGCTCGGAGGACACTATTTTCGATTTTCTATTTTTCTATACGGTGATTGAATTTTACGACCACATCCATGTTGTAAAACAGCGGGAGCCTGGTTTCGTATTCCACCACGATAAAATCGACCCGGTTTTCTTCCACCTGGTCGATGCTGTCGCTGTTGAAGGATTCACCATTGGCCTGCATGGTCCTGACAACATGCTGCCGGATATTCCGTAATGACATGCTTGAGAGCTCACCACTTTCCTTGAGGTTGTTCAGCGATGTCGTGACGATCCCATCACTCACGTATGCCGGCATAATCTTGAGACCGGTGAAGATGAAGATGCCTAATAAAGTCAGCACAACCACCAGGGCGTAATAACCCACACCTTGTTGCCTTGCCGGTAAATTACTGATTGGTTTCATGTCTAACCTCGTCTGACCCTGAACGATCATGGGTTCTCGATCATCCGGTTCTGGGAAAATGTTGGCAGCGTTAACCCCGGATCCTTGTGCATCCAGACCGCAACCGCCTTACCCACAATATTATCTTCGGTCACAGGTCCCCATACCCTGCTGTCGCTGCTGTTATCCCGGTTGTCACCCATCATGAAATAGTGCCCTTCCGGAATTACCCTGCCTTCAGGCCACAGCCACGAACCAGGGCGGATATAGGTCGGCATGGGTGATGTGTAGATATCATGGGTAATGCCCCCTACCGTTTCCTGAGAATATATCACCGGAGGGCGTCTTTCATTGATGAAGTCCACATATTCCTGATTTAGTGGCTCACCATTGATGTAAACGATCTTGCCATCGTATCTGACATGGTCTCCGGGCAGGCCAATGACCCGTTTGATGTAGTAGCTGGGGTCGTGCGGGGGGATGAAAACCATGATATCCCCCCGTTTTGGCTCATCCACATCCAGAATTTTTGTGCCAATAACCGGCAGACGAACCCCATACGCATATTTGTTCACCACGATGAAGTCGCCAATATTCAAGGTTGGTATCATCGAACCTGTCGGAATCTGGAATGGCTCAAAGAGAAATGAGCGCAGGACCAGTACGGCAAAAATGATCGGGAAAAAGGATTTGGCGTAATCCACCGCAACCGGATCCCGGTAAATCCCATAGGCTTCTTCCAGGGCACTGCGATTGGTGAACGTTGTGGCATCTGTTGAAGTGTTTCCATCAGCAGACACTACCTCCCCTTCTTCCACGTAATGTAAAAAAGCGCGAAAGTCATCTTCAGGTATTTTGCGGGCTGCCAGGAAATTTTCCAGCTGGCTCAACCTTGGCTTTCTGAGGACAAAAATATCCACCAGCCAGATAACGCCTGTAACCGCGGAAAAGATCAGCAAAATCAGTGAAAAATCAAAACTCATAACGGGTCTGCCGTATCAATGGCAGCATACTCCTGTTTTTGTCATCACCGGCAAAACACCAGTTATTTATCAACCTTGAGGATGGCCAGAAACGCTTCCTGGGGCACTTCGACATTACCCACCTGTTTCATGCGTTTCTTGCCGGCTTTTTGTTTCTCCAGAAGTTTTTTCTTACGGGTGATATCACCACCATAACATTTGGCGGTGACATTTTTGCGCATGGCTTTCACCGTGGTACGGGCAATGATCTGACCACCTATGGCTGCCTGTATCGCTACATCATACAGCTGTCTCGGAATCAGCTCTTTCATTTTTTCCGTCAGTACCCGCCCTTTACTCTGAGCATGATCCCTGTGCACGATCAATGCAAGAGCATCTACTGTATCACCATTAATCAAAACATCCAGCCTGACCAGATTTGCCTGCTGGAACCGGATGAAATGATAGTCCAGAGAGGCATAACCCCGACTGACCGACTTCAGTCTGTCAAAAAAATCCAGCACCACTTCGTTCATCGGCAATTCGTATTTAATGGCTACCTGTTTTCCGACAAACTGCATATCCATCTGTACACCGCGCTTCTCGATACACAGGGTGAGCACGTTCCCAACATACTCCTGGGGCACCAGTATATTGGCCTCAACAATCGGCTCGCGCATCTCCTCGATATTTCCCATGGAAGGCAGCCGTGAGGGGCTTGAAACACTGACCACTTCCCCTTTTTTGGTCAGCACTTCATAAACCACGGTTGGTGCTGACGTGATCAGGTCAAGGTCATATTCGCGCTCCAGCCTTTCCTGGACGATTTCCATGTGCAGCATGCCCAGAAAGCCGCAGCGAAATCCTACACCCAGCGCATCTGAGTTTTCCGGTTCATATTGCAGTGCGGCGTCATTGAGGGTGAGCTTTTCCAGAGCGTCACGGAAATTGTCAAAGTCATCACTGGATACAGGAAACAGGCCCGCATAGACCTGGGCCTGAACTTTCTTGAATCCTGGCAAGGATGGCACATTGGGTGTACTGGCATGGGTGATGGTGTCACCGACTGGCGCTCCACGAATTTCCTTGATGCTGGCTTCAATGAAGCCCACTTCACCGGCTTTGAGTTCTTTCTTCACGACCCGCTTGGGCGTGAAAATACCGACATTGTCCACGATGTGAACCTTGCCGGTGGACTTGGTGATGATCTTGTCACCCTTGCGTATGCAGCCCTCCCTGACACGCACCAGGGAGATAACGCCCAGGTAATTATCAAACCAGGAGTCGATGATAAGAGCCTGAAGGCTGCCATCGATATTTCCCTTCGGGGCCGGGATGTCATGAATGATCCTTTCCAGGATGTCCCTGACGCCTTCGCCGCTTTTAGCGCTGGCCCTGACGGCATTTTCAGCACTGATCCCGATGATTTCCTCAACTTCCTGCTGAACGCGCTCCGGTTCAGCCTGAGGCAGGTCCATCTTGTTCAGGACGGGAAGGACTTCAAGGCCCTGGTCTATGGCGGTGTAGCAGTTGGCCACTGACTGCGCCTCAACACCCTGGGCGGCATCCACGACAAGCAAGGCCCCTTCACAGGCTGCCAGGGAACGGGATACTTCATAGGTAAAGTCCACATGACCTGGGGTATCAATGAAATTCAGCTGATAGGTCTTACCATTGTCAGCCTGGTAATCGAGGGTGACACTCTGGGCCTTGATGGTGATGCCGCGCTCACGCTCAATATCCAGGGAATCCAGTACCTGCTCCTGCATTTCCCGTTCGGACAGGCCCCCACAGAGCTGGATAAAGCGATCGGCAATGGTGGATTTGCCATGGTCAATATGGGCAATAATTGAAAAATTGCGGATGTGGTCCAGATTACTCACGGAATGGGTCTGCTTGGCCAGAAAAAAAAGCGCAAGTCTACAGCAAGAACGGCTTTATCGCTATGAAATCCGGGGGCTTCCCCGTTATTCAGGGATGCTCACCGTAAGGTAAAATTGCCTGTTTCCACGCTCAATCAGGGCGGGCAGAACCTGGTCACGCGGCAGGTCTTCAACTACCTCGTTAAAGGCATCCAGGCTGGTGGTCGGCTTGCCATCGAGACTGATCAACAGATCGCCTTCTTCAAAACCGGCTTCCCGCCCGACGGGCCCTGTAACCCTGACAACAAGGATCCCCCTGGCGTCTCCCCGGGAATCATTCTCTGCGAGCATCAGACCCAGGGTGTCATTATCCATATCCTGGCTGCCCAGAACCGGACCACCGGCCGATGCCAGTTTTCCCACCGTCATATTGAGCGTCATGGGCATGCCGTCCCGGAACAAGTCCACGGCGGCAACACTGTCCGGGGCTGTCATTCCGACATGAAAAGGCAGGTCTCCGCTGCTGTCAATTTTTGCGTTGTTGAATCTGAGGATGATATCCCCGGCCTGAAATCCAGCCTTTTCCGCAGGGCTGCCGGTTATCACCTGGGTTACCAGGGCACCGCCTGGCACCTGCAACCCTGACTCGTCTGCCACTTCCTGGCTCACATCGTTGATGCCGACACCCATCCAACCCCGCTCAACCACGCCCTTCTCACGCAGCTGCCCCACAACATTCCTGGCTACATCCACAGGAATGGCAAATGACAATCCCATGGATCCTCCCGTATTGGTGAAAATCTGTGAATTGATGCCGATGACTTCGCCGTTCAGGTTGAACAGCGGCCCACCGGAGTTGCCCGGATTGATCGCAACATCGGTCTGGATAAAGGATACGTAATTACCACCACTGCCATTGGGTATATTCCTGCCCATGTAACTGATAATTCCCGCTGCCACTGAAAAGCGCAGCCCCATGGGAGAGCCAATGGCCAGCACCCACTCCCCGACTTTCAGGCTGGATGACGAGCCCAGTATCACGGGTTTCAGGTTGCTGGCCTCGATTTTCAGCAAGGCCAGGTCAGAACTGACATCGGATCCTATAATGCTGGCCTTGAATTCACGGCGATCGTTCAGGGTGATGGTCACTTCATCCGCATTTTCCACCACATGGTGATTTGTGATGATGTAGCCGTCATCGGAAATAAGAAAACCTGAGCCCAGTGCAGGACGCTCCCTGAATTCCCGCAGGCGTTCATCTGGAATATCCTCCAGACGATCACCGAAGTAGTAACGGAGTATTTCCTCCAGCCGTTCTTCTTCACCTTCTTCGGGTGAGTTCACGATCACACTGCTGACATTGACGATGGCATCAGCATTCTGCTCCACGAGGCTGGTGAAATCCGGCAAAGTCTGGGCCTGCAGAGGTCCCTGACAAATCAGTGCGCCCAGGAATACAAGAAACCTTGATGTCCGGGATAAATGCATAATCAGACTCCTTGACTGCCCGGCAAGAGATCCACCCGGACAGAACTTTTTGAAAATGACAGGTTAATCAGGGGGCTGAGAAAGCCCCATCTGCGCCAGTACCTGCTTCTCCTGCCTGCCAGCCAGCCTGCCAGTCACGAGGAGTCCGGTGGTCAGAGCAAGGATGGCAGCAAAGATCGTCCTCAATTCAGACGCAGGCCCAACCAGTGTCGTCACCAGCAAAGAAACCAGTAAAACAAAGCCAAGGGGAATGCCATATAGCAGCAGGGACAAGCGGATCATGATGGCATCAGGCAACTGCAGGATAAGTTGCCGGTTTTCAGTCGGTAGCAGGGTTTCCCGTCCATGTATTGCATCTACTGGCAGTGCCAGCACAGCATCTTTCTGCCCGGTCAGGGAAAGTCGTAGAGGATGGCCGCAACCCTGTTTCAATGAACATTGCTGACACGACTGCCGGGCAGGCGCTGTAATGTACAGATTGTGATTGTCAGACGTGACAACAGTTACATGCTGATCTGCCAAGGGGCACCTGCGATACCAAAATCAGAATGCTGACCATGATAGCAGGCGAGGAAACGAATTGTACTCTTTGTATCAGACAGTATCAGACAGTATCAGACAGTATCAGACAGTATCAGACAGTATCAGCGGGAAGCGGGTGGAACAAAGGTTGCAGGTAAAGCCGGTGCCTCAAGGACATCTTCGAGCTCGGCAGAAACGACCCTTTCCAGCCTGCGCAATTCTTCTGCATCTATCGCATTCTGAACCGCAACCTGGGTCCGGGTTGACGGGTTAAGCTCCCCGGTAAGCCCTCTTAACGGACCGGAGCTTGGTGTCGAATCAGCCAGTTCCACAGACGCAGGGCCTGTGCCAGAGTTATCAGCCACCATCACCAGGTCAGCTGTAAACAGGACTGCCAGTGCCATGGAAGCCGCTATAGCTCCCTGCCCCAGCAGCTGCATGATTCCTTTGCCAGTGCTGGCAGAGGAAGTACGGGTTTCCTGACGTAAGACATCACCGGAATCACGCATGGGGACTGGCTCGTCTGCCAGCTCGGCTTGAATGGATGCCAGTAAATTTGATGAAGGAATGGCATGAATTTCACGTTTCAGCGAAGCACTGACCACATGATAGCGATGCCATTTGCCTTTCAAATCGGCAGACAGAGCACTCATTTCCTGCCCGTCCAGCCCGGACTCCGCTTCCATTTCCTTGAGAATACGACGCAATTCGAGCTCATCTGCCTCGTTATCCATCAGCGCTGAAAGCGATTCATAGTGTTTTTCTGTCATATGATCAGAGTCCTTGTAGCCTTGTGAAGCTGTTTTCACTCAACATTTTGTTTTAATTTACTTTTTTACTGCTTATCAATTCGCTGTAATTTTTGTTCATAGTCCAGGTCAGAAAACAATTTTCACCAGGTTTTCTGCCGGATATCCTCTAGACAACGGAATTTTTTGAAAATTCCCGGAAAATGCCTGTTTTTTCAATTTTTTTCCTGATTTCGGAAAATTTACCCTGATCAGACTAGCTACCGTCGAGCAAAGGCCTGATTTTCTTGTCCAGGGCTTCACGGGCCCGAAAAATGCGTGATCTCACCGTGCCGACCGGACACCCCATGATGTCTGTAATTTCCTCATAACTCAGCCCACTGAATTCCCGCAGGGTAAAGGCTGTTCGCAGGTCCTCGGGCAACTCATCAATGGCTTCATTAATGACTCTCTGCAAGTCCTCTTTTTCCTGCGCTGCTTCAGGGGTTTCAATATCAGTCAGCGCCGCATTGCCCTCCATGAATTCGGCATCTTCTACATCCACATCAGTGGAGGGAGGTCGACGGCCTCGAGCAACCATGTAATTTTTGGCGGTATTGATGGCTATCCGGTAAAGCCAGGTATAGAAGGCACTGTCACCACGAAACTTGGGTAAGGCCCTGTAAGCCTTGATAAAAGCTTCCTGGGTAACATCCTCAACCTCCACTGGGTCGCGTATAAAGCGCCCGATAAGGCCAAGTATGCGATGCTGGTAACGCAATACAAGGAGGTCAAAGGCATGCTTGTCCCCCTTGAATACCCTGTCTACCAGTTGCTGATCTGTATCTTTTACTTCTTCTGAGGACAAAAGCCTGGCTCCAACCACTCGTTAACCAAACACCAAGCCTGGACTGAACTGCTCTCCAGATAGACAGGCGGTTTGCTGAAAAGTTCGATTTACCTGAGGGGAAATCAACCTGTCAGCTTTCATTTCTTTTTATTGTATCTCACAAGGTAGAATAGCGTCAGGAGTAGTCAACCTTTCATTACTATGTCAGAACGCCCCCACCCCTCAACGACCCAGGAAACCGACGTCCTTATTATAGGCGGCGGTGCTGCCGGCTTGAGTCTAGCCCTGAAAGTGGCAGATCAGGCCCGCGTGACCATTCTGTCAAAAAGCTCCCTGGATCAGGGATCAACGTATTATGCCCAGGGGGGGATAGCCGCGGTTCTGGATGAACACGACAGCCTTCAATCCCATATAGACGACACGCTTGTCGCAGGGGATGGCCTGTGTGACAGGGAGGCCGTGGAATACACCGTTTCAAGGGGACGGGAATGCATCGACTGGCTGGTACAGCAAGGCGTCAGGTTTACCCGGGAGCAATTATCGTCTGACAGCCCGGACATCCTGCATCTCACCAAAGAGGGAGGTCACAGCCATCGCCGGGTGGTGCATGCCGCTGATGCTACCGGCCGGGCGGTGTTTGAAAGTCTGGCCGCGCAGGTCATGAGTCACCCCAACATCACCTTCAAGATCAATACCGTTGCCATTGATCTGATCACCACCCTTAAACTCGGGCTGTCTGATAATCGTTGCATCGGCGCCTATGTCCTGAATGAAATCAGCGGGGAAATCACCGCTTACCGGGCAAGGTTCGTGGTCCTGGCCACGGGCGGTGCAAGCAAGACCTATCTGTATACCTCCAACCCTGATGGTGCCAGTGGCGACGGTATTGCCATGGCCTGGCGCGCCGGTTGTCGTGTTGCCAATATGGAGTTCAACCAGTTTCATCCCACCTGCCTGTACCACCCCCAGGCCAAGTCGTTCCTCATCACCGAGGCATTACGTGGAGAAGGCGGCCTGCTGAAACTGCCTGACGGTTCACGCTTCATGCCTGATTATGACAGCCGGGCAGAACTGGCGCCCAGGGATATCGTCGCCAGGGCCATCGACTCGGAAATGAAACGTCTGGGCTGCAGTTATGTATACCTGGATATCAGCCACAAACCGGATGAGTTCATACTCTCCCATTTCCCCATGATCCATGAGCGCTGCCTGGAATTCGGTATTGATATTACCCGGGAAAAAATTCCCGTTGTGCCTGCCGCCCACTACAGCTGCGGTGGTGTCATGGTCGACCTGCACGGCCGCACGGATGTCGGCAATCTCTATGCCATTGGTGAAACCAGCTGCACAGGACTGCATGGTGCCAACCGCATGGCCAGCAATTCCCTGCTGGAATGTTTTGTGTTTGCTTTCGCCGCTGCAGAAGACATCCTTGCCGAGCTCGGCAATACTTCCCTGCAGGAAAATATCCCCCCCTGGGATGAAAGCCAGGTCACCGATTCTGATGAAGATGTCGTGATCTCCCACAACTGGGATGAAATCAGGCGTTTCATGTGGGATTACGTGGGTATCGTGAGAACCAACAAGCGCTTGCAAAGAGCGCAGAGCCGCATTGATTTGCTCCAGCAGGAAATTCGCTGGTATTACAGTAAATACCGGGTGAGTCGAAATCTGCTGGAATTACGCAACCTGGCCCTGGTTGCTGAATTGATTATCCGCTCAGCCCTGGGAAGAAAAGAAAGCCGTGGGCTGCATTTCACCCTGGACTACCCTGAAAAACTGCCGGAAGCTGTCAACACAGTGTTGGTCCCTGAACATTACCAGCCAAGAGTTTAAGCGCTGCCTGATTGCCTGATGATATCTATGATCGGTTGCAGCGCCGGCTCGGCAGACGCCACCCCTTTTACCAGCCACTGATATAAATCCTGGTCCTCCTCCTGCAGCAAGCGAGCGTACTCTTTTTGCTGACCCTCAGCCAGAGCAGGCAACTTTTTCTCGGCAAAAGGCACCAGGATAAGATCCAGCTCCAGCATGCCGCGCCGGCTGTGCCAGTACATTTTTTTCAATTCCAGTTCATTCTGCTCATTCATGAAAATATAGTTGCCCTGAAGTTAACTGCATTCATTTATTCCTCTTGGTCCAGCCTTTATACTGTGCCTTTCCCTGTCAAACATCACCGCACATGCACGATTTCTATACCAACCTCAATACGCTGGAGCTCCTGGAGATCAGTGGAGAGGATAGCGAAAAATTCCTTCAGGGTCAGCTGACCTGTGACCTCCAGCCCCTGGAAGAAGACTGCTGGCTATTTGGCGCCGCATGCAACAACAAGGGAAGGGCCTATACCAGCTTTCGACTCCTTAAGAACAAAGGGCGTTTCATCATGTTGCTGCAGCCGGGCATGACCGGCATCACAGAGAATACCCTGCGCAAATACATCCCGTTCTACAAGGCCGGCATGGCCAGTATCAGCAGCCAGTACCAGCGTACCGGATATGTCGGAAAAAATAGTGAGATGTTTCTGGCAGAGCAGCTTGGTACCCTGCCCGTCCCTGGCAGAGCAAGCCCTATCAACAATGGCCTTGTCCTAAACCTGTCGCAGTCCATCCCCAGGTTTGAAGTATGGCTGGCTTCCGGTAGCAAATTACCCATTCCACCTCCCGAGCACATACCGTATGCCGCCGTTGAATTCTGGCAACAATCTGAACTTCAGGACGGTTTTTGTCTGATCAGGCCAGAATTTGTCGAGTCCTATACTCCCGAGGAGTTGAACATGGACCTGGCGGGGTTCATCAGTTTCAACAAGGGCTGTTACACAGGCCAGGAGATAGTCGCTCGCATGCATTTCAGGGGTAAAGCCAAAAAACGCATGTATTTGGCTACTATATCGGGAAATTTTGCCAGCACAATTACTGACGAAGCCAGTGACCCCACTTTGGAAAAATCATTTAACCAACTGATTTTAAATGACTATTTCTTTTTCAATATTGTACTTCCCAGCGATTATGATACCTCTCAAAACCTGGATATCCTGACACCTGACGGCACGGTGAGCGCCACAGTCAGCGCCTATGTCTATTCCTGACCTGCCTCCCGGTTTCCCGGCGAAAATGCCAGTGCCAGAATCAGCGGTCCCCGGTTCGATGATATTGATCAATTTGTTAACACATATCACAAAATTTATTCCAAAACTTGTTAGAATTTCACATGGAAACCATTGAATTTACGGGACCTGGTTATTTGCATGAAGCAGTTACAGCAAGCCGCAGGACATAGCTTTCCAACCAAGAAATCCGTGCTCCGGATAATCACGCCGGCCCTGTGTGCCACCCTGATTTCCATGCCTACCCTGGCACAGAGCGACGCCATCGGCCGCATCATTCAG
>CAZBBS010000086.1:0-11145 GCA_964490145.1 uncultured Enterobacteriaceae bacterium
TGGGTGCCATTGCCCTGGCTGCCCGTGAAGGCCTGGGTAATCTGATTTTTGTCATCAACTGCAACCTGCAGCGACTGGACGGACCGGTTCGCGGCAACGGCAAGATCATCCAGGAACTGGAAGGCATTTTCCGCGGTACCGGCTGGAACGTGATCAAGGTGGTCTGGGGTCGTCACTGGGACAATCTGCTGGCCAAGGATGTTGACGGCATACTGCAGGCAAGAATGAATGAAGTGCTGGACGGTGAATTCCAGAATTTCAGTATCAAGGATGGGGCCTATATCCGCGAGCATTTCTTCGGCAAGAGCCCGGAACTGCTGAAGATGGTTGAGCACCTGTCTGACGATGAGCTCGAACAGCTGAACCGTGGTGGCCATGACCCCTTCAAGATTTACGCCGCTTACAAGCAGGCTGTCGACTGCACCGACAAACCGACAGTTATTCTTGCCAAAACCATCAAGGGTTATGCCTTTGGTTCCGCCCAGGCGGCCAATGCCACGCATTCCACCAAGAAACTGAGTCTGGAAGAACTTAAAGTGTTCCGTGACCGCTTTGGCATCCCGATTGCTGATGACAAGCTTGAATATATGCCCTATTACCGTCCGGCAGAAGACTCACCGGAAATGGAATATCTCAGGCGTACCCGCGGCAACCTGGGTGGTACGCTGCCAGCCCGTCGTACGGCCGCCCAGACACTGAATGTGCCAGCCCTGAATACCTTTGATAATCTGCTCAAGGGCACCGGCGAACGTGAAATATCCACCACCATGGCCTTTGTCCGTATGCTGACAGCCCTGGTAAAAGACAAGGAGATCGGTGAGCGCATCGTGCCCATCGTGCCGGATGAGGCCCGTACTTTTGGTATGGAAGGCCTGTTCCGCCAGATCGGTATCTACTCCGCCAAGGGGCAACTGTATGACCCGATAGACTCCGGGCAGGTGATGTATTACCGCGAGGACAAAAAGGGACAGCTGCTGGAAGAGGGCATCAACGAAGCCGGTGCCATGAGCTCCTGGCTGTCAGCTGCTACCTCCTATAGTGTGCATAACTACCCGCTGATTCCTTTCTACATCTATTACTCCATGTTTGGATTCCAGCGAGTTGGTGATCTGTGCTGGGCGGCAGGTGACCTGCAGGCCCGCGGCTTCCTTATTGGGGCCACTGCCGGACGTACCACCCTGAATGGTGAAGGGTTGCAGCATCAGGATGGCCACAGTCATCTGGTGGCAGGCACCATCCCCAACTGTGTGTCCTATGATCCGGCGTATTCCTTTGAGCTGGCTGTGATCATTCAGGACGGTATCCGCCGGATGTATCAGGAAGACGAGTCGGTCTGGTACTACATCACCACCATGAATGAGAATTATGTCCAGCCGGATATGCCGGAAGGTGTCGAAGAGGGCATTCTGAAAGGCATGTACCTGCTGGAAGACGGTGACAGCAAGGAATACAAGGTTGCTGCCGGCAAGGGCAAGACTGCACCAAGGGTTCGCCTGCTGGGCAGCGGTACCATCCTGCGTGAAGTGCGGGCTGCTGCCGAGATTCTGCGCAAGGACTATAAAGTGGCTGTCGATGTCTGGAGCGCCACCAGCATGAACGAACTGGCCCGTGATGGCCAAGCCGTTGATCGCTGGAACATGCTGCATCCCGGTGAAAAGGCCAGGGTGTCCTATGTCGAGGAATGCCTGTCTGCCAGGTCCGGTCCGGTGATCGCGACCACGGATTACATGAAAATTTATTCCGAGCAGATTCGCGCCTTTGTGCCGGCCCCTTACAAGGTGCTGGGTACGGACGGCTTTGGCCGTAGTGACAGTCGTGAAAAGCTGCGCCACTTTTTCGAAGTGAACAGCAGCTTTGTCACCGTGGCAGCTCTGCATGAGCTGGCCAGGCAGGGCGAGATCGAGATAAAGGTTGTCACAGATGCGATCAAGAAATTCAAACTGGATCCGGAAAAGCTGAATCCGCTTTTTGCATAAATAAAGAGCAGAGGCAGGAGACAGGAGGCAAGAGACAGGCCGGTGCAGGTGAAGCAGAAAGTTTAACACCCTGCATCCTGATTCCTGTCTCAATAGGCAAATTGAGAGCAAAAACTGAACGATAATGGGTTCAGTAACAATGCAGAAAAATTACCAGAGGTAAGCATAGTGTCTGTTGAAAAAATTCAGGTTCCGGATATCGGTGGAGAAGGGGATGTCGAGGTTATCGAGATTCTGGTATCTCCCGGGGATGAAATCAGTGAAAACGATTCCCTGATTGTTCTGGAAAGTGACAAGGCCGCGATGGAAATTCCATCACCCAGATCCGGGGTCGTGAAAGAGATTCTGGTAAAAGTGGGCGACCAGGTTAACCAGGGCGTTGATATTGTTTCCATCGAGACAGGTGCCGCATCAGAACCCGCTGAGCAATCCGCCCCAGTAGTCGAAGAAAAAACCGAAGAAAAAGCCGAAGTAAAAACTGAATCAGCTCCTGCCCCGGTAGAAGAAAAGGCCGCTCCTGCGCCAGCGGCAGCTTCCACCGCGGTACAGGAAATAAAAGTGCCTGACCTGGGTGGTGACAGTGATGTTGAGGTAATTGAAATTCTCGTTGCCGTCGGGGATACGATCAGCAAGGAAGACGGACTGGTTACCCTGGAAACAGACAAGGCAGCGATGGATGTGCCATCGCCAGCTGAAGGCGTCGTTAAGGCGATCAAGGTCAAGGTGGGCGACAAGGTGAGTGAGGGTTCTGCCATCATTGATCTTGAAGTGACTTCTGCTGCTCCCGCATCGGCACCCGTTGCTGAAAAGCCGGCTGCACAGGATGCTCCGGCTGAGAAACCCCAGGCAGCGCCAACCAGCCCGGCTCCAGCAGCGGCCCAGGTGGACACTGCTGCAACTGCCAGTGTCACGACCGGCGATGTTTATGCGGGACCTGCTGTGAGGAAAATGGCCCGTGAACTGGGTGTTGATCTGGCCAGGGTTGCGGGGACCGGTTCCCGTGGTCGAATCGTTAAGGAAGATGTGGATGCCTTCGTTCGCGCCGTGATGCAGGGAACTGCTGCGCCAGCACAGGGCGGCGGTATGGGCGTTCCTGTTATCGAGGATGTCGATTTCAGCCAGTTCGGTGAGATCGAAGAAATCGATATGAGCAAGATGCACCGGGTGACAGCGCAGAATATGAGTCGGAACTGGCTTAACGTGCCTCATGTGACACAGTTCGATGAGGCTGATGTGACTGACCTGGAGGATTTCCGGGCAGCCCAGAAAGCTCTGGCCGAGAAGAAAGGTGTCAAGCTCACCCCCCTGCCATTTATCGTGAAAGCCTGTGCCAGGGCCTTGCAGGAATACCCCCAATTCAATGTTTCCCTGCATTCCTCAGGTGCCAAACTTATTCAGAAGAAATACATACACATTGGTGTGGCTGTTGCTACGCCGGCTGGACTCATGGTGCCGGTGATCCGGGATGTTGATCAGAAATCAATCTGGCAAATCGCCGCCGAGATTGCCGACCTGGGCAACCGGGCCAAGGAGCGCAAGCTTACCCGTGAAGAAATGCAGGGAGCCTGCTTCACTATTTCCAGCCTTGGCAATATGGGGGGGCTGGGTTTTACGCCTATCGTGAATGCGCCGGAAGTGGCCATTCTGGGTGTTTCCCGCACCACCGTGAAACCGGTCTATATCAATAATGAGTTTGTGCCGCGCAAGATGCTGCCGTATTCATTATCCTATGATCATCGGGCGGTGAATGGAATCGATGGCGGGATGTTCTGCACCTATCTTGGTCAGTTGCTGGGAGATATCAGGTTGCTGGCGCTTTAAGGCGAGATACGAGATACAAGATACAAGGAATGAAAGGTCCAGGCCTCACTTAGCCTGCCCGCTTGTATCTTGTCTCTTGTCTCTTTATCCTTTGTTCAGTTCTTTCCAGTTTACAATATGCTTTCCCTGAGGTGCCCTTATGCCTTCCTTTGATATCGTTTCAGAAGTCGACATGCATGAAATGACCAATGCCGTGGATCAGGCAAACCGGGAAATCGGCACGCGTTTCGATTTCAAGGGGGTTGATGCCAGTTTTGAGCTGAAGGATAACGAGATTGTATTGTCAGCCGAAGCTGATTTTCAGATTCAGCAGATGATGGACATTCTGCTGACCAAGCTGGTCAAGCGCGGCATCGATACCAACAGCCTGAAATCATCCTCCATGGAGCAGGTAGGCAGGAAAACCATCATGCATGCCGGCGTCCAGCAGGGCATTGAATCAGAAATTGCCCGCAAGATCGTCAAGAAGGTCAAGGACCAGAAGATGAAGGTGCAGGTAGCCATCCAGGGAGACAAGCTTCGCGTCACTGGCAAAAAGCGGGATGACCTGCAGGAAGTGATAGCCCTGCTTCGCGGCGATGAATATGGTTTGCCGTTGCAGTTCAACAATTTCAGGGACTGAATTTCAGATTTCAGTTTTTTGCCGCTTTGTTAACCTGACAGTCAGGAACAAGGTAGCAGTTATCTCGCATTAGTCAGCAAATCCTGTAATAATCTGCGCCTTTCGCGCCCGCCGTCAAAAACCGGATATTCAAATGAACACGAGTAGAAGAACCTCTATTCTGATGGCCATTGGTGTTGCCATCGCTGTGGCACTGTGGATGCTTAGTGGTATCGGTGGTAATTCGTCAGATACGGATGATCTCGCCCAGGATGCCGGTAGCGAAGGTCCAATGCGCGTGCGTGTGGCCCAGGTGCGGGCCAGTGATGTCACCCGGGAAATTACCCTCAGTGCCCGGACCGAACCCAACAGGGTTGTGCAGTTAAAAGCAGAGACCGACGGCGCAGTCGTGGAGCTTGGGATAGACCGTGGCACTGACGTTTGGGCAGGAAATTCCCTGGTCAAACTGGATATCCGTGATCGCAATGCCCGTCTGCGGGAGGCTGAATCGCTGATAGTCCAGAGAGAACTGGAGCTTCAGGGACGTCAGAATCTCAAGAACCAGCAATATGCTTCCGACGTTGAAATCGCCGAGGCCCAGGCCAGGCTGGACAGTGCCAGGTCTGCCCGTGAACGTATCCAGCTTGAAATAAGGAATACTGATCTGGTGGCGCCATTTGAGGGCATCATCCAGGAGCGCTGGGTCGAAATCGGGGATTATGTGCGTGCCGGTGACCCGGTGGTCGAGCTGGTGGATATCGATCCCCTGATTATTGCCGGGGAAGTGAACGGCAAGGATGTCACTGAGTTGGCCATTGGTTCGATGGGTTACGCCACGTTGGTGGATGGCACGGAACTGGCAGGCACCATACGCTATGTGGCACCGGTCGCTGATGAAAATACACGGACATTTCGAGTGGAACTGGCTGTTCCCAATCCGGGGTTGGTGCGAGCCGGCCTGACGGCTGAACTGAAGCTGTCAGGATCCCGGATATCCGCCCATGACTTGTCTTCCGCATTGCTCACACTGTCGGATGAAGGTGCAGTTGGTGTCAAAGTGGTCAATGACAACAACCGGGTGGAGTTTTATTCCATTGAAATTGTCGGGGCTTCCAATGACGGTATCCTGGTAACCGGCCTGCCGGATGCAGCCCGGGTGATCACTGTCGGTCAGGGTTTTGTAACCGAGGGGCAGCAGGTGGAGCCCGTCGCCTTTTCTGCCCTGGAGGAGGAAGCCTCCTATGAACGCGCTAATTGAGGCTTTCATCAATCGGCCCAGGCCGGTTCTTCTGATCCTGACCCTGCTGATTATTGCCGGGATCACCAGCTACTATTCCGTGCCCAAGGAAGCGGAACCCGATATCGACATCCCCCAGATGTATGTAAACATCATTCATGAGGGAATCTCCCCCGAGGATGCCGAGCGCCTGTTGATCCGCCCCATGGAAACCGAACTGCGGTCCCTGGAGGGACTGAAGGAAATGCGGGCCACGGGTGCGGAAGGCGTGGCCACCATCATCCTGGAATTTGAGGCCGGTTTTGATGCCGATCAGGCTCTGACAGATGTTCGGGAAAAAGTGGACCTTGCCCGCAACGAATTGCCCGGCGACACTGAGGAGCCTTTTGTTCAGGAGATCAACACATCCCTGTTTCCCATCCTGGTGGTCCAGCTTCATGGGGATGTGCCGGAACGCTCGCTGGTGACTATTGGACGCAGTCTGCGTGATACCCTGGAAAGTATTCCGGGTGTACTGTCAGCGGATGTTGGTGGTGACCGGGAAGAGCTTCTTGAAGTCATTGTCGATCCGGTGGCGCTGGAAAGCTACAACCTCAACTATTTTGATCTGATCAATAATGTCAGCCGCAATAACCGTCTGGTGGCTGCAGGTGCCCTGGACAGCGGGGAAGGGCGTTTTGCCGTCAAAGTACCGGGTGTGATCGAGGACCTGCAGGACCTGCTCAATATGCCGGTCAAGACCGATGGTCTGAAAACAGTTACTTTCGAGGACGTGGCCACTGTTCGGCGCACTTTCAAGGATCCCACCAATTTTGCCCGCCTGGATGGCGAATCATCCATTGCGCTGGAAATCACCAAGCGTGCCGGTGCCAATATCCTGGAAGTGGTGGACGCGGTGAAGGCAACGGTACTCGAGCAGCAGCAGTTCTGGCCGGAAAATATTGAAGTCACGTTTACCCAGGACAACTCCAGGGACGTGCGCATCATGCTCAACGACCTGGTCAACAATGTCGCCATGGCGGTGATCCTGGTGATGATCGTCATTCTTGGGGCGCTTGGTCTGCGTTCTGCCAGCCTCGTCGGTATTTCCATTCCCGGGGCCTTTCTGTCAGGCATCCTGGTGATTTACATGATGGGTTACAGCATGAATATCGTGGTGCTGTTCTCCCTGATCATGGCTGTGGGCATGCTGGTGGATGGCGCCATCGTTGTGGTGGAGCTCGCAGAACGTAACATGAACAACGGTTACAGCACGCGACTGGCATTTGCCGAAGCCGCCAAGCGCATGGCCTGGCCTATCACCGCGTCTACTGCGACTACCCTTGCCGTTTTCATGCCGCTGTTGTTCTGGCCGGGGCTGATTGGCGAGTTCATGAAGTACCTGCCAATCACCCTGCTGGTTACGCTGGCGGCCTCACTGTTCATGGCACTGTTGTTTGTGCCCACGATTGGGGCCCTTCTGAAAAACGCCGGGGAAAAAACGGAATTGTCGGAACAGACCTCTATCGAGGAAGTGGATATTCTCGAAGAGGCAAGGGATAACCTGAAAGACATCGGTTCCCTGACAGCAGGTTATATCAGCGTGCTTCGCCATGCCCTCAAGCGACCCTTCATGGTCCTGGTGCTGGCCTGTGTCTTCCTGGTAGGCACCTTCGTGCTTTACGAAAAAGTCGGCCGGGGTGTGCAGTTCTTTGTGGATGTGGAACCCGAATTTGCCGTCCTCAATATTCATTCCCGTGGGGACCTGTCTGTCTACGAGCGCGATGCCCTGGTTAAGGAAGTAGAGAACCGGATCCTGGATATGGAGGAATTTGAATCCATATATTCGCGCAGTGGGGTGCGTCTGGGGAATGATATTGACGAAGATATTATTGGTCGCATTCAGCTGTCCCTCGTTGACTGGGAGCAGCGACGTCCGGCAGCCCAGATAATGGAAGACGTTCGCAAACGCACTGCCGATATTCCCGGGATTATCGTCGAACCCCAGGTACAGGAGTCCGGTATCACGTCAGGCAAACCCATTCAGCTGGAATTGTCGGCCATGAATACCGAGCTGCTGCCAGGGGCAGTGGAAAAAATTCGCAGCGGCATGAGTGAGCTGGGTGAGTTTGTTGATGTGACCGATTCGCGTCCCCTGCCAGGCATTGACTGGCGCATCGAGGTCGATCGTCAGGAAGCGGCACGCTTTGGCACCGACCTGAGTTCAGTGGGCAGCGCAGTTCAGTTGATCACCAATGGCATCATGCTGGGAGATTACCGTCCCGATGATGCGGATGATGAAGTGGATATCCGCGTGCGCTTTCCGGAAACCATGCGCAATATCAGTATGCTGGACAGGCTGACGGTCTATTCCAGCCAGGGCAATGTCCCGGTCAGCAATTTCATGTCCCGGGTGGCTGCCCCGCGCGTGGGAAATATCCAACGTACTGATGGCAACCGGGTGTTGAACGTGGCGGCAGATGTTCCCGAAGACGTTCTTCCCAATGACAAGGTTCAGGAACTGCAGCAGTGGCTGGACCAGGGCACCCTGGATCCGGGTGTGAATGTGCGCTTCAAGGGAGAAGATGAGGATCAGCGGGAAGCTGAACAATTTCTTACGCAGGCTTTTGGTGCGGCCATGTTCCTGATGGCGGTCATCCTGGTAACCCAGTTCAACAGTTTTTACCAGGCCCTGTTGATTCTGTCAGCGGTTGTCTTTTCAACCATCGGTGTATTCCTGGGCCTGATGATCATGGACAAGCCTTTCAGTATTGTGCTGTCGGGGATTGGGGTGATCTCACTGGCGGGGATCGTGGTGAACAACAATATTGTCCTTATTGATACCTATAACTTTATACGCAAGAAAGGTGCAGATGCCATTGAGGCTGCCATTCTGACCTGCTCCCAGCGTGTTCGCCCTGTACTGTTGACGACGATTACGACTATTCTGGGCCTGATGCCAATGACCCTCGGGATGAATTTTGACCTCATCAACCGCCATATCCAGATCGGCGGCCCCACCACCCAGTGGTGGACCCAGCTGGCAGCTGCCATCACCTTCGGTCTGGCGTTTGCTACCGTACTGACCCTGTTGCTGACTCCCTGCATGCTGGTACTGGGTGACAGGCTGGGTGCCAGGCTGCGCAGGAAAGCAGCAGCCTGAGGGGCGTTTTATCTCAGGATGCTGTTGTCAGTATCAAACGAAAATTCCGCCGACACACCATTCACATCTACCTGGTAAGTTCCTGCTGGCAGGCCTTCCACGTCCAGGGCAATACTGGTCGTGAAGGGTTCTGTCACGGCGATGCATATTTCAGCCGGCCCAGGATTTGATTCGGCCAGGACGACCTGGAAAACACCATCCTGATAACTCACGGCAGGATTTAACAGCTTGACGCAGGGAATGGACAGGTAGCCGGACACCGATGCGCTTACCTGCAGGGGAAAAGACTCCATCACCAGAATATCAACTGTCTCCACCGTTACCAGGGAGTTTGGTGTGGCACTGGTGATCACCAGTGCCCGATTGGCATCCTGCTTGAGCGTGATGTTCGTTTAATAGGCATTGCCTTCCGGGGTGACAACTGCGCCTTCAGGGATGGTCATGGTTCCATTGCTGAACACGGCCGGTTCTGCATGAGTGGCCATGGCGAAAAACACCGCTGAACTGATTAACGCACCTTTAAGCGTGAGAAGCATGAGGGACTCCCGGGGTCTGATGAAATGGATGAACAATGAGAAAGGGATTATAGGGGGTTAGCCGGTCTGTGCGCATGAATACAGCCTTAACACAGTCTGACTAGACTGCCCACTGGAACGTTTTCA
The DNA here is from genome assembly GCA_964490145.1 of uncultured Enterobacteriaceae bacterium. Lineage (GTDB taxonomy): Bacteria > Pseudomonadota > Gammaproteobacteria > Pseudomonadales > Pseudohongiellaceae > Eutrophocola. Next base: position 9,440 of record CAZBBS010000086.1, read on the forward strand.
GGGAGAACTTTTCACCGATAAAGACCACGCCTTCAGCTTCCAGCAAGTCTTTTTGCCGGCGCCATGACTGACTGTTGGGGGGGAAGGAGAGTTGGCCTCGACCATTGACCACCCGGAACCAGGGCAGCTTTGTATCCCTGGGCAGGTTTTTCAGGGTAGTGCCGACATAACGCGCATGGGAAGGATAGCCTGCCAGTCTGGCAATCTGCCCATAGGTGGCTACCCTGCCTTCAGGAATGGACGCCACGATTTGCCAGATGGATTCTTTCATATGAATTGCAAGCTATTGGTGAAACCGGTTTCCAGGCAGAACAGGGTTGCACGAGTCTGTTAGGGGTTGAGGTCCGGGCGATCGCCCCCATGTAGTGTATTAACAATCAAGAATGGTCAACATTGATGCCATTATTTCTTATTTTTCTGGTCGTGCCCATTGTCGAGATGCTGCTGCTTTTCAGGGTGGCAGATCATATTGGCGGATTGAATACCGTCGGCCTGGTGGTACTGACCGCAGTGATAGGCATCCAGATACTCAAGCAGCAGGGGTTGGCAACCTTTACCCGAGCAAACAGGCGGCTTGAAAGCGGCGAAATTCCAGGCCAGGAAATCCTGGAAGGGCTGCTGCTGGCTGTAGGAGGTGCTTTTCTGTTAACACCGGGGTTCATCACGGACACTGTCGGATTCATCCTGCTGATCGGCCCATCCCGCCGGGCTCTTGCCCACTGGCTGATCCGAACCGGCAGGATCGCTGCCTTTACCAGCAACCGTGGTGGCAGCATGTTCACCTATACCAATTTCAATGACCGGGAGAGGGGCGGGAGCGATGATCCTGATGTGTATGAAGGTGAATACACCCGTGAGCAGCCTCCAAAATCCAGGCTTGAAGACCCGGACAAAGACTAAATCACCAAAAAGTGAAATTTTTTGAATCTTTTTACTTTGCAGCCATTGAAATTACCCCAAACAGCCCCATCTAACGGATTCGAATCGTGGACTTTAGCCGGTATCCGGTCACTTAAACCATGATTTTCAAGGAATTTTAGGGGTCTCAAGTTGAAGCCTGGGATTCCGGGGCAGGGGGGCTAAAACCCACCGCCACTGAGTGTTTTTTGATAGCTACTTTATTTAACTCAAGCGTGTTGGAGACTAAAAGCATGAACATTCGTCCGTTACAAGACCGAGTCGTCGTGAAACGCAAAGAAGAAGAAACCACAACTGCAGGCGGCATCGTTTTACCGGGCTCTGCCACTGAAAAACCTGCCCAGGGTGTCGTTGTTGCGGTCGGTCCAGGCCGACTGATGGAAAACGGTGACGTACGTCCTGTTGACCTGAAAGTGGGTGACACCGTTATTTTCGGCAAGTATGCCAGCAACACTGTGACCATCGGTGATGAAGAACTGCTGATCCTGAATGAAAGCGAAATCTTCGGCGTACTTGAAGGTTAAGCCGCAGCAAGTTCGCCAAACCTCCCGAATAACTTATAAACAGATAAAGCATAGGAATTTTGACAATGGCTAAAGACGTAAAATTTGGCGATAACGCCCGCCAGAAAATGCTGAAAGGCGTTAACCTGCTGGCAGATGCGGTAAAAGTGACCCTGGGTCCCAAGGGCCGCAACGTGGTTCTGGACAAATCCTTTGGCGCGCCGACTGTCACCAAAGACGGTGTATCCGTCGCCAAGGAAATCGAGCTGAAAGACAAGTTCGAAA
>CAZBBS010000087.1:0-10988 GCA_964490145.1 uncultured Enterobacteriaceae bacterium
CAAAACATGGTTATCAGCCTGGGACAGCTGATGTTTACCCCAACCGACAAGGACAGAGTCACCCTTGATCCTGATGATCGCCCCTATGCCGGCTACCTGTATCTGGGACTGGGTTATCACGCCCGTACCAGTCAAACCCTGCATTCCACCGAATTCAACTTCGGGGTGGTCGGGCCGGCCTCCCTGGCCCGTCAAAGTCAGGATCTGGTGCACGATATTCGGGGATTTGACAGATTCCGGGGCTGGAGCAACCAGCTGCGCAATGAACCTGCCTTCCAGCTCATCTTTGAACGCAAGCGCAAACATGGCCAGCTTGATACCGGCCTCATCAATAACCTGCAACTGGAAATAATCAGCCACTGGGGCGGTAGTCTGGGCAACGTGGCCAGCTACATCAATGCCGGTGCGGAACTGCGACTGGGCTGGGACCTGCCCGATGATTTTGGCACATCCACGCTGCGTCCCGGTGGGGACAACAACACGCCGGGTAATGAACAGGACTCAGGCACGCCTCTGCGCCTGCATGCTTTTATGGCTGCTGATGGCCGGATGATTGCCAACAATATCTTCCTGGACGGCAACAGTTTTCGTGACAGCCATAGTGTTCATCACAAGGACACCGTAGCAGACCTTGCCCTGGGACTTGCCGGCAGCTATCGGAAGTGGCGCTTTGCCTATGCCCATGTCTTTCGTACCCGTGAGTTCAGCGGCCAGCGCAAGGCCCAGTTTTACGGTTCTTTCTCCCTCTCTTACCGGCATCTGTTCCGTTGATTTCAAGGACGACGGGCATTCTTGGCCTGCCCTGAACGATATGCTTTAATCTGCGGTCCTGTAGCCATATGCCGTTAATTCCACCAAGGAGTTCAGGATGTCTTTGTTACGCTTTCCCCTGGAAAAATTTTCACCAAACTACCTGCTTGCCCTGAGCCTGCTGCTGGCGCTGGCCGGCTGTTCAGACGATGCCGCCCGTGAGCAGTCAGCTGGCCCGGAACCCTCAACCCCGGCAACCCCGGGCTATACGCTGCTTGAAGAAGTGGGCAGTGATGATGGTGAAATTGTCATTCCCTACAGCAAGTACCAACTGGATAACGGCCTGACCGTCATCATCCATGAAGACCATTCCGACCCTCTTGTCCATGTCGATGTAACCTACCATGTCGGATCGGCCAGAGAGGAAGCCCAGCGCTCCGGCTTTGCCCACTTTTTTGAGCACATGATGTTTCAGGGCTCCGAACATGTGGCTGACGAGCAGCACATCGGTATCGTCACCGAATCCGGCGGCACCATGAACGGCACCACCTCCTTTGACCGCACCAACTATTTTGAAACTGTCCCCAGCAACCAGCTTGAAACCATGCTGTGGCTGGAATCCGATCGTATGGGCTACTTCCTGGATGCCGTCACCCAGGAAAAATTCGAGGTGCAGCGTGATACTGTCAAAAACGAACGCGGCCAGAATTATGAAAACCAGCCCTACGGCCTGTGGTCGGAAAAAATCTTCACCACCATGTTCCCCCCCGGCCATCCCTACTCCTGGATGCCCATCGGTTTCATCTCGGATCTGGATGCCGCTACCCTGGATGATCTGAAGCGCTTCTTCCTGCGCTGGTACGGCCCCAACAACGCCACGCTGACCATCGGGGGTTATGTGGACAAGGAAGAGGTTATGGCTCTGGTCGTGAAATACTTTGGGGAAATCCCCCCGGGCCCGGACGTGGAAAATGACGACAAACAGCCTGCCCAGCTCGACCAGGATCGCTACATCTCCTATGTTGACCGCAACATCCGTTTCCCGGCACTGTTCATTGCCTATCCCACTGTTGCCATGGACGATCCGGACCGCGTCGCCCTGGAAGCCCTCAATGAAATTATCTCCCTGGGCCGCAAATCCTTTTTCTACAAAGAGTTCATCCTGACCCAGAAAGCCATAGAGGCCACCGGCTTCGCCTTTACCCAGGAACTGGCCGGTCTGGTGACCTTCCTGGTACTGCCATTCCCCGGCACGCCATTGGCAGATTTTGAAAGTGAAATGCGCAACATCCTGGCCAATTTCAATGAAGCCGACGTCACCGATGAAGTATTGCAGATTTACAAGTCCACCCAGGAAGCCAGCCTGATCAACAGCCTGGCCAGTGTCAGCGGCAAGGTGACCCAACTGGCTTCCAACGAAACTTTCCTGGGCAACCCCAACTACATCCAGCAGGAACTTGAAGCCATCCGTGCCCTGACCCGGGAAGATGTCATGCGCGCCTACAACACCTACATCAAGGACAAGCCGGCCATTTATCTGAGCGTGGTTCCCGAGGGCGGTGAAGACATCGTGGCCAAGCCGGACAACTTCGAACCGGCACCACGCCTGCCGCGTATGGCCAGCGCCACCGACAATCTGGAGATGCGCGATGCCCCGGAAACCTTTGATCGCTCGGTCCGTCCGACCCCGCCACCCAATCCGCTGGTCACCATGCCCGAATATTGGCGTCAGAATCTGGACAACGGCATCCAGGTGATCGGGACAGCCAATGCAGAAGTCCCTCTGGTCACCCTGCGCCTGGTATTCGAGGGCGGCCACCTGTTGGAGGCACCGGGTAAATACGGCGTTGCCAGTCTGGCAGGACAGATGATGAACGAAGGCACTGAAAACTTCAGCGCTGAAGAATTCGAGAACGAACTGGATAAACTGGGCAGCCGCATCTCGGTCAGCGCCGGCAATGAGAGCTTCACCATCAGTATGCAAAGCCTGCTGCGTAATCTGGATGACACTCTGGCATTGCTGGAAGAACGACTGTTTCGCTCGGATTTCACCCAGGCGGATCTTGATCGTCTGCGCCAACAGCAGATTGAAGCCCTGGAAGCCAGCAAGGAAGAACCTTCCGGCATTGCGTCCATCGTCTATCCGAAACTGATTTACGGGACTGAGCATGCCTTTTCCGTTTCAGCGTCCGGCACCATTCCCACCCTGCGGGATATCACGCTGGATGATGTCAAAGCCTTTGCCCGCCAGAATCTGGTCAGTCAGGCCCTGAAAGTCTCCGTGGTAGGCGACCTGCCCCAGGATGAGGTACTGGCAAAACTGGATTTTCTGCAAGCCTTGCCCAATGAAGCCGTCAGCCTGCGTGAGCAACCCGTTGTTGCCGATTCCATCAGCGAAACCACCCTGTACCTGGTTGACAAACCCGGTGCAGCGCAATCGGAAATACGGGTCGGCTATCTCACCGACCTGCCCTACGATGCCACGGGTAAATACTGGGAACGCTACCTGATGAACTACATCCTTGGCGGTGCCTTCAACAGTCGCATCAATCTCAATCTGCGAGAAGACAAAGGCTACACCTATGGTGCCCGCAGCAGCTTCTCCGGCACCCGCCTGGCGGGGCCGTTCACGGCATCTGCCAGTGTGCGTACCGATACCAGTGCCGACTCTGTGGTGCAGTTCGTCAATGAGATCAGCAACTACCGGGAGAACGGCATCACCGCATCAGAATTGCAGTTCACCAAGGACGCCATTGGCCAGAGTGAAGCGCGGGACTATGAAACACCCGGCCAGAAGGCCCGCCTGCTCGACCAGATCATTGCCTACGACCTGCCCGGTGATTTCGTTCGCCAGCAGCAGGCCGTGATTTCAGGGATGACCCAGGATCGCATCCAGACCCTGGCCCGCGAACACCTGCCATTGGAGAGAATGAAAATCCTGGTGGTGGGCGACAAGGCGGTGATCGGGGAATCCCTCGAAGCCCTGGGCTATCCCATTGTGGAACTGGATGAGGAAGGCAATGTCCTGAATTAGGCTCCTTGTAAAGCGCCTTTATGTATAATCAGGGCCGGTCTTAACCGGCCCTTTTTATTTGTCCACTTTCCAGCCCGGGAATAAAAAATGAAACAACATAACCCGCCTCTTCGACTGGCATCCTCTCTTCTGCTCTGCGCTGCTTTTTCTGTTCCTGCCCTGGCCCAGGACCGCATGACCCCGGCCCCACTCGTTCCGGCACCCGACCAGCAGGCACTGATCGCCAGCGATGACCCGAAACTGGCCCGTAACAAGCAGCATGTCTGGGATTTCTGGCGCATCGTTTACGAAGGCGGCCATATGGAACGGGCCGAGGAGTTCATGACCGAAGCCTACATCCAGCACAATCCCAACGTGGGGTCCGGCCGCGACCTGTTCATCGAAACTATCGGTGCCTCCCGTCCTGCTCGCCCGGTCAAGGAAACCTCTGATTTCCCCATCATCGACATTATTGCCGAGGGTGATATGGTGGTGGTGATGTGGGCACGCAAGGTGCGGGATCGTGAAAAGCCGGAAGAAACCTACAACATGACCTGGTTCGATGTCTTCCGCCTGGATCCGGTCAGCGGCAAGATCGATGAGCACTGGGATTCATCCGAACGCTGGGGGACTGCCGGACGTCCACCAGGGGCTGAATTCTTTCCCTGAGGTTTGCAGATGATGGCGAACAGCTGCCCAGATTCATAAGACACCTGATAGGATAGGATGGCATGAAAAGCAGAAACCTGCAGGAATGGGCCTTGATAGCCGAGGTGATCGGCGGCATCGCATCGTGGTCAGCCTGGGGCTTCTGGTCAGGGAAACCCGGGAGAACACCAATGCTATCCAGTCACAGACCTACCCGTCACTGACGGCTGAGCTTAACGACCTGCGCACCGGGCTCTATGACTCGAGCATGACTGGTCCTTACCTTACTTATCTGAATCAAGGCGTTGACGCGCTTTCTGAAGTAGACCAGTTCAAGATCATCATTTCCACCGAAGCCAAGTGGGGCATCACCGAAAACGCCTTCTATGCCCGTGAACGCGACATCCTGGGTGTCGAGGAATGGCTGCGATTCGAAAGTGCTATCTGCCGTAATTTCCAGCTGGACAAACAACTCTGGGATTCAGATGAATTACTAGCGATCAGAAAAAACATCGGCTACCACATCACTGACTCCATCACACCGCTGTTCCGCGAATTTGTCGAGGCTCAGTGTGTTTTCGAGGGCTAGGTTTTTCCTTTAATCCTGATTTGGACTTCGATCAGGTAGCGGCGTAGTGGCTTGATTTGCCCTGGAGTTGTTTCAACATTTGTCTTCTTCAGCAAAATACAGGAATTCAGCGCTGCATCAGGCAGGGAGAGCCCGGCTCTCGAGAAGGAATATCCCTCCTCTGACTGATCGAGAGCCGGGCCCTTCCTGCCGGGAATGAGTAAGGTTTTCAAAACTCAACCTTACCGGGAGGTTTAATGCTCAGGCATGGACATGAACCAACCGGGCGTTTATTCTCCTTTTCATTTAAACGACATTACAGTTATTTCATGAAACATTTCAGCGCCATTCTCCTTTCCCTGCTTATATTGCCCTCTGCCCTGTTCGCCCAGACCGCTGGCAACGTTACCCACGACCGCCTGATGGACGAGGATGACGGCAGCAACTGGCTGTCCTGGGGACGCACCTACAAGGAACAGCGCTTCAGTCCACTGACACAGATCAACGATGACAACGTGGATGCGTTAGGCCTGGCCTGGTATTTCGACCTTGATACCTTCCGCGGCGTTGAAGGGACACCCATCGTGGTGGATGGCGTCATGTACCTCACCAGCGCCTGGACCCTGACCTATGCGCTGGATGCCAAGACCGGCGAGTTGCTCTGGTCCTACGATCCGGAAACGCCTCGTGAATGGGGCCGCTATGCCTGCTGCGGGCCAGTCAGTCGGGGCCTGGCCGTGTGGGAAGGCGTTGTCATCATCGGTACGCTCGATGGTCGTCTGATCGGGCTGGATGCCGCCACCGGTGAAGAAATCTGGGTGGCCCAGACCACGGACAAGAACTGGCCGCACACCATCACCGGAGCCCCACGGGTATTCAATGGTACTGTTATTGTCGGCAATGGGGGTGCCGACTTCGGTGTGCGGGGCGTGGTTACCGCCTGGGATGCCCATACCGGCGCATTCAAATGGCGTTTTTATACCGTCCCCGGCAACCCTGCTGATGGCTTTGAGAACGAGGCCATGCGGATGGCCGCTCAAACCTGGAATGGTGAGTGGTGGACACTGGGGGGGGGCGGTACCGTCTGGGATTCCATTGTCTATGATCCGGAGCTGAACCTGGTCTATATCGGTACCGGTAACGGCTCTCCCCTTGCGGCTGAGTTTCGCAGCCCCGGTGGTGGTGACAACCTGTTCCTGGCCTCCATTGTGGCTCTGGATGCCGATACCGGCGAATACGTGTGGCACTACCAGGAAGTGCCCGGCGAAAAGTGGGATTACACCGCCACCCAGCCGATGATGCTGGCTGAACTTGAACTGTATGGCGAGATGCGCAAGGTCATCATGCAGGCACCGAAAAACGGCTTTTTCTACATCCTGGATCGCGCCACCGGTGAACTGCTATCTGCGCGGGAGTTTGTCCCGAACACCTGGGCAAGTCATATCGACATGCTGACCGGACGCCCGGTCATCAATCCTGATGCCGATTTTGGCACGGAAACTGCCCTGTTCAATCCCGGCCCGGGCGGCGGTCACAACTGGGAACCCATGTCCTACAGTCCACTGACCGGACTGGTGTATTTCACCGTGCAGGAAGACTGGATAGCCCTGTCTGTCGCCCGTGAATTCACCCCCAAAAAATTCCGCTCCAACCCTGCCTGGGGCTTTGAGACCGATCCTGAAAAACGTGCCGAGCAGGCCAGGCTGATGAATGAGCGTCGCAGTGCCTGGCTCACCGCCTGGGATCCGGTGCGTCAACAGGAAGCCTGGCGCGTACCCCACTCCGATGTCGGTTCCGGGGGCGCCCTTGCCACCGCTGGCAATCTGGTGGCCCAGGGCAGTATCGACCGTGACTTTGTCATTTACCGTGCAACGGATGGGAAGAAACTGTGGAGCATGCCTATCCAGACCGTAGCCCTGGCCGGGCCCATCAGTTACGAAGTGGACGGTGAACAGTACATTGCGGTAAATGCCGGCTGGGGCGGCGGCCGCGCCCAGGTTGCTCGCGCCTCAGGTAACAACTTCCAGATCAGCCCTGCCCGTACCCTGGTATTCAAACTGGGCGGCGCGGCATCCCTGCCACCGCTAGAAGCGCTGACCACCACCTTGCCGGAATTGCCACCAAACCTGGTAGCCACAGAACAGGAAGTGTCCATGGGCGCCCAACTGTTCAACGAAACCTGCGCCCGCTGTCATGGCCAGGATGCCGTTGGTGGACAGAAGGACCTGCGCTTTCTGACCCGGGAATCCCACAACAACTTCAACGACACCGTACTCAAGGGCACACTGGTGGAAAAAGGCATGGCCTCCTTTGCCGACATTCTTGATGAAGGCGAAGTGAATGCCATTCATGCCTACATTATTGCCAGGGCCAATGAATCCTGGGGCAATCTGCAGGAAGCCGAAGCCGCTTCGGAATAAGGCCAACTGTCACAATCGTGACTACAATGTCAGTACGTAACTGAACTGACAATTTGATAGGGGCAGTACCATCAGCGAAATCATCGTCCTGACCGGTCCGGAATCCTGCGGCAAGACTACCCTGGCCCATGCCCTGAGTGATGCGCTTGGGGCTCTGCTTGTACCAGAGGTTTCCCGCGAGTACCTGAACCAGAAAATCTCCCGCGACAGTCAGTTTGTTTACAGTGAAATTGACCTGCTGGAAATTGCCGGCCGCCAGCTCGACATGGAAAAGCTGGCACTGTCAAAATCCCCTGACACCATCGTGTGCGACACCGACCTGCTGGTCATGATTATCTGGAGCGAGGTCCGTTTCGGCCACTGCCATGCCTGGATACTCGACGCCTTTGACGAAACTATCGCCAGTGGTAACCGTCAATATTTGCTCTGTGATTACAGCATCCCCTGGGAACCTGATCCCCTGCGGGAACATGCTGACAGCCGCGGTGAATTGTTTGAGCTTTATCGGCAAAAGCTGGCTTTTTACAACCTGCCCTTTTCCATTATTCACGGCAATCCCAAAGCGCGATTAACGGCTTCACTCAACCTGATAGCGCCTTCTGCATAAGCCATCCGGCTTTGGCTGTAAAAAAAGTCCCAGGCATCCTTTAAACCTAAGGTTAATCATCAGGTCAACAGGACGATCAGCAACATAATGTTATAAAACGGCTATATAGGATGGCTTGCAGAAAATTCAGAGCCCCTGAAACTGGGTGTCTTTCCATACCAGTAGATTGCTCGTACTGAAAAATATTTTTGCAACACCCCTTTCCCGAGGTACATGTATGAAATTCCTGGAAAAACTATTTTTCAGCGTGGCTGTAATGCCCGGTTTTACCCTGTCATATTCTACTCTTGCCCAACCTGGTGATTTTTTACGGGTTTTGATCCGGGTGCGCACCCAAATTGTCAACCTGAATGCTGACGAACAGGCTGCCCTGGATCGGGTGAATGCCTATCTGGCAGCATTGAAAAATACAGGGAATAGCCTTTCCAATGCGGTGGCCGTCGCGACCAGCACATCTGAAAGAGCCTGGCCTGATCGACAATGATGCGGCCCGAAATATCAAAGTTTCAGTGAACGCATACTGACAACACCTGACATTACAGAGCATGGTTCTGGAATCCTGAAAACCCGGCCCATGGCGGGTTTTCTTTTTTTTACATAAGTAAAAATCCTGCTTTCTTGTATTCACCTTCCCCATGTATTAAAGTGCCCACCTTCCTAAGGGGTGGCTTCGGCCTGAGATCAAACCCTTTGAACCTGAACCGGTTAATACTGGCGGAGGAATAGGAGCACGGCATACTGTTCGGTGTGTTGTTTATTTCTTTTCGCAGCTGTCCCGGTTACCAAGTACAAGAGACAACCGGAGACTGACATGCAATTTCCCTCAACCATCTGCATTCTGGCACCCGCCATGCTGGCATCCGCCACGTTGTTTGCTCAGCCTGCCATAGAGGAAATTGTTGTTACGGCGGATTACCGTCAACAGACTATTGATACTATTGCTGCCAGTATCAGCGTGATCGACACCGACACGATGGTTCGCAAGAATGCCCAGCATCTTGAAGATGTGCTGCTCAATGCACCCAACGTCAATTTCTCCTCGGGAGCATCCAGGGCCCGCTTTATCCAGATCAGGGGTATTGGTGAGCGCGGTCAGTTTTCCGAACCGCTGAATTCTTCTGTTGGCATGATGATCGATGGCGTGGATTTTTCCGGCATCGGAAATGCCGCCATGTTGTACGACATTGAACAGGTGGAAATTTTCAAGGGGCCGCAAGGGACACGTTATGGTTCCAATGCCCTTGCCGGCCTGATCAACCTGCAGAGCAAGGCACCTACAGAATCACAGCATTATGGTGTACAACTGCTGGGAGCCAACAACGATGAATATGGTGTTGCGGGTTATGTCTCCGGTCCTGCTACGGACGACCTGTTTTACCGCCTGTCTTTCCAACAACTGGAAAGTGATGGTGCGAGTCGTAACCTGTTCCTGGACCGTCCCACCAATAACCGGGAAGAAACCACCATACGCGCCAAATTCCGCTGGCTGATCAATGACACCGACCAACTGGATTTCACTACCTCGTTGATCGATCTGGACAATGGCTACGATGCCTTCTCCCTGGACAATCTCAGGGATACCCTGTCCGATGAACCCGGCTTTGATCGCCAAGACTCCAAACTGGCCAGCCTGAAATATGCCTCATCACGTTTCGATACATTTTCTTTCGAGGTGCTGGGCGGCTTTGCCCAGTCCGCTATGGATTATGGCTACGATGAAGACTGGGTCTATACCGGCTTTCATCCCTGGGAATATTCCTCCACAGACAAGTACTTCCGCGACCGTGAAACCACCAGCGGCGAGTTGCGCGTTGTTTCCAGTGAAGACGGGCGCCTGTTTGGCGATCGGACAGACTGGGTCGCGGGCATCTACTCACTGCACCAGACAGTCAGCCTGGATCGGGCCTACACCTTTTTGCCTGACACCTTTTCCAGTCATTTCACCACCAACCGGTTGGCGATTTACGCGGAAACCAATACATCACTGAATGATCACTGGTCAGTGGACCTGGGTGCTCGCAGTGAGCATTACAGCGCCGGTTATTCAGATACCAATGCCCTGCGTTTTGATCCCTCGGATGACATGGTCGGCGGCAAGTTCAACCTGAACTATCACCTCGATAACGACAACCTGCTCTATGCTGGCATCTCACGAGGCTACAAGAGCGGTGGATTCAACACCGATGGCAGCCTGGATGCCGACCTGCGCGAGTACACGACTGAAACCCTGTGGAACGTGGAAGCCGGTTTCAAAGGCCAGCTTGCCGACAACATCCTGATGCAACTGGCCCTGTTCACCATGGAGCGGGATGATGTGCAAATTTCCAGTTCCACGGTCAGGGTCAGGGATGACGGCAGCGCCGAATTCATCGACTACATTGGCAACGCTGCCGGCGGCCGCAACAACGGGCTTGAACTAAACACCCAGTGGCAGCTCAGGGACAATGTTGCCCTGTACGGTTCTTTGGGTTTGCTGGAAGCGAAATACCAGGACTTCATCAATGCCAATGGTGACAATCTTGACGGCCGCGAACAGGCCCATGCGCCTTCATACCAGTTTACGCTGGGTGGTGCGCTTACCTTTTCCAACCTGTTAACCCTTGATGTCAATCTCCAGGGCCGGGACAGCTTCTACTTTTCTGACAGCCATGACGTCAGATCTGACAGCTATGTCCTGCTGAACGCCAGCCTGGCATACCAAAAGGGTCGCATCCACACGATCCTGTGGGGCAGAAACCTGACCGATGAGGATTATTTTGTCAGGGGCTTCTACTTTGGCAACGATCCCCGCGATGGCTATACCGCCAAGGGGTATACACAGCTGGGTGAGCCGGCGAGGTATGGTCTGACGGTGAATGTGGATTTTTAGAAAATCGAAGGCAAAAACTATTTTCAACTGCCGTTAGGGTTTCTCCTGACGGAGTGGGATTCGCCTGCCGGCGCAGGTTTTGCCCTGCCGGGCGGGCGTTACTTTCTTTGGCG
>CAZBBS010000088.1:0-2056 GCA_964490145.1 uncultured Enterobacteriaceae bacterium
TGCCCTTGGCCTCGAACAGTTTGTCGATGCGCGCCAGGGCATCATCCACAATCGGGCTGACGATGCGGGGGCCGCCATCACGGGGACGGTCGTCGGCAATCTTGAATACCTGTTTCTCGGCCAGGTCGAGCAGTTCCATACTGTCACGGCCATCCGGATTAAAGGCGTTCTCGGTAATCTGGTTGGCGGCATGGATCAGCTTGCGCTGGATAGCCCGTTCCCGAATGATGCTGGCGTAGGCACGAATATTGGCCGTACTCGGCGAATTGGCCACCAGTTCGCCAAGGTAGTCCAGTCCCCCGACGTCCTCAAGATTGTTGGCGTTATGCAGGGCCTCACTCAGGGTGACCAGGTCGATGGGATTGCTGGACGCTGCCTGGTGCTGCATCGCCTGGTAGATCAGGCTGTGTTCCTTGCGGTAAAAGTCTTCCAGGATCAGGATTTCGGCCACATCATGCCAGACACTGTTATCCAGCATCAGCGCACCGAGTACGGATTGCTCGGCATCAATGGAGTGGGGCGGTACCTTGAGACTGGTTGCCCGCGGCGCAGGCATCTCGTTTGTCCGCTTGTCGCTGAAAGGTGAATCGGCCATGCCTGGGAGTCGTCGTGTCCGGTGTTTTCCTGGAAAAATAACCCGGGCGGCATGCCGCGAACCGGGTCGGTAATAGTGCCACGGCAGTCAGTATTTTGCATTTACTTTATCGTAAATAACGCGGTAATTGCCGGGGTAAATGAGTTATCCACAGGCAATGCACACCTGCTTCACACATTCATCCAACGGTGATCCGGCAACCTGTTTTCACCTGCAGGCTTCAGGCTGCCGGCGGATGAAAAAGGCTGTGGAATCGGGTGTTCAGAACTTGTATTTAACGGTGGCTCGGTAGGCCCGGGGCTCCACCGGATGGAAGTGAAAGTCTTCCACGGGCGCGGCTTCGGTGGGCAACTGGGATTCAAACCAGAACTCGATGTCATTGCCGTTGTCATCAAAGATGTTGAGCACATCAAGACCGGCTTCCCAGCGCTCGTTGGCCCAGGACAGCCCAAGGTTGAACAGGGTGGTGCCATCCTTGTGAACACTGGCGGTTTCTTCCAGCGGGGCATCGCCAAAATGCCGCATCCGGAAACTGCCGGTGAACCCGGACGGATGCACCAGGGTGATCCCGACATTGGCCGTGACATCATGCGCATCCGGGACAAAGTTGGCACCAGCGGGCGCCCCCCTGAATCTGGCATGGCTCTTGGTAAAGGAGGCATCAAGGACCAGGTAGTCATTGATTTCCCAGAAGGTGGACAGCTCCAGGCCACGACGGCGAGTGGGGTCATTGGGCTCTGAGGTGCCGGCATCCCCGACAAACAGAAGTTCGGAGTCCAGATCCATCCAGAAGTGGACCAGAGTGACGTTCAGGCCATCAAAGGGCTCAAAGCGAGCACCCACTTCGGCGCCTTCCGCCAGAACCAGGACATCCACCGGATCAACCGGATCTCCACTCACCGGGTCCACCACAATTTCAGCACCGCGGACATCGTTGGAATGAAAGCCCTGGCCGTAATTGGCATAAAGCTCAAGGCCTGACAGGGGAATCCAGGCAGCGGTGAATTTGGGCAGCAGGATGGAATCGTTGCCGGACCCGGAGTTCTCGGTACGCTGTGCAGTGACATGCCAGTCGTAAAACTCCTGGCGCAGACCGGCCTTGGTCCGGAAGGTATCTGTCCAGAATACTTCCACGTCCCCGTACAGGCTGACACTCAACTCTTCCACGCTGTCGCTGCGCACCATACCCAGGCGCTGGCGCTCCCGGGTATTGAACAGGGCAACCTGGCCAATATCATCAAAACGGAAATCCACGCCAACGGTGGGATTGACCACGCGGTTGGCCAGCATGTAGTTGCGGTTGTGCACCAGCGAGCCGCCAAAGATGTTGCGGTCGTCAAACTGCTCAATCTGGTCACCGTTGACCGGATCATTCAGGAAGTAGGTCGGATTGCCGTACAACTGCATCTTGTAGGTGGAGGCGTACAGATTCAGGTCGGTTTCTGCACTCAGTTCCAGGTT
>CAZBBS010000088.1:2156-10915 GCA_964490145.1 uncultured Enterobacteriaceae bacterium
GAGTCTGCCGTACCCAGCATTTCAGTACCCCGTCCCCAGACAATGATGGATTCGAAAACTGGAGGATCACTGTTGTTATCATCCTGAGCCTGGATGCTGCTGGCCATTGAGGCCAGGCCGGCTGCGGCCAGGGCCAGAGAATACGTCAAGGGAAATTTTTTAACGTTAAACGGACTGCTCATCATGGAAACTCGTCAACTCTCTCTTTTTCAAGGCTGACGATAGGAACGGTCAACCCGGGGAAAGTGGATTCTAGTGGCTTCTCATGCCCCGCTCGTCTAATTAACTGTTTTATAACTGTTTATGGAATGTTAATGAACCTGTTAATTATCCTGGTTTCGGTGTGCTTAACGTTAAGAAAGACCTTGAATTTGCTCAGAAAATAGTCAAAATGTGGTTTTCCATCCTGATCCTGCCCCATGATCCAGATTGAGCCCAATGAACTTCGAGCCCTGGCTGAACGCATCATCAGCAGTGGTGTTCTGGGCAGGTCAAAGACCTATGGCGCCATTCTTCAGTACCTCGTGGAATGTTCCATAAACGGTGACACACCCAAGGAAGCGGCGATAGCCATTGATGTTCTTGGCCGGGAAGCAGACTTTGATGTGTCCCGCGATTCCATCGTCAGGGTCCACATCTATAATCTGCGCAGCAAGCTGGAGACATATTTTGCCCGGTCTGGTAAGCAGGAAAAGTACCGTATCAATATTCCCAAAGGGCAATACATCATTACCACCATTCGCAACACTGCGGCTGAATCAGGTGATGAAAGCTCAGGACAGGCCACAGGGGCACTGAGCCAGGCGGCCAGATTGCCCTATATGCCCTGGATACTGGGCGTACTGGTGCTGCTGCTGGTATTGAACCTGTTGCGGATGGACATTCGGGCACCGGAGCAGGAATCAGCGGCTGGTGTCGACGTCCAGCAGCTGCAACCCTGGGATGCTTTTCTTGATGATGACCTGCCAATCCTGCTGGTCATCGGTGACTACTATATTTTCGGTGAAGTGGATAACGCCGGAAATGTGACCCGCATGGTACGGGAGTTCAACATCAACTCCCCCGGAGACCTGAATACCTATCAGGAGCAGTACCCTGAACAGGGCAGGCATATGTTCAATCTGGATCTGAGTTATATCCCGGTCAGTGTGGCTGGCGCCATGGCTCGAATTCTGCCACCCCTGCATGCCAAGGCAGACCGGATCAGCGTAATCATGGAATCTGCGCTGGAAACGGCTGATCTGGCATCAAGCCACATCATTTACCTGGGATACCTGAGCGGCATGGACTCCCTGCTGGACCTGATGTTTGCCGATTCAGGGCTATCCATCGGCGCAACGTTTGACGAACTCTACAACCTGGAAACCAAGGAATATTACGTGGGGTCATCGGGCCTGTCCGGCACTGACAGTTTCCAGGACTATGGAATGGTGTCCACTTTCCAGGCCCCCAATGGCAATCAGTTCTTACTGGTAGCAGGGATGCGTGATGAAGGCCTGCTGAATGTAACTGACCAGCTCACGAGCCGGACTGCCCTGGAAACACTCCATGCCAGTCTGTCGGCAGGAGAACAGGGTGAGTTTGAAGCGCTGTATGAGGTGTTCGGTTTTGACAAAACCAATTTCGGCGGAGAGCTGGTCTACAGTAAATCACTGGATGCGCAGGTGATCTGGGACGCGCGGCAGATCAGTCAGTAAAACGCGCTTCGCGCGACGTGCTTCGCTCGGGAGGCAGGGCTGTTTCTGGAAGTCTTTGGGTTTCTGGACTCTATTTTTACTTCAGGCAGATAAAAAGACTTGACGGATATCCCGGAAAAACGATCAACGTTCCTGCCTCCTGCCTCCTGCCTCCTGCCTCCTGCCTCCGCCTCTTTTCTCCGGCGAAAAAAAACCCGGATCTTTTGAATCCGGGCTTTTGCGTTGATCCGGTGTTTTTCCCGGACTACTAACTTCTTTCCAGCTTACTCGGCAGCAGGTGACTCGTCATCGGCTGCGGCTTCAGCAACAGCATCAGCGCCCTGGCCGGTAGGAACGATCTTGACCTGAATCTCGGCAGTGACTTCCGGGCCCAGGTGAAGGGTGATGTTGTAATCACCGATTTCATGCAGGGCACCTTCCGGCAGATCCACTTCGCTCTTGTCGACTTCCTTGCCGGCTTCAACAGCGGCAGCAGCGATTTCGCGAGTACCGATAGAACCGTACAGTCTGCCATCGTCGCTGGCATTGGCTTCGATAACGACAACCAGGCCGTTGATCTGTGCAGCACGTTTCTGCTCGCCCTGCAGTTTCTCGGCAGCCGCTTTCAGCAGCTCGTCCTTGCGGGCGTCAAAAGTGGCAATGTTTTCCTTGGTTGCCGGAATGGCCTTGGACTGCGGGAACAGAAAGTTGCGCGCATAACCGGCCTTTACAGTAACCTGGTCACCCACGTCACCAACCTTGCCCATCTTTTCCAGTAAAATGACTTCCATCTTCCTACCTCGTAATAACCTGTATAAATCTCTTTTTTGCGTCCTGGTCAGTCATCCTGACGATCCAGCCGTCTGCGTAAATCCAGTACGCTGTCTGCAAGACCCAGCAGAATGATGGCCGGGGCCATCATAAACAGCGTCAGGTAACACAAAACCAACCAGGGCGTACCCAACTTCTTTTTTGCCACTATCCAGTGGGCTATTGCCAGACCCGCGATCATCGGCGCTACACTGAACAGCGGCAGCAAACCGTCAAGCGGCGGTATATCCAGCAACCCTGCCAGGATCAATCCCAGCAGCAGTATCATGACCCTGGGATCGAATCGCAGGAGATGAAACTCCTGTCTGAACCCGCCCGGGTTATACAATTTGGCCTGCCAGCTTCGGCTGATCATCATACAGATGGTCACCATGAAGGCATGGTAGGCGCCATAAAAACTAAGCAGCAGGTCAACCACCTGCTCAGCGGTGTACTCAGCCTGTCCCGCCTGGTTCAACTGAGCCTGCAGGCCTTCGTTGACCACCTGTTCCACCTGGGCCCGGTATTCGGGCTGGATCAACAGGCTTGCCTGGGTCAGCAGACCCAAGCCGATAGCCAGTAAAATCACCAGCTGCCACGATTCGGTCCGCCTGAGTACCAATGCCAGGACGTAAGTGCCCAGCATCAGGAATACGGGCGAGCTGTCTCCCATACTCCATAAAGTGCCTGCCGGTAAAAGCGACCACAGCAGGACCAGTAATCCTTCCTGTTGGCCCCGACGCAAGGTCACCAGGCCAACAACTGCCGCACTGAGAAAGTACAGCAAGGGAAAGAAGCCACACAGCAGAACTATGATGATGGCCTGTCGGCGGCCAACCATGACATATTCTGCCAGTCCGCGCATGCTTTCCCCTTTTAGAAAATGGGGTCAGAACACATTTTTGTGCCAGGAAGCCTGGAGAGGGATTATCCCTTTATCCAAAATAGTGTTCTGTCCCCAATTTCTTCAATTACACTTCGTGAGAATCAGTGTAAGGGATCAGGGCCAGATATCGTGCACGCTTGATGGCAGTGGCCAGCTGACGCTGGTAACGTGCCTTGGTACCGGTAATACGGCTTGGAACAATCTTGCCGGTTTCCGAGATATTGGCTTTCAGTGTATCCAGATCCTTGTAATCGATCTCATTGATGCCTTCAGCAGTAAACCTGCAGTATTTGCGGCGTCTAAAAAATCTTGCCATGGTTATTCTCCAGTGAAATCTTGCTATTAAGCGTTATCAGCGTCGTCAGAAGCATCTTCGGCTTCGTCAGAGTCATCGCTGTTGTCATCAGCATCGCTATCATCAAAGCTGGCTTCTTCCTGCATCCGGGCGCTGGCACGGGCCTTGCGCTCACGGCTTTCGTTTTCAGCCTTCATGATGTCGCTCATTTCAGTGATGGCTTCTTTACGCTTGATGACCAGGTTGCGCAGCACGGCATCGTTGTAGCGGAACAGGGTAGTGATTTCATCAAGCACGTCCTGGCCGCACTCGATGTTCAGGAGTACGTAATGGGCTTTGTGGATCTTGTTGATCGGGTAAGCCAGCTGGCGACGGCCCCAATCTTCCAGACGGTGAATCTTGCCGCCGGCATCGGCTACAAGCTTCGAGTAACGGTCCAGCATCCCGGCAACCTGATCAGATTGGTCGGGATGCACCATGAATACGATTTCGTAATGGCGCATTGAATGCTCCCTTCGGTTTGGTAGTCTCCCCTAGCTCTGATGATTTAAGCCTTGCGGTACTGGGGTGAGACAAGGAGTTATGTATGTAAAAGAGCCGCGCATTATAGGGATTTGAGTATGAAAATCAACTATTTCTGCGGCCCCTGCGCTTGCCAGGGCGGTGTTCAAAGGCATTTTCGGCTCCCTGTACGTACTTCTGTACTGTTTGGGGTGCCGAAAATGCCTTTTACCTACCCCTGACTGCGCCCGTGACGCTGCCTGCGCAGAGGAAAAGTATCAAAAGCACAAGAAGTTGTGAGTCGGGATTTACTTGCTGCGCTGTCGGACCGCTTCAAACAGGCAGATGCCTGTGGAGACGGACACATTCAGGCTGCTGACCTCGCCGGCCATGGGGATGGAAATCAGGGCATCGCAATGCTCCCGGGTCAGGCGGCGAAGGCCCTTGCCTTCGGATCCCATGACAATGGCCAAAGAGCCTTTAAGATCAGCCTGATACAGGGACTGGTCGGCCTCTCCAGCCGCCCCGAATATCCAGATACCCCGCTGCTGCAGGTCCTGCAGGGTGCGGGCGAGATTGGTCACGGCAATGAAGGGCACAATCTCGGCAGCGCCGCAGGCTACCTTGCGTACGGTTGGATTCAGCTGTACGGACTTGTCTTTGGGAACGATCACGGCATCCACACCGGCCGCTTCGGCTGAACGCAGGCAGGCCCCCAGATTATGGGGGTCTGTGACCCCATCAAGAACCAGCAGAAAGGGTTGGTGGTCAAGGCCGTCGAGCAGCACAAACAGATCCTGCTCCTGTTTCTCACCGGAGATCGGCCGACCCAGCGCCAGCACACCCTGGTGAACCCCGGGGCATTGCTCATCCAGAAATTGGCGTGTGACCTGCTGCGCTTTCACGCCAAAGCGTGCGGCCTGGTCGATCAGGCCCTGGATACGGCGGTCCTGCCGCCCTGCCTGAACATAAAGCTGCTCTACACTGTCACCATGATGGGACAGCAGGCTGGAGACGGCATGGATGCCGTAGACTTTTTCCAGGGTACTCATCGTTTCCTGCTTCTTTTATTACTGCTGCCTTTGGTGCCTTTATGCGCCTTGCCGCTGCTCTTGCCGGTTTTCGGTTTGCTGCTGTCCTTGCCGCCCTTTTTGAAACCGGCTTTTTCCTTACCCTTCTCGGTGCTCCTGCGGCTTTGCCGCTGACGCTGGGGCAGCGGGGCAGAGGTCCGGTTGCGCTGAATCACCTCCAGCAGCTGCAGGTCGATTTTGTGATCATCCATATCCACTCGCGATACCTGTACATGTACACGATCGCCGAGGTGAAAGCTTTCACCTGTGCGCTCTCCGGTAAGTGACAGGCCAACGTCATCAAAGTGGTAGTAGTCATTGCGCAGGGCGGTAACGTGCACAAGTCCCTCAATATGAATGTCATCCAGTTCCACAAACAGGCCAAAGTTGACCACGCCGACAACGGTGCCATCGAATGTGTCACCAATATGCTGCTGGATGTATTCGCATTTGAGCCAGTCGATGACATCGTAGCTGGCCGCATCTGCCCGGCGTTCACAGTTGGACAGGTGGCCCCCGAGTTCGGCCAGCTCTCCCGTCTGGTAAGGATAGATGGCCTTTTTGTCCAGGGGCTTGGCCCCCTTGACTGGCAGCAGGTGGGCATTTTTCCTGCTGCGCACCAGGTAGCGAATGGCGCGATGCACCAGCAGGTCGGGGTAGCGTCGTATGGGAGAGGTGAAATGGGTATAGGCACCGAATCCCAGCCCGAAGTGGCCGATGTTCTCCGGAGAATAGTTGGCCTGCATCAGAGAGCGGATGACAATGGTCTGCAGAATCAGGCGGTCGGGCCGTTCTGCCAGACGTTTCAGGATAAGCTGGTAATCGGTGGTCGTCGGGTTTTCCTTGCGGGCCAGGCCGATACCGATGCCGCGCAGAAAGTCATACAGGTTTTCCACCTTGTCCGGGTTCGGGCCGGCATGGACGCGGTAGAGCGCAGGGGCTTCCAGCTCCAGCAGCAGTTTTGCCGCACACACGTTGGCGCACAGCATGCATTCCTCGATCAGGCGGTGGGCATCATTACGCTCCACCTCGAGGATTTCCGCCAGTTTGCGATCCTCGGTGAACACGATGCGGGTTTCCACGGTTTCGAAATCCAGGGCGCCGCGTTTTTCCCGGCTTTTGTGCAGGGTCCTGTACAGGGCGTACAGGGCATCCAGGTCATTGACGAGCGCAGCGTACTTTTCCTTCAGGTGATGCTGAAGGTGGGTCTCGGTGTCATTTTCCGGTTTCTGGACCATGGCCGCGACTTCTGTATAGGTCAACCGGGCATGGGAATGAATGATCCCCTCAAGGAACTGGTAATCGGTGATTTCACCCTCGGCATTGATGTCCATTTTGCAGGCCATCACCAGGCGATCCACCTCCGGGCGTAATGAGCATAGTCCGTTGGACAGTTTCTCGGGCAGCATCGGGACCACAAAGCCGGGGAAATACACCGAGTTGCCGCGGTTTGTGGCTTCCAGATCAAGGGACGTACCGACCTGCACATAGTGGGATACATCGGCGATCGCGACGTACAGGGTCCAGGACTTGTCAGGGCGGGCCTCGCAATACACCGCATCATCGAAGTCCTTGGCATCCTCGCCGTCAATGGTGACAAAGGGCAGGTTTCGCAGGTCGACCCGGTGTCGGGTTTCCTCGGGCAAGGGCTCATCGGGTAGTCGCGCCAGCTCTTCCTCGATGCCGGGCGGCCATTCATGCGGGATGCCATGTACACGCAAGGCAATGTCGATTTCCATCCCGGGAGTGCTGACATCGCCCAGCACCTCGGTGATTTCACCGGTGGCCTTGCGGTGCCCTTCGGGGTAGCGGGTGACCTCCACCATCACGAAGTCGCCATCTTTGGCTCCCTTGCGGTGTTTGTTGGAGACCAGGATTTCCTGGTTGATGCGTTTGTTATGGGGGACTACAACACCGGCTCCTGCATCCCGGTAGTAACGGCCCACCAGGCGTGCACTCTTGCGGCTGAGCACTTCAACCACCTTGCCCTCGCGGCGGCCTCGGCGGTCGACGCCGGCTACCCGGGCCAGAACGGTGTCGCCATCGAAAACTTTCTGCATCTGGCGGGGACTAAGATACAGGTCAGCCGAGCCGTCTTCCGGAATGACAAAACCGAAACCGTCCCGATTGCCCATGATGTGTCCCTTGACCAGGTCCATCTTGTTGACCAGGGCATAACTGCCGGAGCGGTTGCAGATCAGCTGGCCATCCCGGCACATGGCATTGAGGCGTTTGACCAGGGCATCGCAGCTATCCGCATCTGGCAATTGCAGTTCCCGGCACAGGATGTTGAACTGGATGGGTTCCCCGCGTTGCTCAAGATGCTCAAGGATGTATTCCCGGCTGGGAATGGGATTGGCATATCTGGACGCTTCGCGCGAAGCATGGGGGTCCTGGATGGGCTTGTCTTTTGACATGGTAATTCCGGGGAACAGGCTTATGGCCGCGAGTATACACGTCTTGGACTAAACACAGGTGCCCAATTCCACATTGACGCCATGCAGGCACCGGATTAGTCTTGCTTCTTTCTATACGCCAGTAGTATCACCATTGCAGGAGGGTGACCATGACATACCTGAACAGACTGATTTCCTTATTTTTCCTGGCAGCCTGGACCATAACGGCCAGCGCCCAGGGCCTGACCGGCGACACCTTTGAAACCGAAAAGGGTGACCTGATTATTCATCCGGTCAGCCATGCCTCATTTGTGATGGGCTGGGATGGCAAAACGATATATGTTGACCCTGTCGGCGGGGTGGCGGCCTATGATGGCCTGCCGCGACCGGACCTGATCCTGTTAACCGATATTCATGGCGACCATATGGATGCCG
Source organism: uncultured Enterobacteriaceae bacterium (assembly GCA_964490145.1). Lineage (GTDB taxonomy): Bacteria > Pseudomonadota > Gammaproteobacteria > Pseudomonadales > Pseudohongiellaceae > Eutrophocola. The sequence goes on from CAZBBS010000088.1 coordinate 10,226, forward strand.
ATACGCTCACCGGACTGGCAGGCACCTCGCTGATCATTGCGCCAGCGGCGGTCAAGGCACAATTGCCGGCAGCCCTGCAGGTGCGGACCCTGACCCTGGAAAACGGCGCCCAGACCGAACGCCTGGGGATTACCCTGGAAGGCATCCCCATGTATAACCTGACAGAGGATCGCCTGCAGTTTCATGACAAGGGCAGGGGCAACGGCTATGTGGCTACCCTGGGCGGCAAACGTGTGTATATCAGCGGTGACACTGAGGACATCCCCGAAATGCGCGCCCTGAAGAATATTGATGTGGCCTTCGTCTGCTTCAACCTGCCTTACACCATGACCGAGAACCAGGCCGCTGATGCCGTCAATGCCTTCCGTCCGGCTGTGGTCTATCCCTATCACTACCGCGGCAGCGATCTGGCCCTGTTCACCTCCCTGATTGACGAGGGAATCGAGGTCAAGGAAGGGGCCTGGTATTAAGCCATAATTGACCCCAAACCGGCATTGACAGGGGCGTGCTCTCTCGGTAAAGTGCGCTCCTCGTGCCGGTATGGCACTGTCCCCCCTGAGCCCAGGTGGCGGAATTGGTAGACGCGCTAGCTTCAGGTGCTAGTGATCGAAAGGTCGTGGAGGTTCAAGTCCTCTCCTGGGCACCATATACCCACAACACCCTCAAAAAATGCCTGTTTTTATAGGTTAT
>CAZBBS010000089.1:0-10849 GCA_964490145.1 uncultured Enterobacteriaceae bacterium
GCTCGTCCCCGTGGTCCGGGAATGGAGCGCAAGGATCTGCTGGAAGCCAACGCCGCTATCTTTTCCGTACAGGGCAAGGCCATCAATGATCACGCCAGTCGTGATGTCAGGGTCATCGTTGTCGGCAACCCGGCTAACACCAACGCACTGATTGCCTATCGCAACGCCCCTGACCTGAAACCGGGTCAGTTCACCGCCATGACACGTCTGGACCATAACCGTGCCATGGCCCAGCTGGCCAACAAGACCGGTAAGCACACCACCGATGTGGAAAGCATGATCATCTGGGGCAATCACTCTGCTACCCAGTATCCTGACATTCATCACTGCAAGGTCGATGGTGCCGATGCCGCCTCCCTGGTTGATCAGGCTTGGGTAGAAGGTGATTTTATTCCTACCGTGCAACAGCGCGGCGCAGCCATCATCAAGGCCCGTGGTCTTTCCAGTGCAGCTTCTGCTGCCAATGCTGCCATCGAGCACATGCGCGACTGGGCCCTGGGCACCAACGGCAAGATCGTCAGTATGGCCATTCCATCAGACGGCAGTTACGGCATCCCTGAAGGTCTGGTGTATTCATACCCGGTGACCTGTGAAAACGGTGAGTACACAATTGTTCAGGGCCTGGAAATCAATGATTTCAGCCGCAACCTGATGGACAAGACTGCCCAGGAGCTTTCCGAGGAAAGGGACGGGGTTGCGGACCTGCTTCCTTAATTCACTGAAGTAAGGGATAGAAAATAAAGGATAAAAGGCGGCCCCCTGGCGGGTGTTGTTCTTTTATCCTTTTTCCTTATCGGCGACTATGCAATTCAATACCTCTCATCAAGATACTGACGCCAGGCGTGGGCAATTGCAATTTGCACGCGGCGTGGTCGATACTCCGGCGTTCATGCCTGTGGGCACTTATGGTTCCGTGAAAGGCATGATGCCCTCCCAGGTGGCAGATACCGGTGCACAGATATTACTGGGGAACACCTTCCACCTGATGCTACGTCCGGGGACCGGCATTATCAGGGCTCATGGTGATCTGCACGATTTCATGGGCTGGGACAAACCCATCCTGACAGACTCCGGTGGCTTTCAGGTATTCAGCCTGGGTGAGATGCGCACGATCAGTGAGGAAGGGGTCGAATTTCGTTCGCCTGTAGATGGTGCCAGGGTATTCCTTAGCCCGGAAAAAGCAATTGAGGTCCAGCTTGAGCTGGGGTCGGATATCATCATGGTGTTCGATGAGTGCACACCGTATCCGGCCACCGAGCAGGAAGCCAGAACCTCGATGGAACTGTCCATGCGCTGGGCCCGCCGCTGCAAGGATGCTCATGAGGGCAAACCCGGCGCACTGTTTGGCATTGTACAGGGCGGGATGTATCCCTCACTGAGGCTTGAATCACTCAAGGCCCTGGTGGATATCGGCTTCGATGGCTATGCCGTAGGGGGGATGTCAGTCGGTGAACCCAAGGAAGAAATGTGGGAGGTTCTGGATGCCCTGGTATCCCATATGCCCGCTGACAAACCACGATACCTGATGGGAGTGGGCACACCGTCAGACCTGGTGGGTGCGGTGCAGCGGGGCATCGACATGTTTGATTGTGTGATGCCAACCCGCAATGCCCGCAATGCCTACCTGTTTACTTCTCAAGGGCTTCTGAAGCTCAGAAACAGCCGCTACAAGGATGACCTGGCACCTGTTGATCAAAATTGCACTTGCTACACTTGTAAAAACTTCAGCCGGTCCTATTTACATCATATGGACAAATGCAAGGAAATGCTGGGAGCACAGCTCAATACTATCCATAACCTGCATTATTACCAGGCATTGATGGCTGATTTGCGCAGTGCAATAGAACAGGGTACATTGGCCGCCTTTGCGAAGACGTTCCATGAACAGCAGCAGATTCTGGAAGCTTCGCAAGCGTAAAAACAAGGGAAATCCCGGGAAAAGATTGCCGGATTTTCATTCAAACATTAACAACAACCATATCAAAGCGGGTGCCTGAGCACCGCTCCAGTCATCACCGGGGAGACCTATGGATTTCTTTATCAGTTCCGCCTACGCCCAGTCTGGGGAGGCCGCCGGGCAGCCTTCTGCCATGTTCAATCTTGTCTTTTTCGGCGGATTTGCGCTGATTTTCTATTTCCTGATCTGGCGTCCCCAGTCCAAGCGTTCCAGGGAACATCGTGATCTGATGTCTTCCCTGAACAAGGGGGATGAGGTCATGACCAATGGCGGCATTCTCGGGAAGCTGACCAAGGTGGATGACAACTACATTGTGCTGCAGATCGCCGACAACGTGGAAATCAAATTACAGAAATCAGCTATTTCAGCAGTACTGCCCAAGGGTACGCTCAAATCCATCTGATCGTTGACTGAACGGAATTCCCTTAATGATGAATAAATATCCGCTCTGGAAAAACCTGCTTATCCTGTTCATCTTCGGGATAGGGTTGATCTATGCCGCCCCCAATGTCTATCCACCTGACCCGGCCATCCAGATTTCCCACGACAGCGGCCTGGTTGACCAGAGTGCTCTGGACAGCGCCGTTTTTGCACTCGAGTCAGATGGCATTGAGTTTATTTCAGCCCAGATTGAGGATAGCAACGGCCTGATTCGCCTGGCCAATGGCGATGACCAGAGCCGCGCCCAGCAACTGATCAACCTGGCCTTGCCTGATGAGTATATCGTGGCCCTTAATCTGGCGCCCAATACGCCGCAGTGGCTGCAATCACTGGGAGCCGGACCCATGACCTATGGTCTGGACCTGCAGGGTGGGGTGCACTTCCTGCTGGAAGTGGATCTGGATGCTGCCATTAACAAGCAGCTTAATGATTCGGCAGCCACCATGCGCACACTGTTTCGTGAAGAGGGCATCCGCTACCGCCCACCGCTGGAAGTGGACGACACCAATCGCATTGTCATTCACTTCACCAATGCGGAAACCCGCAGTGCGGCCATCAGACTGATTACCAACGAATTCCCGGATTACCTGTTCCGTACGGCTGAAACCGGTAATGACTTCCTGCTGTATTACACCATGAGCGAACTGGCTGCCGTGCAGCTTCAGGAATATGCCCTGCAGCAGAACCTGACAACCCTGCGCTCCCGTGTCGATGAACTGGGTGTGAAGGAGCCAATTGTTGCCCCTATGGGGAATAACCGCATCAATATCGAACTGCCCGGTATCCAGGATACTACCCGCGCCAAGGATCTGATCAGCGCTGTGGCTACACTGCAATTCCACCTGGTAGCCGAGCCCGGTGCCGCGCCTGGCTCGACGCTTGATTACACGGACCCGGACGGTCTGCCGCTGAAAATAGAACGGGAAATTGTGGTCAGCGGTGAGAATGTCACCAATGCCCAGTCAGGCTTTGATGCCCAGACTTCACTACCCCAGGTTAACCTGAACATGGATGCCGTGGGTGCCAGGCGTATCAATGAGGCGAGCCGCAACAATATCGGCCGCCGACTGGCCATCCTGCTGATTGAAACCAAGACCCGTACGGTGACTGAACGTGATGCCAGTGGCGAACTGGTCAGTCGCTCCGAACCATATACCGAAGAACGCATCATCAGTGCACCTGTCATGCAAAGTGCCCTGGGCCGGCAGTTCAGGATCACCGGTGTGGAAGCCAAGGAAGCCAACGATCTGGCCCTGCTGATCCGGTCCGGTGCCCTGGCAGCTCCCATGTACTTCCTTGAGGAATATGCCATCGGGCCAAGCCTGGGGCAGGACAACATCGACAAGGGAATGCTGTCGGTTCAGATTGGTCTGGCCATGGTAGTACTGTTCATGCTCGGGTATTACAGAGTCTGCGGCCTGGCGGCAAACATTGCCCTGGCAGTAAACCTTGTTCTGATTATTGCCGTCATGTCCATCGTTGGCGGCACGCTGACCCTGCCTGGAATAGCCGGTATCGTCCTGACTGTCGGTATGGCCGTGGATGCCAACGTGCTGATCTTTGCCAGGATTCGGGAAGAGCTGAAAGTCGGCATGCCGGTGCAAAAGGCCATCGACAGTGGTTTTGGTCGTGCCTTTATCACCATTTTTGATGCCAACATTACCACCTTCCTGGTGGCCATCATCCTGTACTCCATCGGCACCGGTCCGGTGAGAGGTTTTGCCGTTACCCTGTCCATCGGCATCATCACCTCCATGTTCACCGCCATTATGGTGACCCGTGCCATCATTAACCTGATTTACGGTGGCAAGAATGTCAAAAGCATATCCATAGGCACCAGAATTGAGGCGCCACCGCGCAAGGCTGCCACAGGAGCGGAAGCATGAGCGAACTCAAAACCATCAATTTCATGAAGCTGCGGACACCAACGACGGTGTTCTCGGTGATTCTCATCCTTGTTTCCCTGGGATCCTTTGTCATCAATGGTATGCATTTCGGCCTGGATTTTACCGGTGGAACCCAGATACAGGTGTCCTATTCAGAGGTGCCCAACCTGGAAGACGTTCGGGAAACCATCCGTGAAGCCGGGTATAACAACTTTGAAGTCATCAACTTCAGGACTGACAACGATGTGCAGATCCGGATTCAGGAAACCGGTGGCGAAGATGTGGATCCTGAAGTTGCCGCGCAGGCAGCTGACAATATTGTCGAGATGCTCAGGGCTGGAACCTCGGGTTCAGTCGAGTGGCTGGGAACCGGATTTATTGGTTCTCAGGTTGGTGAAGAACTCAGGGAGCAGGGGGGGCTTGGCATGCTGGTAGCCCTGATCATGATCATGGTCTACATCGCCCTGCGCTTCCAGTTCAAGTTTTCTGTAGGTGCCGTTGTGGCCCTGGCGCATGACGTGATTATCACCCTGGGCTTTTTTTCCCTGTTCCAGATTGATTTTGACCTGACTGTGCTTGCTGCCATTCTGGCGGTGATCGGCTACTCCCTGAACGATACCATCGTGGTGTTCGACAGAATCAGAGAAAACTTTCGCATACTGAGAAAGACCGAGTCAGAGGAGTTGATCAACTATTCCATCACCCAAACCCTGGACAGAACCCTGATCACCTCGGGCACCACCTTGCTGGTATTGCTTGCCCTGTTCGTGTTCGGTGGGGAAATGATCCATGGCTTTGCCATTGCCTTGATCGTCGGCATCGTGATTGGTACCTATTCCTCGATATATGTGGCAGCGGATGTTTTGCTGCACATGCAGGTAGCGAAGGAAGACCTGATGCCTCCGGTGCAGGAAGGTGAGGAAATTGATGCACTGCCGTGATTTTCTTTTCGTTTAAAAGAGTTGAAAAACCCGCTGAAAAGCGGGGTTTTTTGTTTTATATGGGCGGTAGTTTTCTGACGGAGTGTAATCATCTGCCGGCAGGGCAAAATCCTCACAGGCAGGCAAAAACCCTCCGTCAGGAGGAAACCTGTTCAATAGTGAATTTCTTTGTTGATGATCCGGGTGATAAACGGGAAAAGAATTTAAAAGATAATCAAGACGACGTCTTGATCACCAGCTTCAACCATTCCTTGAAACATTTGCTGTTACTGAATACCAGTGACTCGGCATCCTGGCAATCAGGATTGCCGCTTTTATCGCTAATAAAACCACCGGCTTCACGGACCAGCAGGATCCCGGCAGCGACATCCCACAGGTTCATGCCGGACATCCAGCCGGCGTCCAGGCGGCCAGAGGCCATATAGGCCAGGTCAAGGGCGGCGGAGCCGGTCATGCGAATGGCGCCGATTTTGCCTTTCATGTTTTGCTGGATCTGGAGCAGGGCATCATAGTTTTTCAGTCCGGCACAACTCAAACTAACGGTACCGCCTTCGATGGAGCGGCGATCTCCTGTGCGCATGCGGTGGCCATTAAACTGGGCACCACTACCACGAGAGGCAGTGAATTCCTCATTCTTGATGGGATCAACGATGATGGCATGTTCAACCTTGTCATCTTTCAGGCAGGCCATGGAGATACAGAAATGGGGAATCCCCTGGATAAAATTACGTGTGCCATCAATAGGATCGATGACCCAAACCGTGCTTTTATCCTCGCCTTCGATGTAGCCGGCTTCCTCGCACATGAAACTGTGTGCGGGGTAGGACTTGCGGATGTGCTCGATCAGGATCTGCTCAACCCGGGTGTCGATGTCTGTGACGTAATCATTAGGCCCTTTTTCAGACACCTTGATACGGTCAGGCCTCTCCCAGGCTTGCAGGATGAATTCAGACGCTGTTCTGGCAGCGCGCAGTCCTATATTAACGATGGCATGCATGGTGTTAAGGCGGGTTCACAGATGGTGGCAAAAAGTGCTGCGCATGATAACAAAAGACGTGTAAGAAAGAACCTCTGGCGATGCTTTCTGCTATCATAGCGCCCCCATTGAATCGGGGAGTCCGGATTCATTCTGACAATCGGAATTACAGTGGATTTAAGTCGTATACGCATCGTGCTGATGCAAACCTCACATCCCGGAAATATCGGGGCAACCGCAAGGGCCATGAAAAACATGGGTCTGAGCAATTTGTACCTGGTCGATCCCAGGGATTTTCCTTCCGGGGTTGCACGGGGCAGGGCGGCTAATGCCCTTGATATCCTGGACGGCGCGATTGTTGTCGATTCACTGGATCAGGCGATCGCGGACTGTGGACTGGTCATTGGTACCAGTGCCCGTTCCCGCGGTATTCCCTGGCCGATGGTAGAACCGGATGAATGCGCTGAAAAACTCCTTGATGCCAGTCAACACAATGATGTGGCGCTGATCTTTGGTCGAGAGGACAGCGGCCTGAGCAATGAGGAATTACGCCGTTGTCATTTCCATGTTCAGATTCCTGCGAATGAGGAATATTCATCATTGAACCTGGCCTCGGCTGTCATGGTGTTAAGTTACGAAATTCGAAAGGCCGCCCTGCTGGGTGAAAATCGCAGCAAGGATGATGACTGGGACCAGCCGCTGGTCACGGTAGAAGACATGGAAGGATTTTTTGGCCACCTGGAAAGAGTGCTCACCCGCATCGAAGTGCTCGATCCCAAGGCCCCACGGCAGTTGATGACCCGGTTACGTCGTCTCTATACCCGGATCAGGCCGGATCGCATGGAAATCAATATTCTCAGAGGCGTGCTAACGGCCACCGAATCGCAACTGGATAAAAAGGGGGAGGAATAGGCCTTTGCTGAGTACTTGACTAAATTAGTATGCTATATACTTGACTAATTTAGTAGGTTTTTGGATAATGCCCACTCGCAAAAGCAAGCAGGTTATCTCCCATGAGACTGACAACCAAAGGCCGTTATGCCGTGACCGCCATGCTGGACCTGAGTATCAATGCCAGTAAAGGGCCGGTTACGCTGAGTGATATTTCAAAGCGACAGGACATTTCCCTGTCATATCTTGAACAGCTGTTTTCCAAACTGCGCAAGCAGGAACTGGTGAGCAGTGTTCGTGGACCAGGTGGTGGCTATCTGCTGGGCAAGAAGGATTCTGAAATCAATGTTGCCCAGATCATTGACGCCGTCAGCGAGTCCCTGGATACCACCAAGTGCCGTGGTAAAGGGGACTGCCAGGGTGGCGAAACCTGTCTTACCCATCATTTATGGGAAGATCTGAGTGCCCAGATTCATCGCTTTCTGAGTGATATCACCCTGGCCGATCTGGTGTCCAAACGGGAAATTGAACGAATCGCCCGCAGCCAGAGTGATCGTGCCCAGCAGGGTGTTGATCAGTCGAAAGCTGATTCCGGAATGGGCGGCGAACAAAGCAGCAAGCAGGCCTCTGGCCTTGAAAGAATAGTAGCCAGTTCCCTCTAGAGGGCAGCTGGAAATGCAGTATTGGAGCAGGTCATGAACCCGATTTATTTTGACTATTCAGCAACTACTCCGGTGGATCCCAGGGTTGTGGAAAAAATGATGCATTGCCTGTCTATGGATGGCAATTTCGGCAATCCGGCGTCCCGGTCCCACCTCTTCGGCTGGAAGGCAGAAGAAGCTGTGGAAGAAGCCAGGCAGCATGTGGCGGACCTGGTGAACTGTGATCCCCGTGAAATTGTCTGGACCAGTGGTGCCACAGAATCAGATAACCTGGCCCTGAAAGGCGTTGCCCACTTCTACCAAAGCAAGGGCAAACACATCATCACGTCAAAGATTGAGCATAAAGCGGTACTGGACAGTTGCCGCCAACTGGAGCGTGAAGGCTTTGAAGTGACTTACCTGGATCCGGACCAGCATGGTCTGGTTCATCCCCAGGCAGTGGCAGACGCCATTCGTGAAGACACCATTCTGGTATCCCTGATGCACGTCAATAACGAAATCGGCGTCATTACTGATATCAAGGCCATCGGGGAAATCTGTCGTGACAGGAAAGTGATATTTCATGTCGATGCTGCCCAGAGTGCAGGCAAGATACCCATCGACCTGCAGGACCTGAAAGTCGACCTGATGTCCTTTTCTGCCCACAAGGCTTATGGCCCCAAGGGTATCGGCGCCCTGTATGTCTGCCGCAAACCCCGGGTAAGGCTTGAGGCCCAGATGCATGGTGGCGGCCATGAGCGCGGTATGCGTTCCGGCACCCTGCCTACCCATCAGATTGTCGGCATGGGAGAGGCTTTCCGTATTGCACGCGAGGAGATGGCCTCAGAGAATGAAAGGCTGATGGCTCTTCGCGATCGTTTCCTCAAGGGACTGGATGGCATGGAAGAAGTCTATGTCAACGGTGACCTAGATCACCGGGTGCCAGGCAACCTCAATGTGAGTTTCAACTTCGTGGAAGGGGAGTCCCTGATCATGGCGCTCAAGGACCTGGCTGTATCCTCGGGTTCAGCCTGTACTTCTGCCAGCCTGGAACCTTCCTATGTGCTGCGGGCGCTGGGCATGGACGATGAACTGGCCCACAGTTCACTGCGCTTCAGTTTTGGCCGGTTCACTACCGAAGAGGATGTTGATACCGCGGTCAGCAAGGTCAGGGAAGCCGTTGGCAAGTTGCGTGAACTGTCCCCGTTATGGGATATGTTCAAGGATGGCGTGGACATCAGCAAGGTTCAGTGGGCTGCCCACTAAACCTATTAATTCAGATTCAGACACAGAATAGACAGACACTTCGACAGGTAAACGAGATGGCATATTCAGATAAAGTTCTCGACCATTATGAAAATCCTCGCAACGTGGGCCGACTGGATGATGACGACCAGAACGTCGGCACTGGCATGGTCGGTGCGCCGGCATGCGGAGACGTCATGCGCCTGCAGATCAGGGTTAACGATGCCGGGGTAATTGAGGATGCCAAATTCAAGACCTATGGCTGTGGTTCAGCCATAGCCTCCAGTTCCCTGCTCACCGAGTGGGTCAAGGGACGCACTATCGAGGATGCTGCCAAGATCAAAAATACCGAAATAGCAGAAGAACTTGGTCTGCCTCCGGTGAAGATTCATTGCTCCGTGCTGGCGGAAGATGCCATCAAGGCTGCCATTTCCGATGTGAAGAAGAAGCGCGGCGAGCAGCCTGACGCCGAATAATTTCACCTTATCCGGTTAATTCAAGGTAGCAGTAATTATGGCAATCACCCTGACAGAATCCGCCGCGAAACATGTGGCCAGCCAGTTGGCAAGCCGCGGCAAGGGGCTGGGGATCCGTGTGGGTATAACAACCACGGGCTGTTCCGGCATGGCCTATGTCCTGGAGTTTGTGGATGAACTGAATCCCGCTGACCAGGTATTTGAAGATCACGGTGTAAAAATCATCGTGGATCCCAAAAGTCTTGTCTATATTGACGGCACCGAGATGGACTTCGTCAAGGTTGGTGTCAATGAAGGGTTTGAATTCAATAATCCCAATGCCAAGGGTGAATGCGGCTGCGGCGAAAGCTTCAGTGTCTGACGCTACCATTCGGCCTTCTTTCTATCGTGTCCCTGTCCAGTACCAATTATTTCGACCTGTTCAGCCTGCAGCAGTCCTTTCAGGTCCCCCTGGATATCCTGGATGTGCAGTACCGCAAACTCCAGGCATTGTGTCATCCGGATCGTGTGGTTGATGGCAGCGACAGTGAGCGTCTGGATGCTGTACGCCAGACCAGCCTGGTTAATGATGCCTACGACACCCTGAAGTCTCCACTCAAGCGTGCAGCCTATCTGTTGCGACTGGCTGAGATTAATCCTGATCAACATGACCAGTCTCAGTTGGAGCCTGGCTTTCTGCTTGAGCAGATGCAACTCAGGGAAAAGCTCGAAGACCTGATTGCATCCGAAAATCTGGAGAAACTGGATGCCCTGAAGGGTTCAGTTGCAGGTCAACGAGACCAGGAAATTCAGAATTTCACCCAGGCCATGGAAAACATGGACCACGGTACGGCAAAAGCGGTCTATCACAAGCTTCAGTTTCTCTATAAGCTGCTCGACGAAATCGACAGTGCAGAAGAAAAACTGCTGGATTATTGAACATTTAAACAGGCAAGGTTTTGGCATTACTCAGTATTTCTGAACCCGGGCAAAGCAAGCCCAAAGCACACCAGGTGCGCAAGAGAGCCGTGGGCATTGATCTGGGGACCACCAATTCGCTGGTGGCCAGCGCCAGGGAAGGGCAGGCGCATCCTTTTTGCGATCATCATGGTCATTGCCTGGTCCCTTCCGTGGTGCACTATGGATCTGATGGCAAGACCACAGTTGGTTTTGACGCCAGTGAGCTGGGGCGCAGTGATTCCCATAACAGCATTTCGTCTGTCAAACGCCTGATGGGACGAGGTATCAGTGATATCGATTATGATCTGCCCTATGAACTTGTCGAATCCAGTGAAGGGGGCATGCCTGCCATACGGACGGCGGCGGGTGATAAAAGTCCTGTTGAAGTCTCGGCCGAAATCCTGAAAGAACTGGTACGCCGCGGTCAGGAAGAACTGGGCGGTGAACTCGATGGCG
>CAZBBS010000090.1:0-10842 GCA_964490145.1 uncultured Enterobacteriaceae bacterium
GTGCCCACGTAAATATTGCCTTCCTCGTCATACCAGGCCGGGATGCGGTGCCCCCACCACAGCTGGCGACTGATGCACCAGTCCTGCAGGTCGCGCATCCAGGCAAAGTAGGTGTTTTCCCAGGACTTGGGCACAAATTCGATATCACCGTTTTCCACCGCTTCAATGGCCGGTTTGGCCAGGCTTTCCACGGCCACATACCACTGGTTGGTCAGGTAGGGCTCAATAACAACACCGCTGCGGTCACCACGGGGGACTTTGAGTTTGTGATCCTCGATTTTTTCCAGCAGATCGGCTTTCTTCATGTCCAGCACGATCTGTTTGCGGGCGATGAAGCGGTCAAGACCGGCATAGGCGGCCGGGGCGTTGTCGTTGATGGCAGCATCAATCGTCAGGATGTTGATCATCTCCAGGTTGTGACGCTTGCCGATTTCGTAATCGTTGAAATCATGGGCCGGGGTGATCTTGACAACACCGGTACCAAACTCCGGATCCACATAATCATCGGCAATAATCGGAATTTCCCGATCACACAGGGGCAGGATCACATGCTTGCCCACCAGGTCCCGGTAGCGCTCGTCTTCCGGGTTCACCGCCAGGGCAGTGTCCCCCAGCATGGTTTCCGGACGGGTGGTAGCGATGACCACATAATTTTTTCCATCAGCGGTTTTCTCGCCATTGGCCAGGGGGTAGCGGAAATACCAGAAATTGCCGTTCTCTTCTTCTGAGACCACTTCCAGGTCGGAGATGGCGGTGTGAAGTTTCGGGTCCCAGTTCACCAGACGGTTGCCGCGGTAAATGATGCCTTCGTCATACAGACGAATGAACACTTCCTCGACAGCGCGGGACAGCCCTTCGTCCATGGTGAAACGCTCCCGGGTCCAGTCGATGCTCGAACCCAGGCGCCTGAGCTGGCGGGTGATGTTGCCGCCGGATTCGCCTTTCCACTCCCAGACCTTTTCCAGGAATTTTTCACGGCCCAGGTCATGGCGGGTTTTGTCCTGTGCGGCCAGTTGGCGTTCCACCACCATCTGGGTGGCAATGCCGGCATGGTCGGTACCCACCTGCCAGAGCGTGTTGCAGCCCTTCATGCGGTGATAGCGGATCAGGGCGTCCATGATCGAATTGTTGAAACCGTGCCCCATATGCAGGCTGCCGGTAACATTCGGCGGCGGAATCGCAATGCTGTAAGGCGTGCCGGTGCCGCTGGGGGCGAAATAGCCGTTTTCTTCCCAGGTCTTGTACCAGGATTTTTCGATGTCTTGGGGCTGGTATGTCTTGTCCATGGATAACTGCTGATGCTCGGGTGCGAAAAGGGCCGCATTATAGCCTTTGCACAGGCGATAACCCAAGGTCATCAGCCCTCTTCAGACCAGGTCATTCAGCAGGCGGCGTGAAGAGCGCCTGGTCCAGACCGAGGGCGTCCATATCCAGACTCACGTCATAATAGTTGGCCAGGGCTACCTGATGCTCGAAATGGGCTCTCCAGCGCTTGAGTTCGGCTTCTGCCACCACCTGTTCACGCTGGTTGAGCTGAAAGAAGTCGCTCAGGCCCGCATCAAAGCGTCTGGCTTCAGCCTCTGCCAGGCGAAGGGACGCTTCCAGTTCCTGCACAGCAATATTCGCCAGTTCAGCTGTGGCACGCAGATTTACCCGTGCCACGTCCAGTTCGGTCCTGGCTTCGTTGATCATCTGGCGAATGCGGTGATCAACACTGGCCATCCTGGCTCTTGCTGCGCTGGCCTTGCCTCTGGCCGTATTGGTGGCCAGGGGGATGCTGAAGCTGATGTCGGCTACATTTTACGATCCCTGGAGGGCGATGTATTTCGGATATACCCGCGAAGAATTCACATCCTTGATCGTCGAAGACCTCGTCCCCGACCGGTTCAGTGACAATCATGTCAGTTTGCGTGACGGCTTCATAAAACAGGCTGCCCCAAAAACGCCGGCGGTTGACCGGGAGTTGATGGCCAAGCGCAAAGACGGCAGTGAGTTCATTGCCGAAATTGGTCTGAACCCATTGATGACTGATGAGGGCCAGGTCGTTGTCATCTCTGTTGCTGATATTACCCAGAGGGTTCGGACAGAGGAACGCTACAAGCTGGCGATCATGCAGTCACCGGTGGGTATCCTGATTGTGGATGCAGAAGGTCGGATTGTCCTGAGTAACAACGTTCTCAACGATATGTTTGGCTATAGCGAGGGTGACTTGCTGGATCAGCAGGTTGAAATGTTGCTGCCTGAAGGGCTGAGGCAGCATCATGTCTCCCTGCGTGCCGACTATATGGAAAATTCTGATGCCCGGCAGATGGGCGCAGGCCGGGTGCTCTTCGGGGTCCGCAAGAATGGCAGCCAGGTTCCTGTGGATATCGCCCTGAAACCTCTCAAACTTTCAACCGGGACGGAAATCATTGTCCAGGTGGTGGATATCACCAACCGTAAAAAACTGGAAAAGGAAAAGCGGGAGTTTGAGGAAAAACTTCAGCAAACCCAAAAGCTGGAAAGTCTGGGTGTTATGGCGGGGGGTATTGCCCATGACTTCAATAATCTGCTGACCGGCATCGTAGGGTATGCCGAGATATCCCTCATGGACCTGCCGGAAAACTCAAAACTGGTCAGTTACATGAACCATATCCTTAATGCCTCACACCAGGCCGCTGCCTTGTGCGACCAGATGCTGGCCTATTCGGGAGGGGGGAAATTCATTTTTGAACCCATTGATCTTAATGAGCAGGTTCAGGCCAGTCTGTCACTGATTGATGCATCGATACCGGGAAATGTGGGGCTCACTATGTCGCTGGGCAGCAATCTGCCGCAAATTACCGGTGATTCTGTCCAACTGCGCCAGGTCATTATGAATCTTGTACTCAATGCCGCCGAGGCGGTTGGGGAGAAGGCCGGCACAGTCAGCCTTTCAACCGGGATTATGGATTTTGATCCGGAGACCATGACAGGGTTTACACCCAATGAGGAAGAAATTCCGCCGGGGAAATATCTGTTTCTAACGATTGCTGATGACGGTGTGGGTATAGAGGAAGAAATCCGGCAGCGAATTTTCGAACCGTTTTATTCCACCAAGTTTACCGGCCGCGGTCTTGGGTTGCCTGCTGTACTGGGCATTGTCAACAACCATAAAGGTACAATACGGTTTCTGTCAGAGGAAGGTAAGGGCACCAGTTTTACTGTCCTGCTGCCTTGTGATGACCAGGTACTGCTCAATGCCAATATGCCTGAGAGCATGCTCAAAAAGGCGGTCACCGTCCTGATCGTGGATGATGAATCACTGGTTCACGATGTAGCAGGCGAGACCCTGCGCAGGGCCGGCTTCAATGTCATCAGTGCTTATGATGGCCGTGAAGGACTGCGCAAATTCATGGAGTTTGAGTCGCAGATAAGCCTGGTTATCCTGGATCTGACCATGCCCTATCTCACGGGTGATGAAGTGTTTCGTCGTATCCGAAAATCAAACAGTGAGGTCAAGATTGCCATTACCAGCAGCTACGCCGAAGAGATGGTGATGCAGCAGTTCCAAGGCAAGGATGTTGCCGGCTTCCTGCCAAAACCCATCAGTCCTTCAAAACTGCTTAAGCGCATAAACACCATACTGGGCCTGGACTGAATCGGGTTGCCTATAACTGGTGATGCTTGAGTTCAAAGCCCTTGGCTTTGTAGCTGTTCCAGTGTTCCCTCAGGCGGGCTTTGGGTTCCTCTGCATTTCTCACGATTTCTGCAATGCGGGAAAAACCTTCATGGCCTGCCGGAATCTCAGTGCCCAGATTGATCAACAGGTCGATTGACTGGGCCTGTACCTGTTCGCCGAAACCGATAAAGACCGGGATATCCTCGTCCTCGGTGAGTTCCTCATCAATGCCAACAATGGCATGGGGAATGAAACTGTCAGGGCGGAAACTCCAGAGCAGGTCATCCATGTCCTGCGCTGTCTGTTCATCACTGGTGTGGATATGAATCTTGAGGCCCTGGTTCATGGCTTTTTCTGTCAGGCGACAGGCAAATACCAGGCGGTCCTGCTCTTCACTTTCCTTGAGTATGTAAAAATCGACCTGGGTCATGGTTAGGCGTTGGTCAGCAGGTATTCTACCAGCAGGGGAACCGGCCGGCCGGTGGCACCCTTGTCCTTGCCTTGCAGCCAGGCTGTGCCGGCGATGTCGATATGGGCCCAGGGGTATTTTTCGGTAAAGCGTGACAGGAAGCAGCCTGCAGTAATCGTGCCCGCCTTCGGACCACCAATATTGGCGATATCGGCAAAATTGCTATCGAGCTGTTTCTGGTAGTCATCCCAGATCGGCAGGCGCCAGACCGGATCGTTCACCTGCTGGCCCAGTGAAAGTAATTTCTCTGCCAATGCATCGTTGTTGCTCATCAGGCCACTGGCGACAGAGCCCAGTGCAACAATGCAGGCACCGGTGAGCGTGGCAATATCGATAACGGATTTGGGCTTGAAACGCTCGGCATAGGTCAGGGCGTCGCACAATACCAGCCGACCTTCGGCATCGGTGTTCAACACTTCTATGGTCTTGCCGGACATGCTGGTCACGATATCGCCGGGTTTGGTGGCCCGGCCACTGGGCATGTTCTCGGCACTGGCGACAATGGCCACCACATTGATTTTTGGTTTCAGGGCGCACAGGGCAGCCATGGTGCCCAAGACACTGGCAGCGCCGCACATATCGAATTTCATTTCATCCATGCCGGCACCCGGCTTGAGGCTGATACCGCCGGAATCAAAGGTGATGCCTTTGCCAACGATGACATTGGGCTTGGTATTGGCGGTTGTACCCTTGTATTCCATGACAATCAGGCGCGATTCCTGGTCACTGCCGTTGCCGACAGACAGCAGAGAGCCCATGCCAAGACGACGCATCTGAGCCTCTGTCAGAATTTTTGTCTTGAGTCCCTTGTGCCGCTTGGCCAGCAGCATGGCCTGGTCGCCCAGATAGCTTGGGGTGCAGATGTTGCCTGGCAGATTGCCCAGTTCGCGTGCCAGGGCCATGCCGGTGGCAACAGCGTTGCCGTTCTCCAGGGCTTTTTTCAATGCGGCACGCTGGGCAGTGTCCGAAAGGTAGACATCAAATTTCTTGAGGGCAGCAGGTTTGCCCTTGCTGGATTTGGTGTGGTTGTAGCGATAGGTACTGTTGGCCAGACTCTGGGCCAGTTGTCGGCCAAGTCCGGCAGTATCAGTCCCTTTGACAGGCAGGTTGACCAGCGTATCCAGAGCATCTGCCAGGGCATGCTTTTTCAGAGCAGCAGC
The DNA here is from genome assembly GCA_964490145.1 of uncultured Enterobacteriaceae bacterium. GTDB lineage: Bacteria > Pseudomonadota > Gammaproteobacteria > Pseudomonadales > Pseudohongiellaceae > Eutrophocola. The sequence goes on from CAZBBS010000090.1 coordinate 5,270, forward strand.
AACGCCACCGGCGATCGAGGCAAACTTTTTGGTATTCAGGTCGGCTTTCTTGCCAAGCCCTACCAGCAGGATGCGTTTGGCGCGGATGCCGTCGGCGTGGTGTACCAGCAGGGTCTGGCCGGCAGCACCGGAAATATCACCGGCTTCAATGATTTTGCTGAGTTTTTTACTCACCAGTTTATCCACTTCTGCAGTCACATCCGGCAAGGTCTTGTTGGCATAGACGCCAAGAACGATGCAGGAAGTCGAAATATTCTGAAGCGCAGCAGTTTTGATGGTGAAATTCATAGGGATTTCCATAAATCAGAGGTGAACAACATAAGCGCAAAATTCTACTCCGGGCACGGGAATATGGCAAAAGCACGGTAGCCCGGTGCCATGCGATACTCTAAAATCCCCGCATGATCATTTCCCGCTACCTGACCCGGCAGATTCTCCAGGTGACTGCCGCCACCACCTTCATCCTGCTTGCCGTAGTGGTGCTGGGTCGCTTCCTTAAATATCTTGCCCAGGCTTCCCAGGGGGAAATTGATCCCGGTGTGCTGCTGCTCCTGATGTCCTACCGGATTCCCGAATTCATCCAGTTGATCCTGCCCCTGGCACTGCTATTGAGCATTCTGCTCTCCTACGGGCGAATGTATGCCGACAATGAAATGACCGTGCTGGCCTCCTGCGGGTTAAGCAAGCGCCGGTTGCTGGGCATCACCTTCGTCTCTTCCAGCCTGGTGGCCTTGCTCATTGCGGGCCTGGCACTGAAACTGACCCCGTGGGGTCTGGTCAATACCGACAACCTGCTGGAAGCCCAGAAGGAACTCAATGAGTTCGACGTCATGGTGCCGGGCCTGTTCCAGAATATTTCCCGGGGTCGGCGTACCACCTACACGGAAAGCATCGTGGACGAAGAAATGCAGAATGTCTTCATGCATGAAAGTGAGAATGGGCGCATCACTGTTGCCACCACCGCCATACCTTCGGAAGACGAGGAGGGGCGTCGTTTTGTCCTGTTCAGCAAAGGCTCCCTGTCTGAAAAAGATGACACAGATGCAAGCTACCTGCTGACCCGTTTCGGGGAAATGGGCGTCAGGATTCCGGCCCGGGACATTAATATCAATGTCACTGTTGAGGAAAAAGCCATGACGACCGCGCAGTTGTGGCAATCATCGGATGCCTCCCGTATAGCCGAGCTGCAGTGGCGTTTTTCTCTGGTGCTGCTGGCACCCATTCTGACACTGATGGCAGTACCGTTAAGCCGGGTCAGCCCCCGGCAGGGGCGTTTTGCAAAACTGGTGCCGGCGGTGTTGTTGTACATCCTGTATTTTGGGCTGCTCTTGACCAGCTGTGATCTGGTAGCGGAGAACAGGCTCTCACCGGTGATCGGTGTGTGGTGGGTGCACCTGCTGTTCACGGCGGTGGGCTGGTTTCTCTTCACGGAGAAACACCTGGCGCTGTCTTTGCCGCGGCGGTCACACGCATGACCAGAATTGATCGCTACATCATGACCCAGGTACTACAGTCCATGGGTGTTGTCCTGCTGGTTCTGGCGGGACTGGACCTGGTGTTTACCCTGGTGGATGAACTTGGTGAAACAGAAGGGCAGTACGGCATGGCTGATGCTGTGCGCTATGTCCTGTATGTATTCCCCAGGCATATTTATGAACTGCTGCCGATGACCGCGCTTATCGGTTCGCTGGTAGGCCTGGGTATCCTGGCCGCCGCCAATGAACTGGTAGTACTGCAGACTGCGGGGGTCAGGGTTATACGTATCGTCTGGTCTGTCATGAAACCGGCGATCCTGATCATGGTTGCTGGATTTTTGCTGGGCGAATTCATTGCACCCCGGTTGGAACTGCAGGGGGAGCTGGATCGGGCTCTGGCCAGGGGAGAACAGGTGGCTGTGTCCCGATATGGCCACTGGCAGCGTGATGATGAAGAGTTCATGCATTTCAATGCCATTGATCCTGATGGCCTTTTGCATGGCGTCAGTATTTACCGATTCAATGATGAACGGGAACTGGTGACGTTGATCAATGCGGAAATAGCGGTTTTCAAAAGTGAACAGGGGCAGGGGTACTGGCTGTTACAGCAGGGCAGTCAGACGGAATTTCCCGCCGGCCGCGGGATGACGGACTCCCGGGTCAGTGATTTTGAAGAGCAGGTGTGGGATGTGGACCTGAGCCCTGATCTGCTGAAAGTGCTCATCATTGATCCTGACAAAATGTCCATGTCTGACCTGTATCGTTATGCAGGCCGATTTGAAAATCAGGGACTGGATGGCAGTCCCTATTTTTTGTCATTCTGGAAAAAAGCCATGCAGCCCCTGACCACGGCGGCCCTGGTTATCGTTGCTGTGGCCTTTATTTTTGGTCCGCTGAGATCAGCGACCATGGGCTCCAAAGTCTTCACTGCAATCTGCTTCGGTATTTTTTTCTATCTTCTCCAGAACCTGCTGAGTACCGTCAGCCTGGTGTACCAATTGAACCCATTGCTGGCGGTTTCCCTGCCGGTCATGTTCTGTCTGGTGACCGGTATGATTCTGCTGCGCCGGGCAGCATGAGGATAACAGTCAAGCCATGAACCGGAATTTTTACCGTGACCTGGCCTCTTTCAGCGAATTTGAACAGTTCACCAGGGTTATGCATTACAGCCCGCTTCCTGATGACTGGGTGGTGGTGGTCACGGATATCCGCAATTCCACCGAGGCCATCCAAATCGGTAAATACAAGGATGTGAACCTGGTGGGGGCTGCCAGCATCACCCAGGCCATGCTGGCGACCGGAAGCCAGGACATGCCCTTTGTGTTTGGCGGCGATGGTGCCAGTCTCTGTATTCCACCCAATGAAGTCCCGGTAGTCAGCCAGGAACTGGCCAGGTTGCAAAAACTGGCCGTCAGCCAATTTGACCTGGAGTTGCGGGTTGCGATTATTCCACTGCGCGATATCCGCGCCTCCGGGGCAGAAGTGCTGGTCGCCAAGCTGGAAATCACGCCGGGAAAATACCTGGCCATGTTTCGTGGCGGCGGTCTGGCAGAAGCCGACCGTTAGGCCAAAAATGTCTACGAAAAGTACGGGGTTATCCAGGAAGAGGCGGCAGTGGAGACACTACAGGGCTTATCCTGTCGCTGGAGCCCTGTTCCCACACGCAAGGGCTGTATTATCAGCTTGCTGGTAGCTGCCCGGAATACCAGGGCCCTGGATGTGTACCAGGAATTGATGGTGCGGTTCAGGGCCATCATGGGCCGGGATATTGCCCAGACCAATCCCGTACAGGACAACCTGAAAAAGTATAAATCCCTGGGGCAGGCTTTACGGGATGAGCACCGCTACCATGCGTCGGTTTTCAGCCCATCCTTTGTGGCGAGAGTAATAGACATCATTCTCGCCGTGCTGATATTTCGCCATGGCATCAACCCGGTGGCACCCTGGTTCAACGCCCGAAAGTACCTGGATGCCATCAGCAGCCACAGCGATTTCAGGAAATTCGATGACACCCTGCGCCTGATCATGGATTGTACGGTTGAGGAAAAGGAGGCACTGCAAAATCTGCTGGAAAAGGGACGCAGGGGAGGGAAACTTTTTTACGGCATGTACGTGTCTGATGAGGCCCTCATGACCTGTTTTGTCGAACATACCGGGCAGGGTGGTCATCTGCATTTCATCGATGGCGGCGATGGCGGCCTGGCCATGGCCGCCAGGCAGATGAAGGTGCAGATGGGCGATGCCTGAACGGGGCAGGTATGTGACAATGCCGCCCCATACTTTTACCTGAATGATGAATTTGTACCATTGTGTGGAGTGAAACAGGCATGTCTGTTGAGTCGCTGTTCAAGCCAGTCACCATCAAGAATCTCACCCTGAAAAACCGTTTTGTTCTGGCACCCATGTCACGCTATCAGAACGACGGTGGCATTCCCAACCGGGATTTTGCTGAATATCACCGGCAGCGGGCATCGGCCGACCTGGGACTGACGATTACAGGTGCAACGGCCATCGACAGGGTACCGGCCAATAATCATCCGAAACTGGCCAATATCAATGAAGCAGCGAGGCAGGGGTGGCAGAAGACAGTGGACGCGGTTCATGAAGCCGGTGGTCCCATTGTGCTGCAGTTGTGGCATGCAGGGACCCTGCATAACGTCGATCCTGAATTCAAACCGGGGCCGCTGGAAAGCCCATCCGGTCTGGAAAAACCGGGAAAAATGGTGGGCAAGCCCATGACCGAGGAAGCGATTGCCGACTGTATCGACAGTTTTGTCAGTGCTACTGTTTTGGCCAATGAGATCGGGTTTGATGCCGTGGAAGTTCATGCTGCCCATGGTTTTCTGCTGGATCAGTTTTTCTGGGAAGGTACCAACCAGCGCACAGATCATTGGGGTGGCAAATCACTGGTCGAACGCTCCCGTTTTGCTCTCGAAGTCGTGAAAGCCGTTAAAAAAGTCGTCGATCCACAGACGCCGCTGTTCATGCGCATTTCCCAGTGGAAGGAGCAGGATTACAGCGTCAGGCTGGTGAATTCTCCTGCCGAGATGGAAGCCTGGCTGACGCCATTTGTTGATGCCGGTGTGGATGTCATGGATTGCTCCCAGCGCCGGTTCTGGGAGCCGGAGTTTGAAGGTTCCACGCTCAATCTTGCCGGATGGGCCAAAAAAGTGACCGGCTTGCCGGTTATCACGGCGGGCTCGGTGGGGCTGAGCACCGATGTCATGTCATTTTTCCATGGTGAAACGGCGCAACGTACGTCTCTGGATGAACTGGTGCGTCGATATGAGGCCGGGGAGTTTGATCTGGTAGCTGTTGGTCGGGCCCTGTTGGCAGATGCACACTGGATTACGAAAATCCGTGACGGTCGGGAAGGGGAGATGGAAGCCCTGAAACCCGAAGAAATGTTGTCCTGGATTTGACGGGAAACCGGGCGTTACGCCTTGTCTTTTTCCATGAGTGGCAGCATGACGGTCACCGAATCAGACAGTTTTTCATGTAGCGTCTGTCGCTGCGGATTGAACCAGAGATAGAAGTAGCCCGCGCCCAATATCACAAACGCCGGTATTGCCGCAAAAAAACGAATAAGCGACTGTTTGAGCGTTATGCCGGAGCCATCCGCATTCTGGGCTTTCAGGCGCCAGGCCTGCATTCCCAGTGTCTGACCGCTGTGGGTCCAGAACCAGCCGAAAAAAGCCCAGGCGCTGAATACCATGGAGGCCAGCACCAGGATTCTGTAGAGCGGATCGAGAGTCACCGTTTCCCCGTCGACAGTGCGGGCATTGTCCACACCGAACAATGACAGGACGATAAACACCACCACCATCCAGATTGCCAGTACCAGGATGCTGTCATAGGCCATGGCAGCCAGACGGCGCCAGAGCGGGGCGGGTTTTATGTCCTGGGGATTGATTTTCATGTCGTTTATTGTACCCGAACTCACGACCTGGATTCGGCTTCACGGCGCTTTTTTTCAACGGTGATATTGATGAAATTACCGGTGAACATGATCAGGGCGCCAGCCAGGACAAAGGGGTCCAGCCCTTCCTGGTAAAGCAGCCAGCCAATGATGCCAGCCAGGGGCAGGCGTAAAAAATC
>CAZBBS010000091.1:0-7745 GCA_964490145.1 uncultured Enterobacteriaceae bacterium
CTATGTACCCAGTGCCGATGGCGCCTTTGCCTCTGTCGAGTACATCATGCGCGATGTGGATTACGGCTGGATTCTGCGTTACATGCACTCCACTGGTGCTTCAGCCTTCTTTGCCGTTGTTTACCTGCACATGTTCCGTGCCTTCATGTACGGCTCCTACCGTAAACCGCGTGAACTGATCTGGATCTTCGGTATGGCTATCTTCCTGGTGCTGATGGCTGAAGGATTCATGGGTTATGTTCTGCCCTGGGGCAACATGTCCTACTGGGGTGCCAACGTAATCGTCAGTCTGTTTGGTGCCATTCCGGTTGTCGGTGAAAGTCTGATGACCTGGATTCAGGGCGACTTCCTGATTTCCGGCGCCACTCTGAACCGTTTCTTTGCCCTGCACGTGGTGGCCCTGCCGCTGGTGCTGGTGTTCCTGGTCTTCCTCCATCTGCTGGCGCTGCATGAAGTTGGTTCCAACAATCCTGATGGTATCGAGATCAAGGAAAACAAGGACGAAAGAGGCATTCCGCTGGACGGTATTCCTTTCCACCCGTATTACTCCGTGCATGACCTGGTGGCCGTGGTGGTCTTCCTGTTTGTATTCTGCTTCATCATGTTCTTCATGCCGGAAATGGGCGGCTACTTCCTGGAGTATGCCAACTTCACCGAAGCCAATAACCTGAAAACACCGGAACATATTGCGCCGGTCTGGTACTTCACCCCGTTCTATTCCATGTTGCGTGCGGTTACCTTCCCGCTGTTTGGTGTGGATGCCAAGTTCTGGGGACTGGTGACCATGGCTGCTGCCATTGCCATCCTGTTTGTGGTGCCCTGGCTGGATCGCAGCCCGGTGAAATCCATTCGCTACAAAGGCTGGTACAGCCGCATTGCACTGCTGTTGTTTGTTGTCAGCTTCATCATCCTGGGTGTGTTGGGTGTATGGGCTCCCACGGAGTCCCGCGCGATGCTGTCACAGCTGTGCACAGTTCTTTACTTTGCCTACTTCCTGCTGATGCCCTGGTATACCCGCAAGGAAGCCACCCGCCTGCCGCCGGAACGGGTGACTGGCCGCTATATCAGCATCCCGCAGTTGATCCTGGCTATCGTATTGATTGCCGGTCTGGTGGTGCTGCCGCTCAAGGCTGTTGCTGCTGATCATGAAGTGGAGCTGGAGCACGTGTCCCTGGATCTGACTGACAAGGAATCCCTGCAGTCAGGTGCTCGCACCTTTATCAATTACTGCATGGGCTGTCATTCAGCCCAGTATTCCCGTTACAACCGGGTAGCCCGTGATCTGGAAATTCCTGAAGAACTGATGGAAGAATACATGATCTTCAATGACGACATTAACATTGGCGATCTCATGTTCAGTTCCATGTCAGAAGAAGTGGGTGAAGCGGCCTTTGGTATTGCTCCGCCTGACCTGACCCTGGTGGCCAGGGCACGTGGTACCGACTGGCTGTATGGCTACCTGACCGGTTTCTACAAGGATGATAGTCGTCCCTTTGGCGTCAATAACAAGGTGTTTCCCAATGTTGGCATGCCGAATGTCCTGGAAGGACTGCAGGGTGTTGTGGCATGTGAAGATGAGCACTGCGAGCACACCGCCCACGTTGATGGCACAGGTTCCCTGAGCGAAGAAGCCTTTGAGGAGGTTGTTCACGATCTGGTGAATTTCCTGTACTACCTTGGTGAACCGGCCCGCCTGGACCGTGAGCATCTGGGTGTATACGTATTGTTGTTCCTGGCCTTTTTAGGCGTATTTGCCTGGTTGCTGAACCGCGAATACTGGAAAGATGTGGGTGGACACTGATACTTCCGGCGCTTGCCAGAATATCGAAAACACTATTGAAATATAGTTGAGGCGAAATTTATGGGAGTTGTTACCAAACGCTCTTCAATGCTGTTTTATTCAGATGGAAACAGTCAGTACAGCCACAGGGTCAGAATCGTTCTGGCTGAAAAAGGGGTAACGGTAGATATCGTGGACGTTGATGTTCATGACAAACCTGAAGACCTGGCTGATCTTAATCCGTACAACAGCCTGCCAACCCTGGTGGATCGTGACCTGGTGCTGTATGAGCCCAACATCATGATGGAGTACCTGGATGAGCGTTTCCCGCATCCACCCCTGTTTCCTGTTTATCCGGTAGCCCGTGCACAGTCCCGTTTGTGGATGCACAGAATCGAAAAAGACTGGTGTGGGTTGGTTGAAAAGTTGCAGGCTGAAGACGGCACTGCCGCACAGCTGGACAAGGCTCGCAAAGAGCTGAAGGAAAGCATCATTTCCATTTCGCCAATTTTTGGTGAGAAACCTTTCTTTATGAGTGAAGAGTTCACCATCGTTGATTGCTGCGTGCTCCCTATTCTGTGGCGTCTGCCCGAGATTGGCATAAAGCTGCCTGAAACCAAGGCAACCAAGCCGCTTATCGAGTATCGCCAGCGACTGTTTGAACGTGAAGCTGTTGCAGAAAGCCTTTCCGAACAGGAAAAGGAAATGAAGGTGTAAGACCGTGTCGGGGGTGGTGTTGCGACACAACCCCCGGTTTCCGGTAGAGACGTGATTTAGCGGGAAACACGCAGAACCCGGGAAATTGAAGGCCATCCCATGACAATGACTTCTCACCGCCCTTATATGATCAGGGCGTTAAACGAATGGATTCTTGAGAATAATTGCACCCCGTATATCCTGGTCAATGCCTATGCCCGGGAGGTCCATGTCCCCCAGAATTATGTCAAGGATGGACAGATAGTCCTCAATATTTCTCCTGTTGCAGTTCAGGGACTTGTCATTACCAACGAGGGGATTGAGTTCAATGGCCGTTTCGGCGGTATTCCTACACGCGTTTATGTGCCTACCCACGCGGTGCTTGGTATTTATGCCAAGGAAAATGGGCAAGGCATGATTTTCGACACCGATGATCCTATTCCAGAACCGCCCGGTCCTGGTCCAAAGAAATCAGTCGAGTCGTCCGAGTCCAAAGCGACGCGTCCAGCCTTGCGCATCGTAAAGTCCTGAGACCATTACCGGACTGGGCTCAAGTAACTTCTGCCATCGTCCAACGTGGGAAGTGGCTAATTTATATATTCAAAGGCGCGGACGACTTTGGTGACACCCTTGGTATTGGACACCAGTTCCACGGTCCGGTCGGCTTCTTCCTGGGTTAACAAACCCATCAGGTAAACCACGCCATTTTCAGTCACAACCTTGGTCCTCAAGCCGCTGACTTCGGCATCCGCCAGCATGAGAGTCTTGATCTTGGACGTCAGCCAGGCGTCATTGCTGCGTGAAATGAAGGTGGTGGCACCAGCCACTTCCAGCTCGTTGTAGACTTCCTTGACCCGGGAGCTCGATGTCCGGGCAACGCGAGTGGCCAGGTTTTTCATGTCCTGTGACGGCACCTGGCCCACCATCAAAACTGTGCCGTTGAAGCTGATAACGCTGATATGGGCATTTTTGAGCAATTCGTCTGCGGCATTGAGGTTAACCTTGATCGTGGTTTCGATGCTGCTGTCATCTACCATGGCGCCCATGGAGCGGCGGCCCCGATTTTCCTCAATGCCATCGTCACCGGATGTAGCACTGATCACTGAGGCGCAACTGCTCAGCAATAGCAGGAGAGAAAAGACAAAACCCAGACGTAAAAACATTATTCACCTCCGAAAAGTTGTGTGTCTATCAGGTCGCACAGGCAATGAATGACCAGCAAATGCACTTCCTGGATGCGAGCCGTACTGCTGGAAGGGACGCAAATTTCAACATCACCTTCAGCCAGCAAACCTCTCATCTCACCACCTTCCTTGCCGGTTAACTGCACCACATGCATCTCCCTGTCGTGCGCAGCGCGAATTGCCTGGATAACGTTGGGAGAATTGCCGCTGGTGGAAATGGCCAGCAGAATGTCGCCGCGTTGTCCGAGTGCTCTTACCTGCTTGGAAAAAACTTCCTCAAACGAGTAATCATTGCCGATAGAGGTCAGGGTTGAGGTATCGGTGGTGATGGCAATGGCAGGAAGCGGAGGGCGTTCTCGTTCAAAGCGGTTCAGGAGTTCGGCAGAAAAATGCTGGGCATCACCGGCAGAACCGCCATTACCGCAACTCAGGATCTTCTTTTCATTCAGCAGGGCCTGCACCATGCAATCTGCGCCAGCCGTAATATAAGGGGTGAGGGCATCCATGGCCTGCATCTTGGTTTCGATGCTGGCGGCGAAGTGCTGTTTTACGCGTTCCTGATAATTCATAAGGCTCCTGAATTATAGTCAACCACCGGCTAGAAAGCATTTTTAATCCAGTGGATTTGTATTTTGTCGGATGGACCAGTTATTCCGATCACATCGAAGCGGCACGGCATTCTGTTTGTTAGACCGTTTTTTTGCAAGAAATACCGGGCCGTCATGATTATTTTTTCCTGCTTGCCTTTGTTCACTGTCGCCAGTGGTGATCCGTGGCTCAGGTCCTGGCGATAACGGACTTCGATGAATACCAGCGTGCCCTTGTCTTCGGCGATAAGGTCTATTTCACCAAAGCGTGAGCGGAAGTTGTGCCTGAATTTCCTGAAGCCCTTCCTGGTCAGATAGGTTCGGGCAATTTTTTCAAAATGACTGCCTTTGTCTGCCGTTGAACGGAAGCGTCGGGCAAGCTGCTGTAACTGGTTTTTCATCAGCCTTCCATGGCCATGTTGCAGGCGAATTATTCCGGGCCCTCAGCTCTTGCCAGGCCATCCTCTATCGTTGCCCAGCGCAGTTCACGGATGATGTTGTTGTTTTCCTCCAGCCTGAGCAATCCGGTGGCACCGAAAATCTGACTGTCCGGTACGCTTTCCAGTTGTTTCAGGCGTGGGTACAGTCGAAAGGCGTCAATGCCAAAGGCCTGAAGTCTCAGCGTCAGTGCCGTGTTCTGCGGGAACAATGTCGACACCCTGTTTTTCAGTTCATCACCCGGTGACAACAGCCAGGGACTGTCGCCAAAAACGATGCCGTTCAGGTCATTGTCCACCAGCGGCCTGGGAATCCCGGAGTAAACATCCTGGCTGGCATAGACCGGAATGTCGCCTGCATACAGGTACGCCAGTGTGGGGTGGATCTGTCTCGCCGGTCCGGGTTCGGCAATCAGATAGATGAAGTCGATATCCTGGCGCCGACGCTGGATAAACTGGACCTCCTCGTCTATCAGGTCGCTCAGGGCTGCCTTGCGGGCCTCGCTATCATCGATATCCAGCAGGGATTCCACAATGCCGGTAATGTCTTCCCGATATTCCTCCTGGGTAACTATTTCGCCACCAAGTGTCAGCCACTGGTCGATGAAACTGTTGCGCTTGCGCCGGTAAAAATCACTGGTAGAGACGGCCGGACTCAGGATGGCAGCATAACGATGACCATCCTGCCAGGCTTTGTTCGCCAGCTGCACCGCTTCGTTTTCAGGTGACAGGGCAAACTGGTACAGGTTTGGAGACAACGGTCTTGAGCCCTCGACATTGTTTAGTGCCAGGGTCGGGATCGGCAGGGAGCGAACGCCATGAAGCTGGGCCACATGCTGCTTTAGCAGCGGGCCGATGATCATTTCGGCGCCGGCGGCAACGGCCCTGTTGTAAACCGGCATGACATCTTCAGGGTTGCTGGTGTTGTAAAAGGTCACTTCCGGCACTTTGCCGCCAAATTGCATGACGTCGAAATAAGCGCTCATAAACGCATCGCGAATCACCACACCGGCCAGGGTGTCCAGGGGCAGCAGGAGAGCAAGCCTGTTCGGGCGTTCTTCTGCCATGGACTCAACCAGTTGCAGGGCCTGGGGCAGGTAGACGGCGGCCGGGTGACGTCCCCAGCGTGTTTTCCAGCGTGCAAGCTCCACCACCTGACGGTCCAGATTGTACTGAAAGGCTTTGCCGATCAGGCCCAGTTCATACCACCCCTGATATTCATAGCGGCGCTCCTCTTCGGCCAGCGTCGTGAGCCTGCCGGCATCAAGCCCTATGAGATTGTTCCAGATCTGTTCGTGATTGGTGGGCACCATGGCCAGAGGAATGAGCTTGTCAGCCTGGATACGGGCCAGGACGCTTTCCAGCGGCAGCGATGAAGCCTGACTCAGTTCGGCGCGGTACAGCAGTATTGCCATCTGGACCGCTGGAGACAGGCGCGGCAGCTGGTCCAGCCTGGGATGGTTCAGCAGCTCCAGGGCCCGGGATTTTTGCCCCAGGTCGGATTCCATTCTGGCCTGGAACAACAGGATGTCGGCTGTCAGGTCCAGGGGCAGGGTTGTTGTATCAAGATCCTGTACCAGCAGTCTGGCATCCTCATCGCGGTCGAGGTTTCTCAACAATTGTGCTGCCTGGAACAGTAGCTGTTCTTTCTGGGGTGAGGCTGATACTGCCGCCTGTGCGATTAGATTCTGGTAGGTGTTTTCATTGCCGGACACCACGTTGCGCTCAATGACAACCCGCCCTGTATCCCTTGCCGGTTCCGGCGTGCTGCTGCAGGCATGGAGCAGCACGAGCAAGATACAGGCGGCTGCTCTGCCCGGTATATTGCCGGCTTTGTGGTGAGTAGGGATCATGTCCTGATATCTTTCCTGTCAGTCGTTGCTGCTAATTATAGTATGCCTGTGTATACATAGGCAGGTTTTCCCTGTCAGGGTTCCTCGGTATGGGGAAGTTATGGCAACATGCCGTTTTGTGAATTCATCAACAGCAAGGCTCTATCATGGCACGAACCCCCTCCAATATGCTGCCCCTGGGTACACCAGCCCCGGACTTTTCACTGCCTTCGACGGCCGACAAACTGGTTTCTTTGTCAGACTTCCAGTCCTCAACACTGCTTCTTGTTGCTTTCATCTGCAACCACTGCCCCTTTGTGAAGCATATTCAGCAGGAACTGGCACGTCTGGGGGATGACTATCAGCCCAGGGGAGTTGCTGTGGTGGCGATCAGCTCGAATGATGTTGATGCCTATCCGGCAGATGACATGACGCATATGAAACAGGAAGCCGAGGACGCCGGTTACCATTTTCCCTACCTCCTGGATGAAAGTCAGGCGGTGGCACAGGCCTATGATGCCGCATGCACACCGGACTTTTATCTGTTTGATGACAAGCGTTTGCTGGTATATCGCGGACAACTTGATGGCAGCAGGCCTGGAAACGACATTCCGGTAACCGGTGAGGATCTGCGCGCCGCCATGGATGCTGCTTTGGCAGGTAAGCCGGTATCCGCAGATCAGAAGCCCAGTATTGGCTGCAATATCAAATGGAAGCCGGGCAATGAGCCAGATTGAAAAAGGGTCGCTTTATATCGTCGCCACACCTATCGGTAATACTGACGATATCACTGAGCGGGCCAGGCAGGTTCTGGCAGCGGTGGATGCTATCGCGGCCGAGGATACCCGCGACAGCCGCCGTCTGCTGCAGCACCTGGGTATAGATACACCACTGTTTGCCCTGCACGAGCACAATGAAACTCAACAGGCTGAAGCTGTCATCCGTCGCTTGCAGGAGGGAGAGAGTATCGCCCTGGTCAGTGATGCCGGTACGCCGCTGATATCTGACCCGGGTTACCCACTGGTCCATCAGGCCAGACTGGCAGGTGTAAGGGTGGTGCCGGTGCCGGGAGCAAGCAGTGTGCTGGCGGCCCTGTCCTGTAGTGGCTTGCCCACTGATCGTTTTGTCTTTGAAGGCTTTCTGCCTGCTAAAGCCGGCGCCAGGCAAAAACGCCTGTCGGAACTGGCATCGGACTCCCGCACCCATATCTTTTTCGAGGCTCCCCATCG
>CAZBBS010000091.1:7845-10334 GCA_964490145.1 uncultured Enterobacteriaceae bacterium
CTGCTGGAAGAGCTTCCTCTCAAGCAGGCTTCACAGCTGGCTGCCAGGATTACCGGTATTGGTAAAAACGTGTTTTACCAGGCTGGTCTGGATAAGGCGGGTCGTTAAGCACTGCCGTTAATATCACTGTTCAGGCTGCGAGCATGCCGGAGAGCAGGGAAGCCATGCCCAGAAATGACATGAAGCCGGTGATGTCGGTGACAGTGGTCAGTACGATGCTTGAGGACTGAGCCGGGTCCAGGCCAAGTCGTTTCAGCAGGATCGGAATCACGGCGCCAGCGACAGCAGCAAGCGTCATCGAAATGATCATGGCAAGTATCATCACCACGACCAATCCGGTGTTCCCGCTCCAGATATACACACCGATAGCGCAGGTGACGGCTATTCCGATGCCATTCATGAAGCCGGCCCCAAGTTCTTTCATCATGACGCGGAACCAGTGGCGCATGGTTATTTCACGCAGGGTCAGTCCGCGCATGGTGACCGCCAGCGACTGGGCGCCGGTATTGCCGGACTGGCCAGCGGCGATTGGCAGGAGTACGGCGAGCGCCGTGAACCTGCTGATGATGTCTTCAAACATACCCACCACTGCGGCTGCCAGGAAGGCTGTCATCAGGTTGATCTGCAGCCAGGGCTGACGTTTGCGAACAGCAAAAAAACTGGACGACAATGCCTGTTCGTCACGACTCACACCCACCATGCTCTGCATGTCGCCGGCGATGTCTTCACGCAGGGCATCGAGCAGATCCTGACCCCGGATGACACCCACCAGTTTACGATTGATATCCACCACGGGCATGACAGCCACATTGTATTGTTCCAGCTTTTCAGCCACTTCTTCCTTGGGATCCATTGCATGGACAAAAGTGATGATGGGGCGGGACAGTTCGGAGAGTTCCAGGTCGTCTTCGGCCAGCACCAGTTGGTGAATATCAATGATGCTGTCCAGCTGCATGTCGTCATTGACCAGAAAGAGGTGCTTGATGTTGCCGGGTTTCTGCTGGCGCAGAATCTGAATGGCCTGGCTCACCGTTGTGCGCCTGTTGACGGCATTTATCCGGGTGCTCATTTCCCGTCCCACCGTGTTTTCGGGATAAACCAGCAGGGAGCGAAATTCATTGGCCGTCATCGGGCTCATTTCTGACAGGTAGCGTTCACGACGCTCTTCTTCCATATTCGCCAGCAGCAGGACTGAAAAGCTGGTATCGATGCTGGTCAGGGCCTGGACTGCGGTTTTTTCAGGGATGGTTTCAAGCAGGTTGTTGACGGTACCCGGAGACATTTTGTCCAGCACCCTGGCAATGACCGGCGCCGGCTGGGAAGACAGTATTTCACTGGCGTCCGCAGTGGGCAGGCTTTCCAGTTTGCGTGCAGCATCGGTGGGAAAGTCCACAAGAAAGGCCTTGTTGAGATTGTGAATGGGCTCAAGCACGACCGTTGAAACATTCATGGGCTGCATCCTGTCCAGGTTCAGGGTTATTGTTCAGTATCCACCGCATCACTGACGGTGCTGAGCACGGCCAGCAGGGATTTGCCGTATACATCGAATATGCTGCTGACAGGATCCCGGGCTGCTGGTGAATGGGGCTGCCGACCCTGTAGATGCATGAGTCCCTGTCGCAGAGCATGATGGGTAATGATGCCCAGGAACTGCTGGTCTCTGGAAACGACAGGGAGAGTGTCTGCGTCGAGCCAGGCTTTATGTTCAAGTGCCTGCTCCAGCAGCATGTTGGCCGGCAGGGAGAGACGGCTGGTTGTCATGACGGAGGACAGTGGCAGACTGCTGCCGCCTTTAAGAATGTCTATGACGGCTGCCTGCCCCTGCAGTTTTCCTTCACGATCCACGACATACAGGAACTGGGCAAAAGGCACATCCTCGCTCTCACTGGTGATGTAGGTGATTGCCTCGTGCACGAGCGTGTCCGGTGATTGCACCAGGCAATGGGGGAAAAGCCATCCACCAATTGTGCGTGGGGAATAGGTCAAGAGCAGTTCGATGGAAAAACGCAGTTTTCGCGGCAGCTCCTCCATGATTGGGGGCAGACAGGACTGGTTCACCTTGCGCAAAATATTGGCAGCCTGGCTGGTGTCAATATTTTCCATGATGGCTGCTGCCCTGGCAGGTGTCAGTCTGGTCAACAACTTTCCGCCAAATTCCGGCAGCATGCAGCCCATGACCGGCGTGACATAGTGTTCAGGAAGCTGATCGAAAAAGGTGGCCACACTGTCCAGGTCGCTCTGCTCAAGAACTTTGACGGCAGCCAGTGGATGATCCAGCATGAAGCTCAGGGCAAAATCGGTTTCCAGGTTGTCCATTCAGCAGCGCTCCATTCGTCGGGCTAACGGTTGCCGGGTTGCAGGAAGCTGACCTGTTCGTGAAAGTATTTGGCCGGAATGATGGCTTGCCCGGTGCGGGTTTCAAGGACAATGAAAGCCTGGGACAATTCTATGATTTCGCCTTCCACGTCGCCAATGCGAACCTGGTCGCC
>CAZBBS010000092.1:0-10179 GCA_964490145.1 uncultured Enterobacteriaceae bacterium
TCTGGATGTAGGAGAAGTCCTGGCTCACGCCAATGGCTTTCAACTTGCTGACCAGGTCGCGACGCAGGCCGTTGATGCGGTCACGCATTTCAGTCAGCTCGTCGTTCCAGACCTTGGTCAGTTCCGCATCATCCAGGATCATGGCCACCAGGTAGGCGCCATGGGCCGGTGGTACGGAGTAAATCTGACGGGCAGTGGCCACCACCTGGCTCCCCACAGCTTCAGCCACCTTGCTGTTGGAGGTCACGATGGTGACAGCACCAACGCGATCGCGGTACAGGCCGAAGTTCTTGGAGTAGCTGTTGGCAATGATCAGTTCAGGCAACTGTTCAGCCATCAGACGGGCGCCATAGGCATCTTCATCCAGGCCATCACCCAGGCCCTGATAGGCCATGTCGATGAACGGCACGAAACCGTTGGTCAGAGCCAGGTCGGTAACCGCCTGCCACTGTTCACGGTTCAGGTCCGCTCCACAGGGGTTATGGCAGCAGCCGTGCAGCAGGACCAGATCACCTTTCTTCGCACCCTTCAGGGTATCCATCATGGCATCGAAATCCAGGCTGTGATTGGCGAAATCATAGTAAGGATACAGTTCAAGCTTGAGGCCTGAAGATGTCAGCAGCGGTACATGGTTCGGCCAGCTGGGATCACTCACGTAGATCTTGCTGCCAGGTGCAGTGCTGTTGATGAATTCGGCAGCCAGACGCAGGGAGCCAGACCCACCAGGGGCCAGCACACAGCTGTGGCGACCTTCGCGCAGAACGGGATGGGCATTACCCAGCACCAGGTCCAGGGTATGTTTGAGGAAGGCTTCCGGGCCAGCCTGGGCGATATAAGCCTTGGAATCCTCTTCGTCACATTTCCTGCGCTCGGCCGTTTTCACTGCCTTCATGACAGGGCAGGCACCGCTTTCATCTTTATAGACACCGACGCCCAGGTCAATTTTGCTGGGATTCGTATCTTTCTTGAAAGCCGCGGAAAGTCCGAGAATGGGATCGGGTGGACGGGATTGAATAGCATCAAACATAGCAGTTTCCAGAGTTTATGGGGTGTTGAAAAAAACGGCGCGGATTATAGCAGGAAGATTTCCATAACGCGTTAAATAATATGCGATTTCTCATTCAATAGCGCCCCATTCTTCGAGTGCATCCCGAATTTCCGTGGCGATCTGCGCATAGCCCTGTCCATTAGGATGCACGGCATCGGATTTCAATCCGGGATACTGCAGCACATCAGCAATCACATCCTCGATAAACAAGGTGGACGTACTGGTGGCCACCTCTCCATAGAGCTCATGGGCACTCAGAAAAATGCCTGGCGCCGGTACCCCGAGAAGAATGACTTCAATCCCCCGCTCCCTCGCCATGGCGATCATGGTTCGCAGATTGTCTTCCAACTGCGACAGAGGCCGTTTTCTGAGAAGATCGTTGCCCCCATGGCACAGCAACAGTATTTGCGGCCGGTGCTGATCCAGCAAGGCGGCCAGGCGCTCACGTCCCTGTCCGCTTTCTTCTCCGGAAATACCGGCATTGATGACAGTCCGGTTCAGCAACCCGCTTAACTGCTCCGGGTAGCTTTGTCCTGCAGAAACACCGTTTCCGGCTGTCAGGCTGTCGCCGAAGGCCAGTATCACGGCATTTCCAGGCAAGGGGGCCAGCAGTGACTCATCTGAACAGCTTCCCAGCATCAGCAGCAATATCAGCACTAAAGCCTTTATACATGCTCCCCGGTATTGGTCAGCAAGCCTTTCGCCTCACCATAGGTCAGTGAGCTGATGCCCGCCCTGTCCATGGAAAGGCCCAGTGACTTGCCCAGGATGAACGCGAGAATACGGCTGTTATAACCCAGCTGGCCTTCAAATACCGGCAACACCTCCTCCATGGAGCTGGCATTTTCCAGCACCTGCTGGAGTTTTTTCTGCTCCCGGGTAATGTGTTCCATGAATGCCTTGTCGTGTGTCATGGCGGCATCCAGCGCCATGGACCAGGTCCTGTCGGTATGCAGTTTGCACTCTCCGATATAACGGCCTCGATACGGGGTATGCCATTCATGGGGTGCCACCATCAACAGCTTGTAGCGTCCTTCGGTCTGATACAGAAAATAGGATCGGTCAGGGACAGGATTGAAACGGATGTCACTTTGCAGAACGAACATGGAGGTGAACAACTCCATCTGTACCTGGTCGATTTGTTTAGGCGGCAGTAGCCTGTCCAGACGATGTCTGTCGATGCCCTGCAGGATGGGGACCAGGCCCTTGCCTTGTGGATTCGGATTTTCTGGCATGCGGGGATTATAGCGGAGGCAGGAGGCAGGAGATAGGAGGCAGGGACACAGTTTGGGAACCTGCTCTGAATTGAAGATTTGTTATTTATTCTGATGAACTGGCTCTAAAATTCCTCGCCTGAAGTGTAGACCCGATCTGACACATCTTCTTGAAAAAGAGAGAGTTACCCGTTTTGATTAAAGGTGTCGAATCTTAAATCAAAACAAAAAGGTAACTCTCATGATCCATACTAACAATCCCATCATCAAACACAAAGCAGGATTACTGAACTTGGCAGAAGAGCTGGGGAATGTGTCGAAAGCCTGCAAAGTAATGGGCGTATCCCGAGATACGTTTTACCGCTATCAGGAATTGGTTGAAGACGGTGGTATCGATAACCTGATCAATAAAAGCCGTCGAGGCGAAAATCTGAAAAATCGTGTCGATGAGGCCACTGAACAGGCTGTTGTAGCCTGGGCTATTGATCAGCCGGCTCATGGTCAACACCGCACCAGCAATGAACTTCGCAAAATCGGCATCTTCGTCTCGGGCAGTGGGGTTCGGTCGATCTGGCTACGCCATAATCTGGAGAATTTCAAAAAGCGCCTCAAAGCTCTCGAAGACAAGGTTGCCAGCGAAGGTATTATCTTGAGTGATGCTCAGGTCGCTGCGCTGGAAAAGAAAAAGCAGGACGATGAAGCCTGCGGTGAGATCGAAACTGAGCATCCAGGCTATCTGGGGGCTCAGGACACCTTCTACGTAGGCAATCTGAAGGGAGTTGGTCGTATCTACCAGCAAACTTTCATTGATACCTACAGCAAAGTGGCCTTCTGTAAGTTGTACACCACTAAAACGCCCATCACAGCTGCAGATGCTTTGAATGATAAGGTTCTGCCCTTCTTCAAAGAGCAGGAACTTCCGATGCTGCGTATACTGACAGACCGGGGGACCGAATACTGTGGTCGTGTCGATCAACATGATTACCAGCTTTACCTGGCCATTAATGACATCGATCACACCAAAACCAAGGCCATGTCGCCTCAGACTAATGGTATCTGCGAACGGTTCCACAAGACCATTCTGAATGAGTTCTACCAGGTGACATTCCGAAAGAAACTCTACGAATCGCTGGAGGCGCTACAAAAAGATCTGGACGAGTGGATGGAATATTACAACAATGAACGAACTCACCAGGGCAAGATGTGCTGCGGCAGAACGCCAATGGAGACTTTGCTTGATGGAAAATTGATCTGGGCGGGGAAAAATCTAGCTCAAATCTAAACTGACAGGCACCGGGTTAAAACGGGTAACTGTCAGATCAAGTCTGAGCTACTACACCTGAAGGATTTTGCAGACGCTTCATCTGAAATCAACCCGGTCTGATATGTATAAGATTTTATAAGTTTGCAAATCCCCGGGTTAATCAAAACTCCCGAACCGTGTCCCTGCCTCCTGCCTCCTGTCTCCTGTCTCCTGTCTCCTGCCTCCGTTTTATCCTTTATCCTTCCCCTTTTATCCTTTATCTTCGTGACCTGAATCCAATTCGGGGGAGAGTTCAGTGGATCCAGCCTACCTTTTCCAGACCATCATCATTCCCTTTGGCCTGTTCATGGTCATGATGGGACTGGGCCTGACGCTATCGTTGGATGACATCCTGCGGGTCATTGTCATGCCCAAGGCCATCCTGGTTGGACTGGCGGGACAGCTTATTCTGTTGCCAGTGGTAGCTTTTGCCCTCACTTTCCTGATGAATCCGGCACCCGTCATTGCTATCGGTTTGCTGCTTCTGGCTGCCTGTCCGGGAGGAATCACGTCCAACGCCTATGTGTTTGCCAGTCGGGGAGACATTGCCCTTTCTGTTTCACTGACGACCATCGCCAGCCTGTTCACCGTCTTCACCATGCCCCTGATCGCCTGGATAGCATTGACCATGTTTGCCGAAGGCAGTGACATGCTTGAGGTTCCCGTCAGCAACATGATGCGCAGCCTCGCCCAATTGACCATTCTGCCCATTGCCATTGGCATGCTTACCCGCAAATACCTGCCTGACTTTGCCCAACGCATGGTGGAACCGGTACGGAAAATGGCCATTGGCATTCTGATCATGGTTATTATCACCAACACCTGGTTCAGCATTGATACCCTGAAACAGTACTTTGTCCAGGCAGGTGTCGCAGCGTTTGTGCTGAACATCACCTGCATGACCCTGGGCTATGGCCTTGCGCGCCTGTTCCGGCTCAATACCGATCAGACCATATCCATCACCTACGAAATCGGATTGCAGAACCTGTCACTTGCCCTGGTTCTGGCCAACACCCTGCTGGGTGTACCCGACTATGCGGCGGTCACACTGATCTATGGGTTCTTCATGAAATTTACCGCGCTGTCGTTTATGGCGTATGCGAGGAAGTTAAGAGAGGGAGACAGGAGGAAGGAGGCAGGAGACAGGGTTGTTCAGTGAATACCGGAATAGCGGATGCGCTATTTTAATGGATACATGAGAATGGATAACCCAGACTGGAAGCTTGAGCAGATTCAGAACCGTGTCCTTGCCTCCTGTCTCCGGCCTCCTTTCTTGTCTCTATCTGGAGCGCTCAAAGCCCGTCATTCATCTCTTTGACTTTTTCCTTTAGCGCTTCTTTGTAATCGGCCAATTTCTTCGCTACCACAGGGTCGAAGGCACCAATCATTTCAGCCGCCAGGATGCCGGCATTTTTACCACCATCCAGGGCCACGGTGGCTACCGGGACGCCTCCCGGCATTTGCAGGATGGACAGGACCGAGTCCCAGCCATCGATGGAGTTGGAGGATTTTATCGGGACTCCGATCACCGGCAAGGTGGTCATGGATGCCACCATGCCCGGCAGATGAGCTGCGCCACCAGCACCGGCGATGATTACACGCAATCCGCGTCCGGCTGCTGCCTTGGCATATTCCACCATGGCTTCCGGAGTCCGGTGCGCAGACACCACGGCAACTTCCGCTTCAATGCCGAATTCTGCAAGTGCATCGGCGGCCTGATGCATAACCTTCAGGTCGGAACTGCTGCCCATGATGACACCCACTTTGTGGGTTGAATTCTCGGTACTCATGCGATCACCTTTATCACGCTTTTCACGTGATCCACTTTGTCTCGTAATGCCGCCCTGTCGCTGTCCACGATAGTGATATGACCCATCTTGCGATGGGGACGGGTTTCTTTTTTGCCATAGAGAATGATGGTGGCGCCATCTATGGCGAGCAGATCATCCAGGCCCTGGTATAGGGCAGGTCCAGTATAGCCCGCCTCCCCTAGCAGATTCACCATGACTGACGGTGTCAGCATATCGGTGGCACCAAGCGGCAAGCCAAGGATAGCGCGCAGATGCTGCTCATACTGGGAGGTTACATTGGCGCTGATGGTCTGGTGGCCACTGTTATGGGGTCTGGGAGCCACCTCGTTAACCAGAACCTCGCCATCACGGGTAACAAACATTTCCACGGCCAGCAGACCGACGATGCCAAAGCTCTCCACAACCTGACGGGCAATCGCTTCTGCTTTTTCCTCGATCTCGGGTGCAATGTCGGCTGGTGCGATCAAGTAGTCCACCAGGTTGTGCTCCGGATGGAAGACACACTCAACTGCAGGGAAGACGCTCACCTCTCCCTTGCTGTTGCGTGCGGCAATGACTGACACTTCCTTGTCAAAATCCACCAGTTTTTCAAGGAGTCCCGGAGCATCAAAGGCCTTGGGCAGGTCTTCAGGACCGGACAGGCGCTGCACCCCCCCGCCATCATAGCCACCAGTCCCCAGTTTGTTGAAAGCCGGCAGAAAATCCAGATGCTGATTAATGGCTTCCCGGTTATCAACCAGGATGAAATCTGCCGTGGGAATGCCTTTATCCCGGTAAAATTGCTTCTGGCGACGCTTGTCCTTGATGATGTCGATGATGGCCGGCTGGGGATAGACGGTGACGCCCTCCTCTTCCAGCTTGTACAACGCCTCGACGTTGACGTTCTCGATTTCGATGGTCAGCAGGTCAACGGATTTGCCAAAGCGGTACACCGTGTCGAAATCGGTGATATCTCCGGCGTTGAATTCGCTGGCGACATCCTTGCAGGGGGCGCGGGGATCCTTGTCCAGGACACAGGTGAAAACGTCAAAATTGGCACAGGGCTGCATCAGCATCCGGCCCAGTTGGCCGCCGCCGAGAATACCCAGTCTGAAGTCTTGATAGAACGCTTTCATGAAGGTCTTTCCTGCAGGAAAGCGGCGCATCATATCACTACGGGCTGGCGATTAAAACAGAAAAACCTGTTGATTCTATTGCCTTTTATTGGGCGAACGCGGCCATGTCCTCAAGACTTATCCGGAACAGGTCGCGCTGTTCATTGGTCAACAGCAGGGTCTGGTCATCATCCCACATGACCGTTTCCACCTGCTGCATCACTGCGGTATCCAGTGGTACCTGGCGGGACGGAGACGACAGCCACATGTCGCCTTGTTCAGGACGGTCAAACAGCCACAGGGCATCGTAGGTAATAACAGCCAGGCGCTGGCCGTCAGGGGATAATTCCGCACCGGTCACTGCCAGCATGTTGGCGTTGCTGTCGACCAAGGTGAGCAGGTTGTCGCGCTCGGTGTAATTGGTATCCAGGCGATAGAGATTGGCCCCACGCTCAAAGCCACGACCGCTGCGCTTGCGATGCTTGGTGATCAGATACAACGAACCATCCGCTGCAAACAGCGCTTCACTGTCATAATGTAATTCTCCCCTGCCAGGGAAGCTGTCCTGCTCCGGATAGGCTACCGGCAGCTTCCTGATTACGGCGGACTGGGTTGATGCTGTGGGATCGATTTCGGAGAGCAGGTAAATGGCAAGGTCACGGCGATTGTTAAAGTTGTTGCCGGTGTCTGCCACGTAAAGATAGTTGTCATCAATGGTCATGGCTTCCCAGTCCCGGTTCTCTCCAAACAGAACCCGAAAACCTTCCCACTGCTTCTTGCTGCCCTCTTTCTCTTCGCCGTAGTATGAAAAACGCGAATAAGTGGGCAAGATGGTTTTACCAGAAGCATCAATGGCAAAAATTCTCGCCCTGTCCCCGCTGTCATTGACCACCCAGTAGGTGCCGGGATAGGAGCGGCTTTTCACCATGCCGCTGACTTCAGCCAGCGGTTTTGCGGCGAGTTTACCCACGATTTCAGGTATGAATCCCCTGCCGGGTTGGGCGTGGACACTGACAATGGCCGTGCTGGCCAAAACAGCAAAGAAACAGGCAGAAAGCACAAGGAATCGTTGCATTGGGAACGTTATGGAAGCGATTGGAAATGCAGCAGACTACGGTGCCCTGCCAGGACCGTCAAGTACACAATCCAGCCCTGGCAGTATCCGGAAAAACCGGCAGTGTCGAGTGCCTGTCCCCCTGTAAATCAATATCCCATGTACTGGTTGTATATGTACAGGGAAATGGCTTTTACCTGGACAGGAGAAAGCGTGCTGCTCCAGGCAGGACAGGAACCCACCCGGCCACTGGCAATCACATCATAGACCACGTCACGGCTACTGCCATATAACCAGATATCATCTGTAAGATCGGGACCACCGAAGGGCTTGTACCCTCGTCCATCATCACCATGGCATTCTGCACACAGGGCGGTTAGCCCGGAAACCTTCTCAATTGCAGCCTCATCATGTTCCATACCGGCAAGACTGTAGACATAGTCCACCAGCCCATTGAGCTGGTCCGGGGTAAAACCCAACTCTCCGTAGCCTGGCATCTGGGAAAAACGGGTATCAGGGCAACCGCCATATCGTTTTATATCATCCGGGCAGTTTTCATTGCGCACACCATAAAGCACCGTCTGCATAATTTCGAAGACCGCCTCGGCCTGTGTCATTTCAAAACCGGTCACACCCCACATCCAGTCAAAATCCACCAGGTTTGCCACACCGGGTTTACCGGTCAGGTCTGCTCCATGACAGCCAGCACAGTGCTGGTTGATCACATTGGATGCAACAGAATTCAGATGGGACTTGAGGGTCTCGTCAGCCTGTATGGCATCGGGTGAGGCAAGAATCAGACGATCATCCAGGCTTGTCTGGGCAAAAACCTGTGGCACAAGGAAAAAGGAAATAACAAGTGGCAGGAAACGAAACAGTCGCATGGCGGATCTCCTGAAGGTTTGCGGGCAAATTACTGCAATTACAGGAAAGTCGGAAGCGAATTCTGGAGCCGGCTTGATGCGGGTCAATCCGTCATGGACAGCTTCGGGCTCAGGTGATCAGGCGTCTGGTTTGAGCCCGTGGAGCACAAAATCCACATGTGCCGCGGCGTAGGTTTCAATATCCAGTGGCGACTGCTCTGAAAACTGAAGGCGCCAGATAGCACTGATCATGGCCGGTGCAATCAGAATTTGGGTGAAATCCACTGGAAAGGAATCCCTGAATTCACCACTGTCGATACCGCGTTGAAGAATGCTTGTTACCAGTTCCTGGTTGGCCCGAACCACTTCTTTGAAGAAAAAATCGGCAATCTTGGGAAAGCGTGACGCCTCCCCCATCACCATGGCCACCAGCTGGGGCATCTGTCCTGCATGAAGGGCGGCGTACATACGATGAAAATGAATCGTCAGCAACTGGGTGGCAGAACCCTGAAATTCAGCCGCATGGGTTCTGGCTTCATCTCGCAGCGGAAAAATATTCTTCCGGATAACCTCTTCGAACAGGCTCTCTTTGCTGTCAAAGTAAAGGTAAATGGTGCCCTTGCCAATGCCTGCCCTGACCGCCACATCGTCAAGCTTGGTGGCGGTGAACCCTTGAAGGGCAAATTCCTGGAAACCCGCGTCGATAATGGCATTGCGACGGGCCTCTTTCTGAATTTCCCGTTTGCTGGGATGTTGATCTGCTACGGCTTGCACCACGTAAAACCCAAAAATAGCTTGACTTATTAGGCAAAAATTATAAAACTGACTGACCGGTCAGTCAATGAGATAGTGGGCCCGATGAATTCCCCTTTACCCTCACAATCCAGAGGCCAAAAAGCCTTCTGGTTCATGGTTTCTATTGGCATTTTAGCCCTCGGCATCGTCGGCTTTATCCTGTTGCGTGCCCTGAAACCCGTTCCCGAACAACGCGACCCGGTAGAGCTTATTCCGCTGGTCCAGGTCAGTCCTCTCGCTTTCCGGGATGCCCCACTGATCGTGGAAGGCAATGGAATGGTTATGCCAACGGCTGCCATTTCCGTGTCTGCCCAGGTCAGTGGCGAGGTCGTTGGACTCCCGCCCAACCTCGTCAGTGGGGGCGCTTTCAACGAAGGCGAGATCATCGTACAGATCGATCCCCGCACCTATGAAGCCAATCTCAAGGAAGCTGAAGCAGCCCAGAAAGCCAACCAGGCAACTCTGGATTTTGTGTCCAAGCAAATCACGCGCATTGAATCCCTGGTCGATGACCAGTATGTCGGCCAGGAAACCCTGGATGATGCGATAAGCCGCCGTGACCAGACTCTCGCCGCCATCGCCCGTCAGGAAGCCGTCATAGAGAACCGCAAACTGGACCTGGAGCGCACAAGTATCCGGGCCCCCTTTACCGGAAGGGTCTATGATGAAAGTGTTGATCTTGGCGACATCGTTTCTCCCGGGAAGGAGCTTGCCCGCTTTTATGCCAGTGACGAGGTGGAAGTGGTAACGGCATTGAATGTTGATGAATCTGTCTTCATTCCAGGTCTTTGGGCTCATGGCCCTGACACCAAACAGCACCGTCGCGCCTGGGTCCAGGTCAATCACGGTGGGCACTATTACGCCTGGGAAGGCTATGTTCACCGCGTGGAATCCGATATCGACCGTACCACCAGAACTGTCGATGTGGTGGTCAGGGTACCTGAGCCTTTCCGTCCCGGCAGTCTGATCGGTGAACTGGAAACCCCGCTATCTCTTG
>CAZBBS010000093.1:0-10127 GCA_964490145.1 uncultured Enterobacteriaceae bacterium
AGTTCTTCTGTCATCGCAATAGTGTGCCATGTCTTTCCGGCCGCGTCCTTGAAACGAAGGTGAACGATACCTTTCCAAGAATGAAAGAATCCGTTAGCGTGATCACAAACAAGGAGTGACGGATGCGCCAACTTTTCATTTGTATAGCCCTCATGGGAGCACTCACTGGTTGCCAACTAGTGCCACAAAAAACGAATCCTCTAGCAGCGCTTGAGACAGCTGATGGTCCGCAAATCGTGATTGCAGAAACCAGTGCACTCCTCTCACAGTTCGCCTCGGTGGATGTCTTTCTTAATGGGGAGTATGTCGGGAATACGGGCGATGTCCCTGTGATGACTATTCCTGTCACACAAGCCAACAACCACATCGTCGCACAAGGTCTCTTTGCAGCGAACTATGCAGATTTCGGTGAACTCAAGTTTGAGAGTACAGACTCAAGCCATCACTACATTTTGATTGAGCCGTCAGTGACTGACACAATCATCGTACGCGAAGTCAATCGCGCACAGTGGACAGCCCTTAGTAAGTAGGCAAACGGTTACGATCAATGACCCAAGGCATTAAAAAATAGCCCGCAACAAAACCGCCCAAATGCGCCTGCCAGGCAATTTGCCCGCCCATGAACACGTGCAACAGCACGTGGATTACAATCAGGCTAATAATGACTGATGAGGCTGAGCGCCCAGGGCGCCCGAGACGCTTCAACTCAGCGCGCGATGCCTGCAGCCAGAAACCAATCAAACTGAACACCACGCCAGAGGCTCCCACCATCGGAGCTGACGTGGTTTCGAGCAGACCAAACATCACGCCACTGCTAATTGCTCCAACGAGCATCGTCAAAAGCGTCAGTCGTAACCCGAAATACACTGCGAGCGTTTTGCCAAGCGCAATGAAAATGACAGTGTTCATCAACACGTGGATTGTGCCTGCATGCAAAAACGCATGCGTTACCAACATCGCATAGGATTGGCCCGGGAAGAGCGCTTGATCGACTGCGCCTGGCGGAAATAAAAAGTCCCAAAAAGCACCATAAGAAATCATCAGACTTCGAAGATCAAAGACACCGAACCATCCGCGATCGGATAATTGGGCCAAGCCCTCGAATGCGAGCATGACACCTGTAAGCCACCACAGAGTTTTTGGAGTCTTTGGACCACCAAAGACGGGAACTATTTGCATATTTTTGGCGCCATTTCCTCGGTATCGATCGCTGTAGTCTACCGAAAACCAGACTCAAACTATGTGGAATAACAATCTGATTCACCAGCTAAAGCGTACAACACACCTGAGACAGCAGAATATTGAAACGATTGAGGCTGTGTCTCCAGCACATCTATAACAACATCAGTTAAAGTTTCACTACCCCACGAAATTGGCAAACAGACTGGTTTTCCATGCACCAAAAAGGAGTAAGGTTGGCTATTTTGTTGTTCTCGCGTTTGATGGCGGGCTCCTTCCACCACTCCCATAACGAAGGCAATACAGGGCTCGCGCTCGACGCGACACTCCTGTAAAAACTGACCCACAGTGATATAGCCCCCTTTCGCGTGGATCTTCTGATAACACACAATCAGAATGACGAATACGATCAACCGTTTCATTAGATTTGAGGTGGTTTAACCGTCACCTCAAACGCTGAGTACCAAGCCGCCAAGTCTTTGATTTGTGGCTTACTCAGACCTTGGGCAATAAGGCTCATACGCCGGTCATGGCGAGCGCCTTTTTGATAATCGACAAGCGCTTTTTCAATATAGAGAGAACTCAAACCAGCAAGATTTGGTGCTTCCGGATCTTTCGATAACCCGTTTTTGCCATGGCATGCAGAACATTGTGCGGACAATGCCTTCCCATTAGCCATATCAGCTGCAAACGCGAGCGAACCATAAGCAATGCCTAAGCACAATACGATCAATTTGTTCACAGATCTTTTCTCCAGAAAATAAAAAACCCCGGCACAGCCGGGGTTTATATCGGTTTGATTAGCTACCGACGTATGAGATCTTATAGATCGCACCGGCGTAATCGTCAGATACGAGCATTGAACCGTCTTTCATCATCGTAATTGACATCGGACGACCATCATACTCCTTGTTCGCATTCAACCAGCCTTCAGCAAACGGCTCCATTTTTGCGTTACCGTCTTTATCAATGAATGTCACCATCACACGTGCTCCACAAGGCTCTGTTCTATTCCATGAACCGTGCTGCGCCGAGAAGATCGCATTCTTGTACTTGCTCGGGAACTGGTTTCCTGTGTAGAACGCCATACCGAGATCAGCACAATGCGCTGTGGTCTCAACAGCAGGATGCACAATACCCTTCGGTGGAGTCTGGTCTTTATACTCATTAGTACGTGTTTTACCACCACCGAACCACGGATGGCCAAAATGCTGTCCAGCCTTGGTTTGACGGTTTAACTCGCCTGGTGGAATATCATCGCCCATACCGTCGACTTGGTTATCAGTCCACCACAACTCTCCAGTGACAGGGTGGAAATCCTGACCAACCGAATTACGCACGCCATATGTGTAAACTTCACGGTTTTTACCATCACGATCCATACGGATGATGCCACCAATACCTGTCTGCTTGTAAAGATCAAGCTTTTCAGGTGGCGATACGTTGTATGGCTGGCCAAGAGAAATATAAAGCTTGTTATCAGGCCCAATATCTATAACACGTGCAGTGTGGTTATAGCTCTCTTCGCCTTCTGGAATCAGCTCACCCTTCGGCACGACATCGACAGCAACGACGTCTGGCCCTTCAAAGAAGAACTCAGCTGCTGGGAAAACGCGTACCTGATTCCGTTCTGCGACATACAAAAATCCGTCTTTCGAGAACTGAACACCATTTGGCACATCGAATTCGAGTGAAGGGGCAAAGTCTTTGACTTCATCAGCAACACCGTCGCGATCGCGATCCGTTACCACCCAGACTTTATCTTTACGAGTGCCAACGAACAATACGGTTCCTTGTGGAGCCATTGCCATGTCTCTCGCATCGGGAACTAGTGCGTAGAGTTCGATTTTGAAGCCCGCAGGCATCTTGATGTTCTTCAAGATTTCTCGAATGTTATCCGCTTTAGGCCCATCTTGTGCGATGTAGGTATGATCATTCATGGTCTTTCCGGACGTACCGAAAATACCCACATCATTTTCTTTCGCGACCACACCTGCTGCAAATGCTAGACCGGCAATGCATGCGGCTATCTTTTTCATTCTCATTCGGAGTTACTCCTTCGTTTTTATTATGAATATCCAACCCGTATCACGGAGATTGAATCCTGTGTCATCCACGTTCACAGAGGTTCCGGTTTACCTGTTTTTGTTAACAATCTCAAACAGGTTTTTAGAACTTTTTGTCTTACAATAGAACAAAAAGTTCTAACAAGGGTGAGCGATCCGCTGCCTGACAACACGCGCTGATACTAATCAACTTGCGAAACTCCAGGGTAGTAATCTATTAATACGAACATTAAGGCAATCTAGGTGTACGATTACGAAACATAGGCTTATGATTAAACTGATCGATGAGACATTTGTTGACTATGATTCGCTTCACCTCCATTTCATCACACAGTCGATTTCACCTCTTAACGCAAGTGTTAACAATGCTCACGATGCTATTGTTGGCGCCTCGTTTATCCGCCTTTGAAGCACTGATTACAAACGAACGCTCCGGAGATGTGGTGCATATTAATGAGAAAGGCAACACTTCAGCGGTAATTCCCATCTGTAATCGGCCTCGCGGGATGACTAGGACAGGCGACGATGATCTAGTACTGATCGCCTGCTCTGATGACAACAAAGTGATTCAATACAATCGACAAACCAAGTCCATCGACTCAGCTATCTCATCAGTTGATGGAGCGATGAATTTGACTGTACATCGGCAAACGAATCGCTTGTTGACAACGAACGAAGGTCAATCTCGTGCAACGGTTTTTGATCTGGCTTCCGGGCGATTAATTGCTGAGCTACCCACAGGTTTAGAGCCTGACGGTATTGTGATTACTGACGATGGAAACCATATTTTCGTTGCATCTGAAAACGCAGGCTTAGTTCACATATTTGATGGGCAAACCTACCAGCCGCGAGAACCTATTCGAACTAATCTTCGACCTCGGCGGCTCGCACTTCTCAACAATGAACTCTGGGTGTCATCTGAGATGGGAAGTCGAGTCGAAATATTCGATGTCAAAACGCACCAAAAAATAGATGAAATCGTATTCGCACCCAGAGGGTTTCGCCCTGAGCAGATGACGCCCGTGGACATTATCTTCAATGAATTGAAGAATGAAGCTTACATTGCGCTTGGTGGAGCTAACCACGTCGCGGTAGTCGATATAAGCACACGCGAGATCATCCAATATATCCTTGTCGGTAAGCGCGCATGGGGTCTCGGCCTGTCACCAGACGGCAAAACTCTCATCGTACTAAATGGTCTATCAGACGACTTTACAATGATCGATCTAATATCTAGGCGACCAACCTTTACCAAGCGCGCGGGCCTCGTGCCACATGCGATCGAGGTATTTGAGTGATATCACGTGTTTTGATGCTCTTTATTACTGCGTTTGCTGTGACCTACGCTTCCGCCGCGACATTTCATGTGGCTATCGTTACTTCAACTCAATCTGAATCAGTGAATCGCGGCAAAAGCTTCGCTGGAATCCAAACAAAAATCGAGCGACCAGTGAAACGGGCTGTTGAGCTCGCTCTTTTTGAATCAGACACAACTCTAAATGCGTTTGGAATAGCGGCAGAACTCAAGACATATGACATCGATCAGGAACGACCTATCAACGAGCAGTTACAGCAGATTAACCAACATGCCCTTGTCATACTCGATCTACCGAAAACACAATTCGTTGAAGTGGCCGAGATCCTGAACGAAATGGGACGGGTTGCCATCAATGTCAGGCACCCAGACACAGACTTGCGCGATTCCCTATGCCTCCCCGCGCTCTACCATACGATCCCCTCCGAACGAATGTATTTTGATGCACTCGGACAATTTTTAATCTTCCGCGGATGGCGCAAAGTTCTGGTCGTGCACGGACCAAGCGATGACGACAAACACCGAGTTCAAATCCTCGCTCAAAGTCTTCGAAAGTTTGGCGCCGATATTTCGGAGGTTCGCGAATTTACCTTGTCCCATCATCCAGATGACCGTGATAAAAATAAGCCAGAATTTCTCACTGGTGGAGCCTCTTATGACGTTGTAGCAGTAGTTGACACCGCGCGAGATTACGGTCGTTACATCCAATACAGCACGCGCAGAGCTCGACCCGTGGTCGGTGATGTTGGGCTAGTTCCAGTCGGTTGGCATCGAACTTTGGAGCGATATGGCGCACCGCAATTAAACGAGAGATATCGGACCTTCGATGAAACACATCCACTGTCAGCGAACCAAGCCATGACTGATGCTGAATTTGCAGCTTGGGCGGCCATCAAATTGATTACCAATAGCCTTGCCACAGTTAATCTCCAATCAAATACTTTGAGTCCGAAAGATATTTTGGATCATCCAGGGGCACAGGTTGATCTTTATAAAGGAACACGAGGGTCAATCAGAACATGGAATCATCAGTTGAGACAACCCATCCTACTATCCACTTTGGACTCAGTAGTTGCAGTCGCTCCCATGCCAAAATTTCTTCATCCGAAGCATTACGTAGACACACTTGGACTCGATCAACAGGAATCGCCCTGTCAGCTTCCCTGACGTAGCAGTAGTAACCTCATACTACCGAATCCGAAATCAATCATGATTAAATGAATCCGCATCGACGAGCTCGAACAGTCACGCGAAAAAGCCAACTGAGTTGGCTGAAAAAATGCGCTTGACATCCTTCTCAATGTTATGCAACGTGAAACGACTGACTGTGTCAGTTCCGGAAAATAAAAAACGCTACTGGAGGTAGTAACAATGTGGCAAAAACCAACAGCAATCGAAATGTCATGCGGTTGTGAAATCAATATGTATGCTCCAGCAGAAGGCGATCGCCCTCTCTTCTGAGCCATATGCGGAGGGGCTAAAGCCCCTCCGCATCTTCACCATAGAAAAACAACAAGAAAGGGTGTCCCTTGGAATTAATCGTTCTTGGCGCTGCTGCGGGCGGCGGTCTTCCGCAGTGGAATTGTGCTGGCGGGCAGAGCGCTCGAGTTTGGAGCGAGCAACGAGTTGCTCAAACTCAGGCGAGTGTCGCTGTTGGTAGTCAAGATGCTGGATATGTGATTATCAATGCTTCTCCCGACTTACGGCAGCAGATTATTCAAACGTCCGCACTGCACCCTGCCTCAGACCATCCTGATGGTGTCCGAAATACGCCGATTAAAGCGGTTATCGTCACAAATGCAGACGTTGATAACGTCGCCGGCTTGTTGAATCTTCGCGAAAAACAATACTTTGATATCTATGGGCCAACCAAAGTGCTCGATATTTTGAATCAGAATTCAATTTTTGCAGTACTTGACCCGCATTACGTTAAACTATTTCCTCTGGACACTCAGGAAACTATCCGCCCAATTTCTGGACTTGAGATAGAGTTATTCAACGTCGCCGGCAAAGCACCTTTATATCTTGAAGAGTCTCTTGGAATAGAATCTGGAGACCTTGGGTTCACTAGTGGAATCGAAATTCGTACTGAGAATGGGAAAACCCTTGTAATCTCAAGCTGCGCGTCAATTGACCAAGATCTTCTCGACCGCATTGCGGACGCCGACCACTTACTTTTCGATGGAACCGTTTTCGATGACGACGAGATGCCTCGACTGGGCCTGGGAGTCAAGACTGGCCGACGTATGGGACATCTGCCGATCTCAGGTACAGATGGACCGATCATCCGACTCGCAAATTGTCATCTGAAATCCAAGCGATTTTTTCATATAAATAATTCAAACCCGATATGGGATCCGCAGTCGGATGCATATAAAACGATACATCGTGCCGGCTGGGATATCTGTCACGACGGACTGGTGCTTGACATATGACACTCAAACTTTCACGTGATGAATTTGAATCGCAACTCCGAACTATTGGAGAGACTCAATACCACAACAACCATCCCTATCATCGCCGAATGTATCAAGGACACTGCTCTATTGATGAAATTCGAGCGTGGGCACTGAATCGGTTTTGTTATCAGCGGATTATCCCTGTGAAGGACGCATTGATTATGGCGCGTTTGGATGACATCGAGGATCGGCGCGAATGGCGGCAGCGGATCATAGACCACGACGGCGAGATTAACGACCACCCAGAAGGCGGACTGCGCAGATGGCTGGCATTAACAAGTCAACTTGGATTCAGTAAAGACTACGTGATGTCAATGCAAGGAGCACTTCCCGCAACTCAATTTGCCTCGAACGCTTATATCACCTTTGTGCGAGAAAAAACCGTGTTGGAAGCTGTAGCATCTTCGCTGACCGAACTATTTTCGCCCAATATTATTGCGGAACGCGTTCAAGGGATGTTGAAAAACTATGATTTCATTACTGAAGAAAGTTTAACCTATTTTTCTTATCGAAAAGCACAGGCTAATCGCGACTCTAACTGGGCCCTCGACTATATCGATACCCACGCAGAAACGCGCGAAGACCAAGATCGTTGCCTAAATGCTCTCAAATTCAAATGCAGCATGCTTTGGGCCATGCTCGATTCTTTGGCATCAGCCTACCACCTTGGCGGAACGATTCCACCTGGTGCTTGGGATCCCCAGACATATTCAGGGTTGGTAGACGACAAAAAATGAGCGTTGAATTGATATCTACCTCAGCTATACCGCGGTTCGAGAGCGGTATCCGATTAAAACATGACGCCGTGCGTGAGCGCCATGTTCTACTTGGGCCTGAAATGTTGATTGAACTGAACCAGACTGGAACCGCCATTATGAGTGAAATTGATGGTCACTCAACAGTTGCTGATATCGTTGGGCGGCTCGCTGAACGCTTTAAAGTTGACGCTCAAGATATCTCGCAAGATGTCAGTGAATTTTGTACATCCATGGTCATGAGGCAGGTGCTCCGGATATGAACCAGGAAACTATTTTAGCCCCCCAAGTTTTATTAGCTGAGGTCACCCACCGCTGTCCGTTGCAATGTCCTTACTGCTCAAATCCAACAGAACTCATCAAGAAAAATGTTGAGCTTCCCACAGCAGATTGGAAGCGAGTCTTCCGTGAAGCTGCAGACTTAGGTGTTTTACAAGTCAGTATCTCCGGTGGTGAGCCTGCGGCCAGACGCGATTTAATCGATTTGATTGGTGCTGCGCGAGAAGCTGATCTTTACGTCAACCTGATTACATCAGGAATTGGAATCACGAAAGATCGACTTGGCGACCTCATACATGCTGGCTGTGACCATATTCAACTATCTCTCCAAGACGTGGATCCTGACGGCGCAAAACTAATCAGTAATCTCGATCAAAGTCTCGAACGCAAACTCGAATTCGCACGATGGGTCGTGGATACTGATGTTCCTCTAACAGTCAATGCCGTGATGCACCGCCTAAACCTAGATCGATTGCCCGAGACTATCGATCTCGCCGTAAAAATTGGTGCGCGAAGGCTAGAAATCGCCAATGTTCAATATCATGGATGGGCTTCTTTGAATAAGCATGTGCTAATGCCAACACAGGAACAATCTGATCGTACAAACCAACTCGTACAAGATGCACGGGAAGCATTAAAAGGAAAACTCATGATCGATTTTGTCCCAGTCGATCACTATGCTGAATTTCCCAAGTCCTGCATGAATGGGTGGGGTCGAGTCGCTCTCATCGTTGCACCCGATGGGTCAGTGTTACCATGCCATAATGCTACGACACTGGCACATCTTTCGTTTCCTAATGTTGTGGATCAGTCGCTGGAGACGATCTGGTACAGCTCCGAAGCATTCAATGCCTATCGAGGCGATGCTTGGATGCCAGCCATCTGTCAATCTTGCGACCGCAAAGAGATCGATTTCGGTGGCTGTCGGTGCCAAGCACTCGCAATCTTAGGAGACGCTAACGCAGCCGATCCAGTCTGTTCTAGAGCTCATCCACATGCATTGATACGCGATGAGCAGTTAAAACACGAGTCTGCTCTACCAGATAAAATTGTGTACAGACCGAATGCTTAAGTTAATTCAAGCTGTAGCACATCGCCAAAAACATCAAAGAGTTCGTGCGATTAAAGAAAGAAATACGAAGTAATGGAGCATCGAAAGCAATCAGTGAATATGCTCTCCCAGCCGCGAAAAAACGAGTGTCGCGAAATTCAACGATTGGTTCGCGGTAATTGTTTAGATATCCACTACCTTCAAACGTCACGGTTTGCGCCTTCTCGAGCACATTCATCTGAAATTGCTCGTTCGGTAGTGCTCGCGATTGCCCCTGCGGAACGAATTCAGTCACAGCATCTGTGTGGCATCGATAGACAGCGTCGCGAGCAGTCGCAATGGGAGATGCAATAGACAATGCAACACCTAATGCGAATAATTGAGCCCACTGCCGATATTGTGAATCAATTATGTCTCTAGTGATGTCTAACATCAGTCACTCCTACGGGAAACAGACTGCCTTGGATTGTTTTTCTGCAACTCTACCGAGAGGCGAAATAACCGCTCTATTAGGTCCCAATGGAGCAGGAAAATCGACGTTATTTAAATTAATTTCAGGCCTACTCAAACGTCAACATGGTTCTTTCAGTTTGGATGGCCAGTCCATTGACACGCGGACACCACATATATTTCGTAACATTGGATTTGTATTTCAAGAACCATCACTGGATCCCGGGCGAACCGGCTTATCAAATCTAAGATATGCTGCTGGTTTACATGGTTTTGCTGGCCAGCAAGCAAGCAAGCGAATCGAAGCAGTGTGCAATCTCCTCCAATGCCACTCCGTACTCAATCGTCCCATTCGAACATTGAGCGGCGGTGAAAAACGTCGTATCGAAATTGCTAGGGCACTTCTACACAGGCCAACATGGTTACTGCTCGACGAACCAAGCGTCGGCCTCGATATTGATTCGCGCGCCCAGTTATCCGGTGATTTACATCGATTATCTCAACAGTCCGAGCTTGGAATCTTGTGGTGCACGCACATCACCGACGAGTTGGAGGCTAACGATCAATTAGTCA
>CAZBBS010000094.1:0-9742 GCA_964490145.1 uncultured Enterobacteriaceae bacterium
AATAACGCCCTGAAACCCAACATCTTCCAGAAACAACCCTGCCTCTTGTCTCCTGTCTCCTGTCTCCGGCGCGAAGCGCCTTATCTCCCCTGATCCCGACTCGACCCTGCCAGCATCCGCTTGCCAGTGGCGGCCAGCAGGATGGAAGAGGCATTGACCAGGGGTTTGCCATTTCGGGCAAGGCTGCCTTCGACATCGATGACATCCCCGGCCTTCAGATCATTGCGTTTCCAGCCCAGGCGCAGGAGCGCATTGGGTGCACCCAGTTCCAGGGCCCAGTTGACTACCTCATCAGAGTCTTCATCCTCAACATCCAGGTAAATGAAGATATGGGGGTTGGTCCATTCCACCTTGGTCACAACCCCGTGCAGGGTAATGGGTTTGTCGGCATCGTACTCGGCCGGGAAACTGTGGTGGGCTGACACCGGGAAAACGGCGACAAGCCAGGTCAGTAAACACAGCCTGCCAAATGCTTTCATCACAACTCTTCTCATGTCCTCACCTCCCCCTTTTCAGTATTCCAGATCCATGTGTTCCACAAAACGCTCGTTTTCCAGGCAGATTTCATCAATCAGTTCGCCATCCACCACAATGCGCTGGACGAGGTCGACTGACCAGGGCCGGGTATAGGCGCCGGGATCATCCACGGTGACGTGTATCTTTATATGGCCATAATCCGGACGGGTGATTTCTTCCCGCACTTTGGCCTGTTCGGTCAGAACGCTGCCGTTCCAGTCGATCCAGGTGTCATCGCGAAAGCCAATGGAATCGATCACCATGGTGTCACCCTCCCAAACTGCAGAGGAATAGCCCTGCCAGCCAGGTGAAGGATCATCTGGCAGGGCACGGCCATCCACGAACACCTGCCGGTACCCGGCATTGAGCTCGTTGAGCGTCACGAAAAGACCCGGCGTATGCACAAACTTCAGCATGTGCGGCATGCCGTAGGCACGCAAAAAAGTATCTGGCAGACAGCGGATGTGCGGATCTTCAATGGCCATGTTTTCCGTATGCCGTTTCACGATGGGCTTGAGCCAGTCCTGATAGGGCAGACCATCCGGCATGTCCACCCCCATGTTATTCATGAAGCGGGACGTCGGCAGCGTGTAGACATCGCTGGGTGACTCCTCCCCTTCCGGGGTGCGGTCTGAAATCCAGATGCCGGACAGATCCGGTTTGCCGTTGGCCAACCTGGGAGCCGGTGCAGACATGTTCACCGAGCCATCGGCCTTACGGGGTACGTTGGCGGTGGGATAACCAATCCATTGGGCGAATGCACTGGACGAAAAAAACGCGGCTGCCAGCAGCAGCGGTGTCCTGAACCGGCAGGAACTGTTTTTTGAAATACTCCCCATGAAATTCCCCCTTTTTTGTTTTTAGCGTCTTTTTATCGACGTCTCTGCCGCAATTGATCCAGTAGATTCTCAGAGGTGGAATCCTCTGTGCCGATTTCCTTGCCATCGTGTTCCATGTTCACCACGTGAAAAATGGGGCGGTCATCGCGGGAAGGATGGCCATGCAGGGTGATTCGGTCGCCAGCCTTGAGCATATCCTCGGTCCAGCCCCGGCGCAACAGGACCGTACGGGAGCCGCCTTCCGCCATCCATTCCTCACCATTACCACCGTCTTCCGGTCGCTTGAAATAGATCCGGACATGGGGATTACCCAGTTCAAAACGGGTGACAATGGCTTCCATGGATTGCTCATTATCGGTGTCATATACCAGCCCTGCCGCATGGTGGGCAGACGCAGTCTGGACAGCAGCAAGCAGTATGCCCAGCAGGATAAAACGGCCTGGTATCATATTTATTCTCCTCATCATTCGATTTCCCCTGGCACATCTTCACAGCTGTCCACCAAAAGGGTGACATCCGGCGTGCTCAACCAGGTTTTGGTCCAGGTGTAAGGCTCTGTCAGTGTGCTTGGTTCAGTGATGGTCAGCTCCACCACCAGTCGACGGGGATCCTGTAGTACCTGGTAGCGCTCAACTACAGTGGCGCCATCAGCATAGCTACCATAATGAACCGTCGGGCTGTTCAGACCAATGAAGTAGTCGCCGCTGATACCAGTGGTTTCCACGACAAGCACATCATCTTCCATGTGGCCGGTGGAATATCCCAGCGGGGTTAGTTCGCCGCCTGCCGGATGGGCTCGCCCATCCATATAAATGTTACGTGACAGGTTGAATTCTTCGTAGTTGATTTTTAGATGCTGCCCCTCGCGGCTGATCTGCATTGGCAAGGCATTGAGGCTTTCACGGACAAAGCCGTAGGGGGCACAGAATTTGGCCATGTCCACGTCTTCGGTGTCGGAAGACTCTTCAATACGCCGGACCCCTTCTGGCGTGGAACGTCCCATCCTGTCCGCAATCACCACGCCGAAGGTTTGCCCAACCAGCTCATCGGTAGGCCTGTCATCATTGGCTGGATCATCCAGCAAACCACCCAGCGTGTCATGCAACAGTTTCGGGCAGCCCGGAAAACACAGATAATCTTCCGGTCCCCAATAGAGGTGATCCTGAGTGGTCATTGCCCCGCTCCAGACCCCGCTGAAGTCCGGCTGGGCGCTCAGACCCGGGACAAACGCCATCAGAAAAATCAGCGCGCTGGCTGTTTTCAATTTGCTTGTTACTGAAGCAGGTTTCCCCATCACCATCCTTTATCGCTCCTTGAATCCGGAGATAACGCTGAAAGAAAAACGCCTCTCCGTTATTGTTTTTATCTGGCAGACACCAAGAGTACGAGCAATCACCGGTTGGTGTCCATCGCAATATCGATTCAATCCGGGGAAGTGGACCT
Source organism: uncultured Enterobacteriaceae bacterium (assembly GCA_964490145.1). Lineage (GTDB taxonomy): Bacteria > Pseudomonadota > Gammaproteobacteria > Pseudomonadales > Pseudohongiellaceae > Eutrophocola. The sequence goes on from CAZBBS010000094.1 coordinate 2,799, forward strand.
GGATCAAGAGTGTCGTTTATGCTCATTCACGAGCATAAAACCCGATACTGCAGAGGCGGCCATGAACAGTCACGATTCACCTGAAAGCACCAACTCCGACACTGATGCCAGCAAGAAAGAAACCCGGGATACACCTGCACTGTCCCGCCGCAGCATGCTGGTGGGCAGTGCCACCATGGCCGCCACCCTGGCCTCCGGTACCATGGCGCAGCAAAACACACCGGCGCCTGCGGTGAATACAGGTTCTGTTGCAGGCCGCCCTTTCAGGGCCTTTGTCAGGCACGGCACCCAGGGGGAGGTAATGGACCTGCGCCTTCGGGATATTGGTGACACCCAGGTACTGGTGCGCACCCTGGGCTCCTGCGGCTGTTACACCATCACGGGCAGCGTCCTAGGCAATCGTGAACAGCCACGCCCCACCATTCCCAACCACTCCGGCATGGGCATTGTGGAAGCCATAGGATCCAAGGTACGCCGTGTAGAAGTGGGCGACCGTGTCCTGGTATCCGGCACGCCCTGGTGCGGCGTGTGCCACCAGTGCCTGTCCGGCACCCCCGAATGGTGCAACTATCTGGCTCCGGGCTCTGTACCCAACGAACCCATTGCCGACATGGCCGATGGCATGGGCGTTATCGAAGCTGCTGTGATTGGCGGCCTGAGCGAAGTGATAGTGGCCTATGAAGAATATTGCGTACCCATATTTTCCGATATCCCGGACGAACAAATTGCCATGCTGGGCGATACCGGTGCCGTCGGCATTGCCGCCACCAGCGTCTACGACCCGGTACAGATTGGCCAGAACGTGGTGATTTTCGGGGCCGGCCCCATTGGTCTGGCCGCCGTGCAGGGTGCAAAGGCCCAGGCGGCCGGCCAGATCATCGTGGTGGAGCCGGCCCGGTACCGGCGTGAGCTGGCAACCCGGTTTGGCGCGGATATCGTGATTGATCCCAATGTCGACACTGACAACCTGGTGGAACAGATCCGCTCTCTTTGCGCCAATCGCTCACAGCGCATGGATGCCGGCGGCCAGTATCGTGGTGGCGGCGTGGTGGACATGCGCGGGGCCGATCTGGTGATCGAATGCTCCGGGGTGGATCGCTATGTGCCCAAGGTTGAGGCAGGTCCTGATCCCACCGGTCTGCTGGCACTGAGACAATCCTGGGAAGTCACTGCTCCGGGCGGCTCCCTGGTCACACTGGGTGCTTATCAAGGGGATATTTCATTTCCTGCCACGGCATTTTCCCTGTCGGGCAAACGCTGTTATGGCGGCCAGATGGCCGGCATGAATGTCATGCGCGACACCGCCCGCTTCATCATCGCCATGGAAAAAGGCCAGGTGGATATCGGCGCTCTCATCACCTCTACACCTGATTTGAGCCAGGTAAAGGAAGGTTTCCAGGGCGTAGCTGACAGAACCGAAATCGGTGTTGTGATCACCTTTGGTTAAGCCGGACAAGTGAAACTTAATACGAATAAAAAAGGGGGCTGACACCCCCTTTTTTATTGTGCTCCGCTTTATTCAAAACTGAAGATATCAGCCGCCTCAGGCTTCTTCATATCCTGCTCGAAATACTTCTCCCAGATCTGGGCCCAGGGACGGTCGTACCAGTCGGGCACCATGAAATCGATCACTTCACCCGGCGCAATGGTGACACCACGGCCATCCAGTGGATAAATGGTCTGCAGGCATTCATTGAACACGAAGGGATCACCGGTGCGGAAACTACCACTTTTTTCCATGTCGCGAACAATACGGACAGGTTCAACCAGTGCCTCAGGATCATAGAAAATCGCTTCGTGATGGAGACCAACAAAGTTGCCCTCATCATCATAATTGGCGGAATAGATTTCCACCGTCTGCATCTTGTTGGAGTATTCGAAGGCGCTGTGCGACATCCAGCCCTGGATGTTGGATGTCCAGGTAATCAGGGCATCACCATCCCAGAACCCGATGGTTTCGCCATACCAGCGCGGCACATCAGCCCCCAGTTTGGGCACACTGCTTGTCATGTCAAACTCACGGCCCACATAGACATTGGTCATGAAATTGTCTGCCTGGGAAGTAAACAGGGTCACCATATCCGGAGTGACGGTCAGGTAATGTTCTGTCGTGGCGGCCCAGTGCCAGCGACGCATGAAACCTTCCGGCCAGCAGTACTGCGCAGACCATTGCGGCGCAGCCGTAGTCACCTGGTGATAGTTTTGCTGAACAAAGCGCTTCTGGTATTCGGGGGTCAGCAGGGTCATGATGGTAGATGCCTGGCTGAACATCATCCCGTACCAGTTGCTGAACAGCAGCTGGAAGTTCTGCGGGTTGTAGCGACCGGACCATTCACCCGGTACCGTGGAGTAATCATAGTTGTCAGGGCCACCCCGGGACTCAGCCTCGGCCAGCAGCGCCTTGTAATGTTCCTCTGCCGTTGCAAATCCGTAGGGGCTGACTATGGCTTCACGGGGATAGTCCCGATCGCAATGCCCCCAGGCCGCAGAATAAGGCGCGTTATCACCAATCGTTGCCGAACTCAGGGGAGTAGCCACCCGCTGCTGCTCAATCCCGAAGCTGCTGTTGCAGCGGTAGTAGCGGGGATCCGTCCAGTACTGCTCGTCCTGGTAAAAATCGGTTGAGGTGAACAGGTCTACAGGCAATGGTTCGACACCGGCCGGCACATCACCATTTCTGGCCGTAGTGACATCAATGGTGTTTTCAAAACGCAGGAAGCCGCCCTGGTTATCAAACAGCAGCGGACCGACCACATCATCTCCGCGCAGGATTTCCTCCATATTCACCGGCAGGGCAAAACCGGCACCGGGATTGGGCACCAATCTGAGTTTTGGCAGTTCAGCAGCCAACGGCCAGCCCCGGCCAGCACTGACAACCTCATGATCTGCCGCCTGCTGTGGAGTGGCACAGGACTGGACCAGTAGAAATCCGCAGACCAGTGACGGCAGGCGTAAACGGGAAGTAAAAACAGAAGAAACTTGCTTGAATCGTGTCATGAATCTGGCCTCAGCGACTGGCAGGCAGGTAGGGTTTATAAAAGCGCGCTAGGATGGCAGGTTTTGGTGCGAGGAACAAGGGACGGAGGCAGGAGGCAGGAGGCAGGAGGCAGGAGGCAGGAGGCAGGAGGCAGGAGGCAGGGACGATGATCGTTTTTCCGGGATAACCGTCAAGAATTATTTTTCAACCAAAGTAAAAATAAAGAACAGACACCCAAAGCTTTCCAGAAACAACCCTGCCTCCTGTCTCCTACCTCCTGCTTACTGTCTCGCCTGCGAAGCACGCTCAAAGCCTGTTGTCCTGGCAGTAGTACTCCGGTGGATCCATGCCCTCCAGCCACACCAGATTCCATTGCATTGACCAGGGGCGTGTATAGGCACCCTCATCATCAATCGTGACCTCGTAATGCAGAGTGTTGAAATCCGTGCGCGTGAGTTTCTCGGTCACTTTCATCAGGCTGGTATGGGGCAGGCCACCGGTAAGCCAGAATTTTTCGTTGTAGCCTTCAGAGCGAACCACCAGGGTATCCCCTTCCCAGTCAGCCACCAGGCGGCCGTAATAGAGGACATTATCGTTATCCACTTCAAAGCCGGTATTGATGCCGCGACCATCGGTATAAATCAGGTGCCAGTCCTGGTTGCCGCCACCGGCCACCACAAAGATGCGTTCCCATGCTTTGTCCTCCAGTAGCTGGATACCAAACGGGGTTTGGAATTTACGGGGACCTGCCGGTGGGCGGCATTCCACGAATGACGGATCTGAACGCAGAAAATCCGCCTGCCGGTGTTTATAAAGCTGCAAGGCCCAATCCTGGAACGGCGCGACTTTCTCAGCGTCACCAATATCGTCCAGCAGGCCGTATGGAGTCATGGACACATGCACGCCCTGTTCCATCATCACGGTAGTGTCTGGCACCCAGTAACCCTCTTCACCAGGTGCTGCACCCAGCCTGGGCTTGCCGTCATCCCAGCGAGGTATCGGTCGATCCTGACGTTGAGCACGCGCCAGGCCCAGGGCAGTGACATCACCATCAAAAACCACTTTTCCATTATGGCTGACACGCTCGCCCCATATCTGCGGACTGCCATCCCTTGCCGCAAAACCATTCACTGTCAGGGTATCCCCTGCCGTCAACGTGGTGTCGTTCCAACCATTCCATTCCAGGATCACCGGACTTTCCAACTCCACGTACCAGTCTTCACCGTCATCAGTAATCATGAAAATATGGGCGTGGGGATTGGCCCAGTCAATTTTGCTAACCCGACCGGTCAGGGTACGGGCCTGCTGCGGATCAAATTTAACGGCCATGCCATGATGGGCTGACACCATCGTTGCCTGGCTGCAAAGAACCAGTCCGGCCAGCATCGCTGGTGACAGGTATGAGATCAAACGTGACAACATTTCGCGTAATCCTGCGGCTGATCAGGGAAAAATCGGACGGGAGCGGTTGACGCTGCTGTATTCGGTGCCGGTCATCAGCTCATAGGCCATGTTGGCATCCTGGCAAACAAACTCAAACGCCTCACCGGGTCGCCATGGCATCACGAAACCGCTGCTCCAGGTGGCCGTGTAGGCACCTGGATCATCAATGGTGATTTCATACTTCAGCGAATTGTAGGTTTCGCGGGTAAAACGCTCCACCGTATGCAGCTGATCCGTAAACGGTGTGCCTTCAGCATCAATCCACATCTTTTCATTAAAGCCCACAGTATCCACCACCAGGGTGTCGCCTTCCCAATGGCCGATGGAGTGACCGTGGTACGACGGCTTCAGGTTATCGGGATGCTCCCGTCCATCCATGTAGATCACCCGGAAATGCCGGGGACCGCCCAGCGGAAATATATAGATGCGGTCCATGTCCTCGAATTCCACGAACTGGGTGCCATAGGCGGTGGTGACAGCCCGCGGTCCGGCCGAAGGCTTGCAGCGGGTGTAGGGTTCGAAACGGGTACGGGTGCGCTGTTGGTACAGATACCAGGCCCAGGGCTTGAACGGCACATCACTCAGGTCGATCTTGTCGAAGGGTCTGTCTTCATCATTGACCAGTTGTTCATAAGGGGTACTGGCGACGATGGAGCCTTCCGGTACGATATCGTAATCGATAATCATGGGGCGTGAACCGAAACCATCCCAGGCACCCATTTCCTCACCGGGCGGTGTCCCGAGTATGACGCGGCCCTGGGCATTCCTGGGAGCCGGGCGAGTGGCTGGTTCATTACTGTCCGGCCTTGGCACGGACGTCTGGGCCAGCAAGGATTGTGACAACAGCACAGCACCGACTATCGCTGCAATGCATTTGAATTGGCGCTTCACGGCAATCTCCCCCAAACCTGAAACGGAATGCCATCAGATTCTACCCAGCCCCCGTTGAAAATTCATGGCGTTAATCAGGCAAATAAAAAGGAAATATGACAGCCTGATGGACTTGCATATGCATGCTGCTGGCAGGCAAGCTTCTTGCAGGCAAAAAAGCTCAATCATCTGATGTCATTAACAACCCATCCAACAGGTAAACGGAAGATGTGGAAATCGCGAACCGCTGACAATGAATCCCCCTTCATCCCGCTTGGGCCTTTCAAACTCAGGCTGCCTTTTATTCACTATAAATTTGAATGGCCGGATTACTGCCAGGGCCTGCTGATGTGCGCTGTCGATCTGGCGGCCATCCCATTGATGATCGAGTTGCTCGGCATGCCCTTTGACGTGGCGCTTGCTGTCGTCTTGATGAATGGCCTGTTATATCTGACACATCACCTTCTTGGTGATCCGGTTGTCCCCGGCTGGATTACGCCTGCCATTCCGCTGATCATGGCCTACTGCGCCACCTTTCCCCTGGGACCGGAACGGGTGCATGCCCTGGTGGCTTTCCAGATGACGCTGGGCCTGTTTTCCCTGCTGTTGGGCTGCACCGGATTGGCAAGGAAAGTAGTGGGATACATCCCGCCGGCCATCAAGTCCGGGATCATCCTGGGGGCCGGTTTTGCTGCCGTAAACTCGGTCTTTGTTGCTGGTGGCCGCTTTGACCTGTATCCCTGGACGATCTCCATCGCCGTGGGCATCGCCTTTTACATGATCTTTTCCCGCCACTTCGCGCAAATAAAACAGGGCCATCCCTTGCTGGAACTCATGGGAAAACTCGGCATTTTCCCCATTATTATCCTGGCTGTTGTTGTTGCGCCTCTGTTCCAGGAAGCACCCTGGCCAGATGTGCAATGGGGTATCACCCGGCCCGACTTCGGCACCCTGTTCCGGGAATACACCGTGATCGGCCTTGGTTTTCCACCTGTCGCGATGTTCATTTCCGCCATCCCCACCGTCCTGGCTGCCTATATCGTTTTGTTCGGTGACGTCCTGCAAAGCCAGGCCCTGGTAGCCGAGGCAGACCACCTGCGTCCGGATGAACACGTGGACTACAACCCGGATCGTGCCCACCTGATCTTTGGCGGACGCAATACCCTCATGAGCATCCTGGGTCCCGACATCACCATGGCAGGTCCACTCTGGGCCGCCATGCAGGTGGTAGTCATTGAACGCTACAAGGAGGGCCGCCAGGCCATGGACTCCCTGTTCGGCGGCTCCGGTTCCTTTCGCTGGGGCACCAATACCGGCCTCCTGCTCCTGCCCATTGTCAGCCTTGTCGAACCCATCCTGGGCATCGCCCTGGCCCTGACACTGCTCATCCAGGGTTTTGTCAGCGTCCGTATCGGCATCCAGGAATCACGCAGCAACCGGGACCTGGGTATTGCCGGCATCATCGGTGCTGTTCTGGTCGCCCGCGGCGCCACATGGGCCTTTGCGGTAGGCATCGTGCTGTCGCTGCTCGTTTATGGCCGGGATTTTTTCCGGGGTGAGAATGAAAAGATCTTTACCAAGGATGTGGAAAAGGAAAAGTAGAGGCAGGAGGCAGGAGGCAGGAGGCAGGAGGCAGGAGGCAGGAGGCAGGAGG
>CAZBBS010000095.1:0-4448 GCA_964490145.1 uncultured Enterobacteriaceae bacterium
CCTGCCTCCTGCCTCCTGCCTCCTGCCTCCTGCCTCCTGCCTCCTGCCTCAGTAACTCACCTCGACGCCTTCCTCAATCAGATCAGATGGATAGAGGATCACCTGGTCACCTGCACTGAGGCCATTCAGCACCTGTGCGTAGTCGCGGCTGCGCTGGCCCAGTTGGATGTTGCGCACTGCCACCTTGCCGTCCTCGATAGTGAACACCTGCCAGGTGTTCTGGCGCTGGAACATGGCGCTGGTGGGCACGGTCAATACCCTGTCTTCTTCCCAGACCACGATCCCTGCCTCGATACGGTAGCCTGCGCCCAGTGGGGCAGGGTCTTCCAGGAATTCGCCAATAATATTGACCCGCTGCTCCTCCACACCCAGTGCCGAAATCTTGGTGAAGGCCTGGGGTTCGATATAACTGACACGGGCACTGATGGTGCGCTCATCGCCCCAGCCGCTCACGAGGATGATGTCACCCGGTGAGACTTTTACCGCATCCTGGGTGAGCAGGTCGATGACAATTTCCAGCGTGTCATCATTGCTGATATCGAACAGCGGCGTACCAGCCTGCACGACGCGCTCACTTTCTTCATACACACGGTAGATGGTGCCATCCACCGGTGCTGTCACTTCCATGATGCCTTCATCATTGTCGAGGTTGATGCCCAGCAGACGGGAACGGGCACTTTCCACTTCAGCGGAGGCGGCCTCAAGTGTAGCCCTGGCGCTCATGAGGCGGGCGTTGGCGGAATCGCTGATCTGGAAAAAGTATTCCAGTTCCTCCTGGCTGGTCAGGTTGTTCTTGAACAGCTCCTGCCGGCGTTCTTCTTCCTTGCGGGCGCGGGCAACGGCACTCTCGGCTTCCATCAGGGAAGCCTCGGCAGCGGTAAATCTTGCTTCTGCCGCTGCCAGAGAGGCGCGTGCCATGGCTTCGGTGCGCTGATCATCCGGCGCCAGAGCGATGCGCGCAATAACTTCACTGGTAGATACCGTGTCACCTTCATCAAGTTCGGAGCGCAGCAGGCGTCCGGTAATGGGAGCTGCCACGATATAGGGATCGCGAGCCCGGGTACGTCCCTGTTCTTCTACAAGTACGGTGAGGGTTCTCTCTTCTATGGTGGCAGCTTCCACCGGCAAGGGATTCGGACGTGTGGCATAAACCAATGCCAGGATCACCAGGATGATGATGGCTACGGGAATGATCCAGTGCCTGACAGTAGATGTAGAAGACATGCGTTGTTACTCCTTGGTTTTCAGGACTTCGACCAGGTCGAACCTGTCCAGTCGTCGGCGAACGGCAAAACCGCTGGCCGCTGCTGCCAGCAGAATGATCACACCGGCGACAATATAGGTTTTGGGATCGGCAATAAATGGAATCCGGTAGGCTTCAGTCTCGATGGCACCGGCAATCAGACTTGAGAGCAAGTACCCGATCGCGCCACCCAGGGGGATACCCAGTAAGGTGAGAATTGCCTGTTCGCCGAGCAGCAGGATGGCCACTTCGCGGCGATGGAAACCCATCACCCGCAGACTGGCCAGTTCGCGTCCCCGTTCAGACAGGGAAATACGTGCACCGTTGTACACCACACCGATAGCGATCACACTGGCAAAGCCCAACAGGAAGGAGGTGGTAATGTCGAAGGTCTTGGCGACTTCCTCATTGAAGGTGTCCAGCATCAGTTCCGGAGAAGAGACACCGGCAATGCCGGGGACCTGTTTGAGCTCGGCATACAGGGCATTACGACGGGAATCATCCACCTTGAGCAGTGCCCCGGATACCAGCCAGGCATCACCGGTGAGGGTTTTCATGGCGTCCTTGCTCATGTAGGCGGAGACACCGATAAAGTCATCGACGATACCGGTGACCTGGACAACGGTTTCCTGGCGCCGGCCTTCCAGCCATTCCACGATGATCCTGTCTCCGTGAGACACATCAAGACGCTTTGCCAGCAGGGCGCTGATGACGATTCCCTGTGCAGGTACGGGAATTTCCCGGTTTTCACCATTGATGATGCGACGCATCCGGCTGTTGTTGTTCAGACCCTGCACCCCAACTTCCTCTTCATGCTGCTGGCTGCGCAGGCGGGCTGCAGCCATCCTGTAGGTTTCCACCAGCGTGACACCGGGCATACTGGCCAGCTCGTATCTGACGCCTTCGGGCATGACCTCCTTGAAGCTCAAGGTGATGTCTTCACGCTGTATGCTGCGGAACTGCAAATCCATCATGTACATGACGCTGTCGAACATGAACATGCCCAGCACCAGGATAGCCATGGACAGGGCGACACCCAGCGCCGAGAAAAATCCCTGCACCGGTTTGCGTTCCACATTGCGCAGAATCATGCGTCCGGAGGCGCTGAGCATTTTTCCCAGTCCCAGTGATTCAACCGGGCCCGGTTTGAAACGGGCGGGGGCTGCCGGACGCATGGCTTCCGCCGGTGGCAGGTTCACGGCCTTGCGCACGGCCGACAGGGCGCCCCCGCAGGCGCCCATGACACTCACACCTATGGCAATAAACAGTAGTGACGGTGTGACCCGGTAAAACAGGTTGGGAATGTCCAGGTACTGGCGATACAGATTGACCAGGCCATTACCCAGACGGATGCCTCCGAAGCCGCCAATGACCGAGCCAATGGCTACAGCCAGCAAGGCATACATCAGATAGTGCCGGCCCACTTCCCAGTCCTGATAGCCAAAGGCCTTGAGTACGGCAATCTCACTGCGCTGCGTGGTGATCAAACGGCCAAGCACCAGGTAAAGCAGGAAGACCGCAACACTGAGAAAAATCGCCGGAATTACCGTGCCGTTAATACGGATTTCGGTGAGCTCATTTTCGATGATCTGGTGGCTGAGCTGATCTTCCCGCAGATAGGCGCCAAGGCCCCCATAGGGGTTGAGAAGGTCGTCCACACCATCCAGTACGGCAGCAGGGTTGGCGTCCGGCGTCAGGCGCAACACCAGTTCGTTGAAAGCACCATCCATGTCAAAAGCCGGGCCGAGAATTTCCTCGCTCATCCAGAACACCCCGTAGCGTTCATCCTCTGGAAACAGCGAGCCAGGTGGTACTGCATAGGAATGTTCTGGCGAATTGGCGATCCCCACTATTTTCAGATCCCTGGCCCGGCCATTCATCACGGCACGAATTTCATCACCGGGTTCCAGGCCACGGGCCATGGCGAATTTCTCGTTAACGACCGCTTCATCGGGTTCGCCACTGACGATATAACGACCCTTCTTGATAAGGATGTCATTGAGAGCAGGGCGGCCAAATTCCGGCACAGAAACAAAGCGTCCCTGAGCCGGGATATCCAGTCCTTCCAGATCAAGCGTGGCAAGAAATGAAATGCGGGTGTCCACGGATTCCACGCCGGGAAGGGCGGCGACCTTGTCAGCCACCAGGGCAGGGGCGCGTACCAGCGGAGCCCACAGATCGGCAAAGCGTGTTTGCTGGTAGTAGGTGGATTGTGACCAGGTCAGGGATTCATAGGTGCCACGCATGGTCATCACTGACATGATGCCGGTGGCCACCACCAGGGCGATGGAAAGCACCTGCATGTGCAGCTGCCAAAGCTCCCTTAACAGTTTGCGGTTGATCGCCAGCATGCCTACCACTCGATGGCGTCGATACTGACGCGCTGTTCGTTGTGGCGACAGTCGATAATGTGGCCGCTACTCATGTGGATGACCTTGTCGCCCATATCACCAATAGCCACGTTGTGGGTGATGATGGCAGTGGTGGTACCGGTTTTTCGGTTCACTTCGTCAATCACTTTCAGGACCAGTTTGCCGGTCTGGGCATCCAGGGCACCGGTAGGTTCATCGCACAGGAGTATCTGCGGACGTTTGGCCACTGCCCTGGCGATGGCCACGCGCTGCTGCTCACCACCGGATAGTTGCGAAGGAAAATGATTGAGCCGGTCAGCCAGCCCCACCAGGGCCAGGGCCTCATCCGGTGACATGGGGTTTTCGGCAATATCTGTGACAAGTGCCACGTTTTCGCGGGCTGTCAGGCTGGGGATGAGGTTGTAGAACTGGAAAACAAAGCCTACGTGGTCGCGACGGTAGTTGGTCAGTTCCCGGTCGATACTGGATGACAGCTCATGATCTTGGTAAATCACCGTGCCGGAGGTAGGGGTGTCCAGACCACCGATGATGTTCAACAGGGTGGACTTGCCGCTGCCCGATGCACCCAGTAAAACGGTGAGCTCCCCGTCCATCAGGTCCAGATCGACATCCTTGAGCGCCAGAACCTCCGTTTCACCCATGTGATAGCTCTTGCACAGCTTGCGTGCACTCAGGATGATGCCGGATGCCGGATTGTGTGCCAGTGGCTCTTGCATGTGTTTGGCCATATTTGCTCAGCAATGCTGATCATTGTAACGAATTCCCGGGGTAAATTATCTTCTCGTATCCCGGCAGGTCATGAGCTGGATCAACAACATAGGGGCTGTGTACTG
>CAZBBS010000095.1:4548-9734 GCA_964490145.1 uncultured Enterobacteriaceae bacterium
CCTGGCTGATCAACCCGGTTGCCTGTTTTACGGACAGCAGGCACAATCGGAAGCAGTTCTGCTTCTGGAGGGGAGCCCTATGACACTGTTACGTTTGCTGGCGCTAGCTGGCACTATCCTTCTATCCTGCCTGCTGGCCCCGGTGGCATCGGCCCATCATGCCTTTGCAGCGGAATTTGATGAAAGCAACTGCCGGGATTTTACCGGTACGCTGACGGACATCGACTGGCAGAATCCCCACGCCTTTTTTTATATGGATGTCGCTGATGAGAATGGCGAGGTTCATAACTGGTCTTTCCAGACTTATGCGCTGATCACGCTCAAGCGAGCGGGTACCGGCCTGGATTTTTTCAAACGCAATATTGGCAAGGAAGTCTGGGTTCGCGGCTGCCTGGCCCGCAATGGACGTGAACATTATGCATCTGCCGGACTCATGAAAGCAGGTGATGGTGTGATGCGGCAGATGGGGCAGATTCAAAACTAAAAGCCTGAACCAGGCGTAGGGCGGAAGCAGGCTGCAGGCCAATATCCGCCAAAGCGGACAGCGTCCGCTCTGAGTCGATCAGGAATCAAGAGACAAGATGCAAGAGACAAGGGGGTAGGCCGTGAAACCACGTTGGAAAAATCAGTTTTTGGTATCTCTTGCCATATTGTTATGGGTTCCACATTGGAGTGCAGCCCAGGATGGAGAGTACCTGATTACCGTGATGGAACCCGGTGGACCTGCACCGCGTCTTACCAACGGCAAACCTGACTTTACCGGCATGTGGCTGCCGAACAGTGCCGGGCAGGGCGTCAGTGGGCGCTACGGTGTTGATCCGCTGGCACGGCGGCAGTTTGATCCCGCCGTGACGCCTGAAAGCCCGCCGCAGTTTCTGCCCAAGGCGCGGGAGCGCATGGACAATATGTCGGAAATCGAACTGGAGTTGTCCAAGTCGTCTGTCAATTGTATGCCACGTGGTGTCCCTGCCATCTGGCTCCAGAACCCCTACGGCACCATGCTGGTTCACAAGGAAGACCGCTTTGTGCAGCTCTATGAAGTGCTGAACAACTTTCGTGTGATCTATACCGATGGCCGCCCGGCGCCGGAATATCCTGAACCGCTGTTTCACGGCAACAGCACTGCTCACTGGGAAGGCGAGACCCTGGTGGTGGAATCCACTGATTTTGATGAGCGCACGTTCATCCTGCCCAATGGCTGGTATCACAGTGAGCAGCTCAAGGTAACGGAGAAGTATTCCCGCCCCTCCGAAAACTATCTGATCGTAGAGATCACGGTTGATGATCCTGAAGTACTGGCGCAGCCCTGGCATTCGGCGCCGCGCCGCTGGACCCTGACCCAGACACCCATCAACGAATTCTACTGCACCAATAACCAGGAGCTCGATGAACTCGAAGAGCTGCGTCAGCAACTGGAAGAGGAGCAGGGTCATCCCTGATGCACAGCAGCCTGTTGTCGTCGAACGGAAACCCATTACCGTAGTGGGGATGTGCTGGACGGGGAAAATGGGAGATTCAACCGGTATCGGTGAACTGTGGAATACATTCATGGCCCGGGCGGAGGAAGTCACCCCCGGTGCAGCGGTAAAGGAAGCATACGGCGTATTTTCAGCCACGCCTGAACAGGCGGCCGCCGGCATGATGCACTATATGGCAGGGGCGCCTGGTCACCCGGGTATTGCCATACCGGAAGGCATGGTCTGCAAGGACATTCCCGGAGGCTCTTTCGTGACGTACACCCACAAGGGCGGTATGGATGGACTGCAGGACAGTTTCAGAACCCTCTATGGCTGGATTGCCAGCTCGGGATATACAGCAGAAGGTCGGCCGGGATATGAGCTTTATGATGAGCGCTTCAAGCCGACGTCCCAGGAAAATGAAATTGATCTGTTTGTACCGGTAAAGCCTGCGTAATGATATTCCAGTAAAGCGCATTCATCGATTTTGTTCAGCGCAAGGCATCATTCGTCGAAAAAGTTCCGAAAGTACTGGTCAAAAAAGCTGTGGATATCGCGCAGACAATTATCGATTAGCGTGAAATCTGGCTTCAGGGCATGTAGTCCTTGAATCCCCTGATATTTCCGCTGGCATCAAAGAGTAATTCTGCAGACCGGTACGGCTCCTGGCCGACCAGTTCCCTGAAATCACGCAGGCTGTTAAACGGAATATCCACCAGCATGGCGTTCACCAGCCAGGTAGGAATGGCGCCGGCGGGATCGATGTGCTGTTCCCAGACCAAGGCCACAGTTTCATTACCCTGGTCGCTCATGATGCTGCGTAATTCGTAACTGCCGGTGATTTCCCGGATGCGGATAGCGCTCGTTTCTTCCAGCCGGTCAGGAAGGGATGTCATGGTCAGGGTGACACCCTGCTTGTCTTCATGCATGCGCAGCTGAGCCCGCATGATGTAATCCCTGTCTTTGACAGGAAAAGGCATGTTGGTGGCCTGATAGAAGGTCTTGTCGTTAAAGCTGGCTTCTTCCACCAGGCGGCCTTCCCTGCACTGGTGCACCCACCGGGTACAGGCAGAAAAATCATCCAGCAGGGCCAGGACACTGGCGAGTGTGGCAGGCAATACCGTGTCTGCCCGAAATGCCTTGAAGGAAGAACCCGGAACGGGTCTGGCAAAGACAAGGATGCCATCACTGTCCTTGACAGGATCTCCCCATCCCTGTGCTGCCTGCTGACCTGATGCGGGCAGCGAAACTGAAAGGCATACAAGTAGAAAGTAACGCTGGAACGACATCAGTCTTCGCGAAAGCGGAATGCACTGGTACTGAAGGTGACTTCCTTGAGAAAAAGAATAAAGGCTGAACTCAGGCAGCACATGGCGGCGACAAACAGGAAGGCGATGAGTGTGCTCAGGTTGATGTCAAACACCACGCCCACAAAAAGGGAAATAATCACCAGGCAGATCAGCAGGGCGCAGCTGGTGGCCAGTGTGATGGCCCAGTTGGTGTATGTCGCTCTTGTATCCAGGCGATTGAGTTCCGCCTTGATATCGACGAGTTCCTCTTCATTGGCATCTGCCTTGCGCCCTCGCAGGTAGCGGCCACGATCAATGATCCGGCCCAGTCGGGTGGACAGGACCATCAACGCACCGCTGATGCTGGCCAGCAGGAATACCGGTGCCACGGCCAGTTGAATAACGCCGGAAATGGTGCTGACCTGAAATATGCTGTCCATCATGTTTTTACCGTTCAGTACTGGCTGATTTCGTCACATTCAAAGGGCAGAATTTCCACGCCGGGCACATGAATCCATTTTTTCGACAGGTGGATGGGTGAGGTGTAATTGACCGCATCAGTCACCACCATCGAGTAGTCCATAAAGGCGCCGTCCTCGATCATGGTAAAGCGTTCTTCCACGCCAGCAGCACGACTAAGCGGTATGCCTCGCTGTGTCAGCCAGGGGAATCCGATGTGAGTGGTGCGAGCCACCAGGGTGCTTTCATTACCCCATGGCTCTCCTTCCCACCAGCCCCAGGAGTAACCCAGCAGACTGAATTCAGTGCCGTCGGGCGCGCGGGTTTCGCCAACATGGATGGTCCTGCGCAGGTCGTATTCCTCGATGCGCAGGACCACGTTGTCACCCTCGCGAATGATTTCCATGGGCAGGGGCTGCTCCATGATCAGGGGCATACCCTTGGGCTGGCAGTTGTTGGTGGGGTTGTCGCGGGCCAGGTCAAAATTATCGAGCACGGCCTGCCCGGCTTTGGTCAGCGGATACTGGTGCGGATCGTAATTGCGGTCGATGGAGTCCGGAAACAGGAAACCATCAGTACCGGTGAAGGTCCACATGCGGAAGATGCCCCACTCGGGGTGGCTTGTGTCGCCTTCGGTCCGGAAACGGTAGGAAAAGTCGCCAATGACCTCATCCTTGAAGTACGCCTGCTGGCCGGTCTGCATCAGCAGCTCAGTGCCGTCTTCCAGCAGTACATTGGTGGCAAACGCTTCGACCTTGTCAGTAAGGGGCGGCCAGGCCGCGACGCGCACTGTCATGCCTTCCGCCAGGGCATTGCGAGGAATGCCAGCACGCTGCATGAGCGTGGGCGAGCCGCTTTCCAGGTCCCATTCCGTGGTAGTGCCATCATCATTCGTCACGGTGAGGAAAATATGGATATGCGGATTTTCCCAGTGCAACCGGGAAATCACGCCTTCCAGCTCCATATGGGTGCTGTTGTCAAAACGGCCGAAAAAACTGTGGTGGGCCAGCAGGGTCGAAGGCAGCAGTACAGTCAGCAGAAGCATGGAGCGGGAAATCGTGGGCATGACAGCAATCCTGTGTTGAGCTGCCATTATGATACTGCACTTACCGGGATATTAAAGGGCTGAAAACACGCGCAAAAAAAAGCCAGCCTGCAGGGCAGGCTGGCATCAGGAGCATAAGGTCAGGATTGGACTCGTTACCTGCGGATGGGGATCGCTCCAAAAATCTTTAACACCTACCATGACCGTTTGAATCACTATTTCTTTCAGGGCTGCCGGCTTTCCGGTGGCATGGCATGACTGTGATAAGCTTGCCTCCTTTTCAGGTCGGCCTGAGTGCCTAAAATTTTCTGGAGTTATCGTAATGGACAGTCCTTTTGATGATGTATCCACGTTTGAAAACCCGAAACTGGAATTTGTATTTGAAGTCGAGCTTCAGTTCACCCGGGTTCAGAATATTCCCAATATGCCTGTTGGCAACGGACGCGGAGCAGTTTACGTAGACAGCGGTCAGGTCAGGGGGCCGAAACTCAACGGCAGGGTAGTACCCAATTCCGGCGGCGACTGGGCCCTGTTCAGGCCTGATGATGTGTTGGCTACGGATGCCCGCTACATGCTGGAAGCCGATGACGGCACACTGATCCTGATCAGGAACAATGGGTATCTCTGGGGCAGACATCCGGACACCATGACAAAAATCCGGCAGTGGATATTCGAGGGCGGCCCCGAGGTCCCGGAATCCGATTACTACCTGCGTGCCCATCCGACCTTTGAAGTGTCCGAAGGTCCCTATGACTGGCTGATGCGCCATGTCATTGTTGGCATCGGCAGGCGTCGGGAAAAAGGCAACTGCATCAGGTATTATGCGGTGCTCTGACAAGAGACAAGAGGCAAGAGGCAAGAGGCAAGAGAAAGGCATCCTGCTCTCGTCCTGGATATGGCGTAGCCCGATATTCCCCGAATGATTAAAAAATGAAT
>CAZBBS010000096.1:0-9539 GCA_964490145.1 uncultured Enterobacteriaceae bacterium
GTGGTGGGACAGGTACAAAACCTCAGGTACCTTTGATCAGGCGTTTGTAAACCTGGTACAGGAACTGCTGGAAAACAGCCCGGACTTCGAACTTCAACAGCATATGGAGTCCATGTAAGAACTCAGGCCATCTGACCGGTCCTGAGCCAGCGGGCACAGTCCTCGCCCAGTTCTTCCAGGGCAATGGCATCACAGCGATCCACCTCATCCTGGCTTAACACATCCTTCCAGCGGCCATTGGTACCCTTGTTCAGAAACCGCTCACCGCCGCCTTCAAAAATGGCATGCAGCATTTCAATGTCCCTGGCCTGTTCCCGCATGTAATCGATACTGCAGTGCTCGACAATCTGCGGCCACAGGGATTCCTCGATATCCATCTCCAGAAAAGCTGCTATTTTTCTCGCCTCTCCTTCAAAGTCCGCCTTCAGATTGGCGTAATGCAGCAGCATGACATTGGGCAAATCCTTCACCTTCCACCATTCACGAATGCAATGCCAGAACGGTGCATCCGGGGACAGCCCCTGGAAATAGCCGTTGTCGAGGAAAAAGTTGTAATAGTCCCGCTCATCCCCTTTTACCGGTTCCAGGGCAGGGCCGACCAGGCCGGGACCATTGAACGCTTCATACGCCAGGGGCGTGAAAATCTTCTGGTGGTTGTACATGCTCCAGAACACATCCCTGGCATCACGACCCACAAACAGGTATTTCATGGAAGGCTGGTAAGGCAGACAGTTGAACGGGGAATGGGTTTTCAGGAAACGCCGGTGCTGCTGCCCCTCGGCCATGGCAAAGGCATCCTCCTTGGTCTGCAGACGAAACTCTATCCAGGGTGAATGCAGCTGCCCATAGATGTCCGGATCTCCCTTGAACACCAACTGGCCCATCAACTGCTGCATCCAGGTAGTGCCGCTTTTGGACCAGGTACCAATCATGATGTCGTCTTCCCGGAAGGGAAAATCATTCAGACGTGTGGAGTCCCACACCGCCCATTGCTGCTCCGCATTTTTAACCGGTAAAGCCATGATCGATATTCCTGCAACAGCTGATATTCAACGCCCCAATGTCCGACACAGAAGCTTGCTATCCAGCGACTGTACCAGATTGTGCAAATCCGGCGCCATGAATTACACACCTTCTTTCAACGCCGACCACCGGGAACTCTCCAGCGAAGTCATAATGTGATCTTCCCAGTGATTATGGATATATAAAAATTTTTCCACATGTCCGATTTTCTCAAACCCGAGTTTTTCAAGCAGTCGTGCAGACCGCGTATTGGCTGGCATGTAGCTGGCCCTGATCTGCTCCAACTGCAGCTGTCCGAATGCATATTCGATGACGTACCCAAGCAGCAAGCTCATATATCCCTGCCCTTCGTAGCTACCATCCACAGAATAGCCCACGACAGCTGAACCTTTCAGACTGCTATTGATCTCTGTCAGGGAACAGGTAGCAGCAAGATGAGGACCATCCAGCAGAATGAAATGGACACACTGCCCAAGGGCATGCAGTTGCTCCCTCTCCTTCAGGCGAAGCGTCCAGGATGAAAAACTGTGGTGATCCGAACGTACTGCGGGATGCCAGGGACGAAAACGCTGCGCATTGCGCTGGTAATAATCCGACAGCAGTGCCGCATGTCTGACCCGGGAGGTAGCAATTTCCAAACTGTCTTTCAGGGCCAATCCAGTCATGACAGCAAGGAATTACTCTTCCTCAGCCAGACTTTCGAGAATTTCCACTGCCGTGTCGTAATCACTTTCATCTGGCAGCCATAGTTCCTGTTGGATACCGGTGGGATACATGAGGGTGGAGGTGAACTCATTCTTCAGAATGACTTTCATGCCGGCATTTTCAAGCATGGATTTGGCCAGCCCCACCAGGGCCGAATTCTCATGCGTGTATACAAGCTTCATCAACCCTCCTGTGAGGAAAGATCATTGACTGGATGAAATCAGACGGCCATGCCACTCAAAGTTCACTGGCCACAATTTTTGCCTAGACTGATCATACTCGGCCCAGAGTTCCGAATACGATTTTTTCAGAACGGGATGTTTGCGTTTGCCATTCACTTGCGACAATGGCCAGAGCACAAAGGCATTTTCAGTCACTTCTCCCCGCGGCAGGGTAATGCCATTGAAAACGCCGGAAAGATTATCATAGGTCAGAATATCAATATCCAGCGTCCGTCCACTGAATTTGGGTTGGGTCCTGTCCCTGCCCTGTTTGTCTTCGATGCTTTTCAGCAGAACAGACAAATCGGCCAGTGCGAGATCAGTTTCAATACCGACAACCATGTTGAAAAAGTTATCCCCTTCAAAGCCCACTGATTCACTTTCAAATACCGCTGACAGGCTCAGGTCATTGAAGTTGAGCAGCAGGGCATCAAGACAGCTGCAGATATTGTTTTCGGGATCCAGATTACTGCCCAGACCCAGGGTTACCCACGCCACTGATTTATGCTCCTGTCTTGCTGCCACGCTCTATGATGACGCCGACATCACGTGCACCGGTAACGGCACCCGGTTTACCCAGCTCAAGACGGAGCCAGGTTACACCAAACTCCTGCTGCACAATATCGGCCAGCCGTGACCCAAGTGTTTCCAGCAACTTGAAACTGCTGTCCTCGATGTAGGCCGCGATGCGTTTTGAAACCGCCTTGTAATCCAGGGCATATTCGATCTCGTCATTTTCTGCTGCCCGACTGAAATTGGACAGCATTTCCAGGTCCACGGTAACGCGCTGTCTGATTTCCCTTTCCCAGTCGAATACGCCAATAACGGTGCGAACCTCAAGCCCGCGGATATAGACTATTTCCATTTTTCTCTCTCTGTGTTTTCTCTTTAAAACTGAAATCGACGCTCAGGGTGCAGCTCAGTCAAGAGCCGGCAGGGTTTCCAGGTTCCAGCGTGGCTTCACCTGGATACTCAGGTCACTGCACTGCCCGGCCAAAAGCCGCATGCATCCTGCATAGGCAATCATCGCGCCATTATCCGTACAGTAGGCGAATCCCGGGTAATGCAGCTCCCCGTTTTCCTCTTCCGCCATTACCGCCAGCTTTTCCCTGAGACGCTTATTGGCACTCACCCCACCGGCCAGCACCAGTCGCTTCATCCCGCTGTGTCTGAGCGCCCGGCGGCACTTGATCACCATGGTATCCGCCACCGCTTCCTGAAAAGCCCAGGCAATGTCATCACGGGTCTGTTCATCAAGGATCCCGTCCACTGTATGCTCCTGAACGGTGTTGAGCGTGAAGGTTTTCAGGCCGCTGAAACTGAAATCCAGTCCGGGTCGGTTGGTCATGGGACGGGGAAACCTGAAGCGATCACGATTACCGCTTTCTGCCACTCGAGCCACATGAGGTCCTCCGGGATACGGCAGCCCGAGCATCTTGGCCACCTTGTCAAAGGCCTCTCCGGCGGCGTCATCCAGCGACTCGCCAATGAGTTTGTATTTACCAATGGCTGCCACTTCCACCAACTGGGTATGCCCGCCTGAAACCAGGAGTGCCACAAACGGAAACTGCGGTCCGTTTTCCTCCAGCAATGGCGCAAGCAGATGACCTTCCATGTGATGCACACCGATGGTGGGAATACCCAGGGTCATCCCCAGGGAGCGGCCAATGGCAGCGCCAACCATCAGGGCGCCGGCCAGGCCTGGTCCCGAGGTGTAGGCGAGCCCGTCAAGGTCAGTCAGGGCCATGTCCGCTTTTTCCATGACCTCCCGAATCAGGGGCAGGGTTTTACGGATATGGTCCCGGGATGCCAGTTCGGGCACAACACCACCATATTTCTGGTGCAGCTTGATCTGGCTGTAGAGGGCGTCCGCCAGCAAACCCTGCTCACTGTCGTAAACAGCAATGCCGGTCTCATCACAGGACGTTTCGATACCCAGTACTTTCATCAGACTCTCACCTCTTTCGGGAGGCGCATCATAACACAGTCAGCCCTTTATCCGGGGCTCAGAGCCCATTCATAAGCGCTGCAGGCATGTTATGATGCGGGAAAATTTTTCCTCAAGAATCCCTACATTAAGGCAGGTTTTTCATGAAAGCATATGTATTGAAAGCAGGCAGCACCTCCATTGATGGTGTCGAACAGGTTGAGCGGGACAAGCCCCAGGCCGGACCAGGGGAAATTCTCGTCCGCATGAAAGCGGCTTCATTGAATTTCCGTGACCTGGGCATTATTGCCGGCCAGTACTTCGGCGGACCGGTGCAGCAGGACACGACCATTGGCTCTGATGGTGCCGGTGAAGTGGAAGCTGTTGGTGAAGGTGTTACCCGCTTCAGGGTGGGTGACAGGGTAGCGGGAACCTTTTTCCTGGGGCTTGCCGATGGCCCCTCCAACCCCTTTGCCAATCCAGCCCGGGGCCACAGCGCTGAAGGTGTTCTGACCGAATACATGGTGATCAACGAAAACGATGCCGTCAGCATTCCCGAGGGCTTGAGTTTTGAAGAAGGCGCCTGCCTGCCCTGTGCCGCAGTTACAGCATGGCACGCCATGATGGAAGCAGGCCGTCCGGTTCAGTCAGGGGATACCGTGCTGTTGCTCGGTACCGGTGGTGTTTCCATGTTTGGCCTGCAGTTTGCCAAAGCTGCCGGTGCAAAAGTGATCATTACCTCATCCAGTGATGACAAGCTTGAAAAAGTCAAAGCCATGGGTGCCGACATGCTCATCAACTACAAAACCCACCCGGACTGGGAAGAAGAAGTCAAAACGCTCACCGAAGGCAAAGGCGTGGATTGTGTCGTGGAAGTCGGCGGCATCGGCACCATCAGCAAATCCATGAAATGTCTTGGCCTGGGCGGCAAGATCGGCATGATTGGCGTATTGGCCGGCGCCGATGGGGAATGCAACCCCCGCAACCTGATGATGACAGGCAGCAGCATTCACGGCATTTTTGTCGGCAATCGCCGGATGTTTGAAGAGATGAATGACACCATTGCCAGACATGACATTCATCCGGTCATCGACAAGGTGTTCCCTTTTGAAGAAGCCGTTGACGCTATCCAGTATTTCCAGCGCCAGGCTCACCTGGGCAAGGTCGTTATCAATATCGCTTGATTATTCATGCGATACCTCCCACTGATTTGTCAGTCCTGCATTCTGTTGCTTGGCACCGCTGCCGGGCAACAGGCTGCAGCGGCAGATACCCCTCTTACAGAAGCCATTGATGTCACTGGCAACCGGGATGACATCAATCTGCAATTGATGGTGGATCGTGCCGAAGATACGTTCTTCGAGCTGTTCAATGAACTGGTTGATGACGAGGAGTTTCGCATCACCTGTACCAGGCAGGCCGTACTGGGCAGCCGGATTTCCCAACGCATCTGCCAGACAGCCTACATGAAAAAAGAACTGACAACGGCAGCCAATCTGAGCTATTCCGGTGTTGAATACCAGGCGTCTGCTGCGCTGGCAGAAAAAAACCGGCAACTGCGTAAGAAAACCGTGGAACTGCTCGAGAAAAATCCCGAATTGCGAAATGCTGCACTGAATCTCAATCTGCGTGTGGAAGAATACCGGGATAAATATGGCATTAACGCTGACTAAGACTCACGGATGCCAGTTCGCGGCCTTAACCGCAGACAAACACCCATAGCCCATACAATTTACCCCGGGCTATCAAATTACGGGAAAACATGGATAATTGCCCGGTTAGCGCATGTTGTGGGATTTTTTTTGTGCCTTTAAGCAGTCGTATTACCAACCTTAAAATGTGTTCGCTCGCTCTGGCCCTTTCCGCCCTGGCTGGATGCAGTAGCCTCCAGAATGACACCTCCTCTCCGGAAACCGCCGTTGCCATGGAGGAACTGATCGTGGAGTCCCTGGTCAACCAGGCTACTGAGTTGGGCGATGTGGATATCGACAACCTGGACCTGGAACAAACCAGCGAAACGCCGGACATTCCGCAGGACCAGCTGCCCCTGCCGATCAAGCCCACCATCAATATGACAGCCAACCGGGTGGTGGAACGGGCCATCAATGATTACCTGCAGAATCGCCGCACTCTCTTGAGAATCTGGACAGAGCGCAGCTATACCTGGTTCCCGATGATCGAGCAGATATTTGCCGAGGAAGGCGTACCGGATGAACTAAAATACCTGGCCCTTGGCGAAAGCGGCCTGCGTCCGACAGTCCGCAGTTCAGCAGGCGCCGTGGGTATGTGGCAGTTCATGTATGGCACGGCACGTTCTGCCGGTCTGACCATCAACACCTGGGTGGATGAGCGCCGCGATCCGGAAAAAGCCACACGAGCTGCTGCCAAACATTTCAAGGAACTCTACGAAAGCTACAACCGCAACTGGGAGCTGGCCCTGGCCGGCTACAACTGCAGCTATCGCTGCATCACCCGCGCTGCCCGACGTGCCGGTAAACCCATCGAAGAAAAACCCACCTACTGGGAAATTTATCCTTTCCTGCCAAGGGAAACCCGCGGTTTTGTACCCAAATTCGTCGCAGCAGCGCTGATCGTGTCGAATCCTGAAATGTATGGTATCAAGGCAGAAAACCTGGGACAGGAATTTGTCTACGACATCGTGGAAGTCAACGGCCTGCTGTCTCTGGATGCAGCAGCCATGCTCGCCGGCACCGATGTCGCCACGATCCGGAACCTGAACCCCTCACTGATCAAGGCCAGCTTACCTGACCAGACAGAGCCCTATGCCCTGCGTATACCACTGGGCACCTATGACCGCTTTGTTTCAGCATTTAACAACCTGCCTGCAGAAGACAAGGTTTCACCCAGCGAGTATGTGATTGCCAGCGGTGACACCCTGGACAGGATCGCCCGCCGTTTCGAAACCTCAGTGGATGAACTCAAGGCCGTGAACGGGATCAAGGGACATCTTATCTATCCTGGGCAAAAACTGATGATTCCCGGTACAGGTGTTTCCACCAACTTCAGTATCGCGAGTACCGAAGCGGTATCTGTCAGTTATGGTGACCACCAGTTCAAACCCATCGAGTTGCGTGAAGAATTCCAGCTGGTGGAGCTCAACGGTTCAACGGAAGCCAAACCGCTGATGGCCGTAACGCTGAGTCCGGAAGTGGAAGATGACATGGTTGTCCCCACTATCTACAAGGTGCGTCGCGGCGACACCCTCGGCGCCATTGCCGAACGCTTTGATGTATCTGTGCGCAATGTCCAGCAGTGGAACAACATCCGTGGCACCACCATTTACATCAACCAGGAACTGACCATCCATTCCGGCGATGTAAAACCCGTGACCACCTACACCGTGAAGCGGGGCGACAACCTGAGCATCATCGCACGCCGCTTTGGCGTGTCTATCGAAAACATCAAGCGCTGGAACAATCTCCAGAGCAACATGATTTTTCCGGGACAGGACCTGTCCATCAATTAACCCGTATGCTCGGCAGATACCGGCCTGCTGCTTTCTTCGACGCTACGGATAATTCCGGGATGCGGTATGGTTGGCGGATATCGGCCTTACGGCCTTCTTCCGCCCTACGAAAAAACATGATTCCTGTAGGGCGGAAGAGCGAAGCGACTCCGCCGATTGATCAAACCAGCGCCTCTCGCACACCTGCAACCGCCCGCACTATCTTGCCGCCCTGGCGGATATCTTCAGTGATGGCCGCGATATAAGCATCCATGGTCTGCTCGTAATCATTCCAGATCAGCGCCTGCTCAGCACTGAACTGACGGCCAATAACCTCATAGATGGCTGCATACAGTGGCAGTGATGCCTGTGACAGTGACTGGCTGGCATCGTAATGCCCCAGTACCTTGTGGGTTCTCAGTTCAGCCGCTTGCACACCAAACAACAAACTGATCGCCATATACTGCTGAAAAATTTCCACGGAACGACGGGACAGGTTGGCTGACCCAAAGCCCTGGGAGTTGATATTCTGGTTGAAGCCTTCTGCGTGAGTCGGGTAATGGGGGGTTAACGGATTACCGAAAAACATCAGCTGGGGCATGATGCAGTTGCCGCAGATCTGCAGGCTTTGCAGGCCGCCATTGATCGGGCGCTCTGTGTTACCCACCAGCATGGCAGACAGGCCATTGTTGAAAGCAGGCATCACCGCCATGGCGATCTGCACGTCCAGGTGTTTGGCCAGCATGCCGATGTGATAGCGCAGCTGATCCATACTGACCCCGATGTACTGACCCAGGAAATTGCCGCCGTGATAGGTATTGCCCCTGGCTTCATCCACCAGCGGGTTGTCGGTGGCAGAATTGATTTCCATTTCCACCTGCTGTCCTATCAGGCGCAGACCATCGATGATCGGCCCCATGTACTGGGGCAGGCAACGCAGGGAGTAACGGTCCTGGATGGGTTCATCCCCGCCACGAAATTCATGCTGGCCTTCCAGTTCATCAGCAATCAATTTTGACCCTGACAACAGATCCAGCATGACTTTCGCCGAAGCCATTTGGCCAGGCAATGGCTTGTGTTCGTGAATAAAGGGATGGAAGGACTGGTTGGTGGCGCCCAGCCCCTGGAACAACAGAGAGTGCGCCCCAAAAGCAAGCGCCAGCAGGTTACGGGTGTCATATACCACGCCGGCCGCAATACCGGTCATTACGGAGGTGCCGTTTACCATCGCCAGGCCTTCTTTCGGACCCAGTTCTTCACGTTCCAGACCAAGCTTCTTCAGTACAGTCTGCGCGCCCAGTACTTCGCCATCGTAGTCCACTTTCCAGCTTTCATCGAGGCCGATCAGACAGGCAGTGATATAAGACAGGGGAGAGAGGTCGCCGCTGGCACCAATGGAGGCAAACTCCCTGACCTGCGGTGTAGCACCTTCATTGAGGAAAGTCCCCATACGCTCGATCATGGACATGCGAATGCCGGAGGCTCCCTGCAAATGGGAATTCATGCGCACCAGAATGGAAGCACGCACATCTGCCTGGGGCAGCAGGTTGCCGGTGCCCACCTTGTGAAACCAGGGAATATTGTTCTGCAATTCCATGGCCTGCTCCTTGGAAATGGCCTTGTAAGCCATAGCCCCAAAACCGCTGGTCACCCCGTAAATGGGCTGGTTATTGGCCACGGCGTTCAGAATAAAGTCGTTGGACTTTTTCACCCTTTCCTGGACGACCGGATCATTGGAAATGGCAACCTTGGCCCCTTTCCTGGCCACATTAACCACTTCGTCGATAGTCAGCTGGGTTCCGGAAACTGTTACGTTACTGGTAGTCATCGCTACACCTTTTCATGTATCTAATTGAATTTTATGGAAAAATAAATTTTACGTGCTGAAATCCAGGGGATTCAGCAATACCAGAGGCGTACGCTGAGCGGGGTCAGGACCAGTCCAGGAGGGAGAAATAACCGCCCATAAACAGGGCTTTGATTTTTTTGCTGGGTTTCATGGCGGCAAGTGTACTTCAAATAGGCAAATTTGGGGACAGGGACATTAAAAAGTCAGTGTCCCCGGAGCCCCTTTCAGGGGTGATTTCAGGGCTTGAAAATTTTGCATTTCAGCAACTTTCCCATTACAATCCCCGGCCCTTGAACCCAGGGATAAACCAATTTAACAGGTAATTGATTAATGCCTATCGTAAAACTG
>CAZBBS010000097.1:0-9305 GCA_964490145.1 uncultured Enterobacteriaceae bacterium
TTGTGACCATGGTGGTGATATTGATTCGAGCCATGCAGCCAGAGAAGCTTTTTTGAACCAGGCTTTCACCGGGATGGTAAATGTGTTTTCCAGTAATAGCTCAGAGCCTTTGATAATCAAGGATAGATAGAAAGGCATGATAATCAGGGGCACAGGCAGTTGATAAGGAAAGCTTAGTTGCGCATTTAGCATGCTCCCAGTTACCAAAATAGTCAGGATGGCGTATAAAATCCTGTGCTTGCCCTCGCTTTTCTGGATAAGTTTGAAAAGAAGAATGCACATGGCAATAATGAAGGAGAGCAATATGAGAATACCCAATGCGCCAAGTTCAACGCAAAGTTCAAGCACATCATTATGGACCCGTTGCACGCCCAGGGTTCTGTAATTGGCATAGGCCTGCACGTTGTTAACATTATGAAAATAGCTTCCAAGGCCAGTGCCGAAAAACGGATGATCTGCAACCATCTTGATGGCGCTACTCCATATCAGATAACGCTCTCCTCCTGTTTCCTGGGCAGATGCCCCAACGTCATGAGCGATAGATGAAATTTCGTACATGGCTATTTCCCAGAATGGTTGAAACCCATCCTGGTTAAAGTTGGTCAATGTACAAAAAATGATGCCGGCACAAGTAGCGGCAATAGTTTTCTGTGTTGTCCAGAACAGATATTTTTTGCGACCGGATCTATCCAGTGAAATGAATATGATTAGCAATGACCATTCAAGTGTCGATGCAATCCATATTGCACGAGTCCTGGTGTAGTACACATAAGTCATCAGGACGGCCAGGGAGAGAGCATAAAACCAGGTCTTTCCCGTAGTCAGGTTTTCCTTGAAGAGAAAGTACAGAGGAAGGAGCATTGTCAGGACCATCACTTGTCCTGCCATGTTTCCGTTCCCGAACGTGGATGATGGAAATGATGTTTGGGGAATCAGGTTGAACCCAAACAAATACTGGGCAATGCCAATGCAGGCTGTAATCAGTCCGCCCAGTAAAGCCAGGTTAACGACGGTATCAAAGTTTTTTTCATTCTGGGTGATTTGGATACCCAGGAGGAACATGACCAGGGCAGCGTACCATTTGTTCCATTTGTATACCCAGAAATCGGGGTTTACGGCCCATACTAATGACAGAGTTCCGACGATGAACAACATGCCAAGGCAAGCCCTGGCAGGTGAAAAACTAAGTGAGTTTAAAGTTCTGTGCCGGTTAAACCATAGGGTGAAAAACAGCAAGCCCGACAGATAAATCTGCGACCAGTAGGATTTCAGTTCCATGGGGGTGGCGACCGGGGGAAAGGTCCAGGCGCCGACCAGACAGATCACTGGAATAATGATGGCTATCCAGAAGGCAGGGATTTCAGGTTTTCTATAGACAACGGAACTGGAAGAACCGGATACTTTTCTCTCTATATGGCCTTCTTGCCGCTGTTTTTTTTGCTTGCTTTTCTTGCCCATGGTATCGAGTTCGGGAGAAAGTGGAAAAGTTGGGCATTATATCCTGTCGGGGACCCCTGCGCATATCGCAGGTTGAGAGAAATTGGACAATTTACTGAAAGGATTTTATCCTCTGCCGGCTATTAAGCAGGTTGGGTTGTGGCCCGTATGCCTAAATGATTCCGGTTAATCCAGGGGAAGACAATGAAAAGAAAATTGACCAGTGTACTGACTTTTGCCGTACTGGCTGTGCTGGGTGTATCCGGTGTCCAGGCACAAAGTGCGGCTGAACGGCGCGAGCAACTCAGCCGGATGATTCCCCGGCATGAGGGGCAACTGGGAGCCCTGGCGC
Source organism: uncultured Enterobacteriaceae bacterium (assembly GCA_964490145.1). GTDB lineage: Bacteria > Pseudomonadota > Gammaproteobacteria > Pseudomonadales > Pseudohongiellaceae > Eutrophocola. The sequence goes on from CAZBBS010000097.1 coordinate 1,790, forward strand.
CAGAGAATCTGGCCAAGGAGCGTGCACCAGCACCATTTGACCTGACCGGCACCTGGTTCGTTGATCTGAGCGAGGGGTTTTCCAAATTCATGTTTGGCCCTCCCTACCCGGAGTTCATTGGGCAGACCAAGCTGGATTTTGAGGAAGGACAGCGGGCGCGAGCAGAAGGTCGCCCCTATCGTGATGCCATCGGGCAGTGTTTCCCGGCCGGTATTCCCATGATTATGACCCGTGTCTGGCCGATAGCCATGATTCAGCTACCAACGGCTATTTATATGGTGTCCAACTTCAATAACAGTTTCAGGCAGATATTCCTGGATGGCAGGGATTATTCAGACCCGAATCTGGTGATCTACTCCTATAATGGTGAATCCATTGGGCACTGGGAAGGCGATGAACTGGTAGTGAATACGCGTTATATCGAAACATACAATCATTTTATCGATGCCGGCATTCCAATCTCGGAAGATTTTCGTGTCCAGGAACGTATGCGTCTATTGGAGAATGGAGAAATCCTGCAGATTGAGTACATCATGACTGACCCGAATGGCTGGGTTGGAGAGTGGCACAATACCAAGCAATGGCTGAGGGTGGACAATACAGATATCGGTGAGGTGGAGTGCCTGCCGGATCTTAATGACAACCTGCCAAGTACACAGGCCGGACAGGATGGTCTGACACGCTAGTTCCTTTTTACATTCAGATATCAGGGTATGACTATGAAACACGTTATCTTTAATAAAATGCTGACTGCAGGTGCAATGGCTTGTGCCTTGCTGGCTGCTCCAGTTACCGCCCACCATTCAACAGCAGCGTTTGATGGGGAAAAGGTGGTGGTCATTGAAGGAGAAGTGACCCAGGTACGCTGGATCAATCCTCATGCCTCCTTCAAACTGGAAGGAACCGCTGAGGGCGGCCCTGATGGACTCTGGACCATCGAAATGACGGCGCCAAATGTGCTGATCAACTCTGGCTGGAAGCGCAATTCCATCCGCCCGGGTGACAAGGTCACTGTTTATGCCAATCCCCTTCATAATGCCATTACGCTGAATGATGGCAGCCAGGGCGGCCTTTATGTCGGCATCGTACTGGGTGATGGTTCGACACTGGGCCAGACTGATGGCAAGGGTCAGGGTTCAAGCCGGTAGCTGTCGTTTTCAGGAGCAAAAAAAAGCGCCGCAATTGCGGCGCTTTTTTTTGAGTGTTGTTTGTCCAGATCAGTTCTGGTTAACAAACTCGGGGTAGGCTTCCATACCGCATTCTGTCAGGTCTACACCTTCGTACTCTTCTTCTTCGGATACTCTCAGGCCGATGACAGCCTTGATGATGAACCAGAAGATCAGGCTCATGACGAACACCCAAACGAAGATGGTGAGCATGCCAACCAGCTGACCGCCGACCGGGGCGCCGCCTGTGATGCAGACTACCATCACACCGAAAGCGCCAACCACACCGTGTACAGACAGGGCACCAACAGGATCATCGATTTTCAGCTTGTCGAACATCAGGATGCTGAACACCACGATGATGCCGCCAACAAAGCCAACGATGGTTGAAGCCAGTGGACCAGGGGAAGCCGGATCTGCGGTAATGGCAACCAGGCCAGCCAGTGCGCCGTTAAGGATCATGGACAGGTCAGCCTTGCCAAACAGGATGCGGGCAACGATCAGGGCGCCGATCAGACCCCCTGCAGCCGCGGCATTGGTGTTAAGGAACACGTTGGCCACTTCGTTGGCTACGGCAATGCCGCCCAGTTTCAGTGTTGAACCGCCGTTGAAACCGAACCATCCCATCCACAGGATGAAAGTGCCCAGAGTTGCCAGGGGCAGGTTGGCACCAGGAATCGGGTGAACGGAACCGTCGGCACCGTATTTACCTTTACGCGGGCCAAGCAGTAATACACCAGCCAGGGCAGCAGCGGCGCCAGCCAGGTGAACGATGCCTGAGCCGGCATAGTCAGAGTACTCAAGAGCAAACAGGCCAAATACTTCATCGCCATTCCAGGTCCAGCTGCCTTCCATCGGGTAGATGAGGCCGGTCATGACGATCGCAAAAGCCAGGAAAGCCCACAGCTTCATGCGTTCGGCAACGGCACCGGAGACAATGGACATCGCTGTAGCAACGAACACCACCTGGAAGAAGAAGTCGGATGCACCTGAGTAGACCGAATCACCATCGAAACCGGCTTCGGCAGATTCAACCAGAACGCCTGCGACAGCCGCATCATCCATCTGGGCAACTGTGGTGACACCGCTAAGGAAGTAACCACCGTCGTACATGATTTCATAGCCGCAAACCAGGTACATGGTACAGGCGATCGCAAACAGGGCGATGTTCTTGGTCAGAATTTCAGTCGTGTTTTTGGCTCGCACCAACCCGGCCTCGAGCATGGCAAAGCCCGCCGCCATCCACATAACGAGTGCGCCGGATACCAGGAAGTAGAAGGTATCCAGTGCATACTGCAGTTCAAAAATTTGGTTTTCCATACTAAGCCCTCCTGAAAGCTTCGTATATGTCGATTCAGTTAGATGGCGTCGTCGCCGGTTTCACCAGTACGGATGCGAACTGCTTCCTCTATAGAGAAAACAAATATCTTTCCGTCGCCGATTTTGCCGGTATTGGCTGCCTTCGAAATGGTTTCGATAGTCTGTTCAAGAGCGCTGTCTTTCACTACGACTTCAATTTTGAGTTTTGGCAGAAAATCCACCACATACTCTGCACCACGGTACAGTTCTGTATGGCCTTTCTGTCGTCCAAAACCTTTTACTTCCGTTACGGTTATTCCCTGAACTCCGATTTCAGAGAGGGCTTCCCTGACGTCATCAAGCTTGAATGGCTTGATAATCGCATTGATCATTTTCATTTGATTCTCCTGTACGTCGTTTTAGCAGGCTGGTGAGGCACAGGGCACTCCAGGGTCTGCCGGAAAAGTCTTTCTATCCTTCAGTCAACTCGGACATTCCCGTTGGCTTTACCCGGTGTTGCCGGATATGCGCCAGTTCAGTCCAGCTGTCCTGCTGCATTCGTAGTTGGGCGTCTGAACAGGTCAGGTGCTTTCAACCGCGATATCATTGTTTAGCAATCGCCATGCCAGAAAATAAAAGCTATTAATAACAACAAGATAGGCTTAATTTGAGAAAATGGGCTGGGTCTGGGAGAGGTGTTCGCACCAATTTAGTGCGCAAAATTGGGGGGATGCACTGCTATGTATCTATATAGGGCCGTATTGTTTTCATTATTCTGAAAATAATTCAGTTTTAGCATTACCCTGTTCAGTGAAGCACAGGAAAGGGGCTAAAACAGAAAGTTTTGAAGGCATGCTGCGGGGCTCGGCTTGTGTCAGTTTGTCATTTCTTTTATGCTCCAAAGCCATTGCACGAAACTAATACAAAAGAAATAAATTCTCTATTTCGTGCACCAAATAAGAACATTCAACGAATAACTATTTTTTGCATTTCACGTTTTGGGGGATATTCCATGTTCCGTCGTTTGACTGCTAAAGCTTATTTCATGCTTGGTCTGCTGGGCTTGCCGGTAGTGACACTGGCTCAGGAAGTCGATGGGGCGGATACCGCCTGGATCATGACATCCACAGCCCTGGTCCTGTTCATGACTATCCCGGGGCTGTCCCTTTTTTATGGCGGGCTGGTAAGAGTCCGCAACGTGCTCTCTGTTTTGATGCAGTGTTTTTCGATTACCTGTGTGGCGACCATTTTCTGGTTGGTTTGTGGCTACAGTCTGGCCTTCAGTGAAGGCAACGGCTATGTCGGCGGTTTTTCCAATGTGCTGTTTGCCAATATTGGCGAGGACTCCGTGTCCGGTTCCATTCCTGAATCCCTGTTTGCACTGTTCCAGATGACCTTTGCCATTATTACTCCGGCCCTTATCTTTGGTGGATTTGCCGAAAGGGTCAAATACAGTGCCGTGATGCTGTTCAGTGTTCTTTGGCTGTTGCTGGTATATGCGCCGATTACCCATTGGGTTTGGGCTGAAGGTGGCTGGCTGTACGAGCGTGGGCTGCTGGATTTTGCCGGCGGCACTGTGGTTCATATCACGGCCGGTGTTGCATCCCTGGTGTGCGCCCTGGTTATCGGAACCCGGTCCGGGTTTGGAAAAACCGCGATGCCACCTCATAACATGACGATGACCGTGACTGGTGCTGGCATGCTTTGGGTAGGCTGGTTCGGTTTCAATGGCGGCAGTGCGCTTGCTTCCGATGGTAATGCGGCAATGGCCATGCTGGTCACTCATATTTCCGCGGCAGCAGGTTCCATTTCCTGGATCATGCTGGAAAAAATCAAATATGGTAAGCCATCAGTGCTGGGTATCGTGACAGGTATGGTGGCTGGCCTGGGTACTATTACGCCGGCTTCCGGTTTTGTCGGTCCTGGTGGCGCCTTGGTGATCGGGCTCGTGGCAGGAGTGGTCTGCTTCTTTGCCACCCAGTACATCAAGAATGTGCTGAAAATTGATGACTCCCTGGATGTCTTTCCGGTTCATGGTGTGGGCGGTATTCTGGGAACTTTCCTGGCGGGTATTTTTGCATCCTCAAGTCTGGGCGTTTTCAGCGGCCAGGGATATGCAGAGGGTGTCACCATGGGAAGCCAGGTCATGGTTCAGGTTATCGGTATCGTGGCAACCGGCCTGTATACGGGTATCCTGACGTTGGGCATTCTGAAAATCGTCAAGGCAATTACCGGTATCAGGGTAACTGAGGAAGAAGAAGCCACGGGCCTTGATATCGTGCTGCACGAAGAGCGCGGATACGACCTGTAAGGTTTTAACCGGTTTCAACCCGTTACACTATTCGACTAAAATCCGGGAAGTTCGCTTTCCGGATTTTTTTTTATTTTATATGCCAAATCCCCATACAGCGCTGTTGAAGATCCTTGCCGATGGCCAGTTTCACTCAGGGACTTACCTGGGAGAAAGACTGGGTATAAGCAGGGCTGCAGTCTGGAAGCAGGTTGACAGGCTGGCCGCATTGGGGCTCGACATTCATTCAGTCCGGGGCAAGGGGTATCGGTTAAACCAGGCGCTCGAATTGCTGGATGCAGGGGTCTTGACGCGTGGACTGTCAGATTGTCATCAGGCAATACAGGACGTTGTCATTCTGACCACGACTGATTCCACCAACGCAGAGGCCATGCGCTATCTCCATGATGGCGTGGACCGTCTGGGCAGGGATAAATATCTGGTATTTCTGTCTGAGCAGCAGACCAGTGGCAAGGGACGTCGGGGGAGGCAATGGGTCAGCCCCTTCGGGCAGAATATGTACCTGACCTTGCTGCGGCAGGTTGATACGTCGCACATACAAATTGAGGGAGTCAGCCTTGTAATCGGGTTGGCAGTAAATAGGGCGCTAGTAGAACTCGGCATTCGTGGAACCGGCGTAAAGTGGCCCAATGACATCCTTTTTGAAAGTCGTAAACTTGCCGGCATTCTGCTGGAAGTGACTGGTGACATTACAGGCATTTGCCAGTTGGTTATTGGCATAGGTATCAATATCCGGTGCCGCACTGAAGACATGCAGTCGGTTAACCAGCCCTGGACGGATCTGGAGACTGTCGCTGGTGGGCCAGTGAGTCGAAACGGCCTTGTTGCCTGTGTGATCAGGCATGTGGTTCAGATTCTGGATGAGTTTGAAAAACTCGGTCTGGAAGGTTTTTTGGATGAGTGGCAAAAACAGGATGTGCTGACCGGCAGGCAGATTGAAGTACTGGCTGCCGGGACGTCCTGTGAAGGTGTTGCCCGGGGGATCTCGGATTCCGGAGCCCTGCTTCTGGAAACGCCCGAAGGTATAGTGGCGTTTAATGGCGGAGAGGTCAGTATAGGAAGGAGGGGAGCCCAGTGATTCTTGATCTGGATGTCGGCAATACGCGAATCAAGTGGCGACTGCAGACGGGTGATAATTCAACATTGCTGCGGGGAGCTGTTGGTGTCAAAGCCGGCGATGGCAGTGATGGTATTGCTGAATTGGTCGCCCAGGTGGTTAATGCCGCTGCAGGCAAATGTTCCCGGGTGAGAATTTCCAGTGTCCGGGATGCTGTCTTTAACAAGGCGCTGGAGGCGGCGTTGCAAGGTGGCTTGCATGTGAATCCCGAGTTTGCTGCTGTATCCAGATCCTGCTGCGGCGTGACCAATTCCTATGACGACTATTCGAGAATGGGGGTGGATCGCTGGTTGGCCATGATAGCTGCATTTCAGCGGGCCCGAGGTGGCTGTGCCGTTCTGGATCTGGGCAGCGCCATCACCTTCGATGTGGTCAATCAGGCAGGGGAGCACCAGGGGGGATATATCGTGCCAGGATTCCAGTTGATGTTGTGTAGTTTGACCGGGAAATCCTCGGCACTGAATGTTAATCCGGCTGAGCGGCAGCAGCCTGGCCCGGGAAAAAATACCGAAGAGGCCATTGGCGACGGCTTGTTGGCCATGGTGCTGGGTTTTGCTTCACGTTGTCGTCAGGAGACAGGAGTTCGGCCTGAAGACACGACATGGTTTCTTACTGGCGGCGATGCCGGGCGACTAAGCCCGCATATTGCTTGGGAGCACAGAGTGGTGCCAGATCTTGTTCTGGAGGGGTTGGCACACGTACTGTCCTGACTTTTGCATCCTGCTGTTTCAGCAGAAGATGACGATGTAGCCGGTTGCCAGATGGCAGTAAAATACTGGTGTGACTGAATATACGAACTTGCATTTAGTAAGACATATATAAGTAGTAAACAGGGTATCTGGAGCTGTTGAGTAGGTATGCGGATTTTTGCCATTTTGTTGCTTTTGACCAATCTGGCCTATTTTGGCTGGCACTGGTATTCCGGACAGGATGCGCAGTCCCTGCCTGAAGAGGCTCCTGTTAGACACAATGGTCAGACCCTGCAATTGCTCAGTGAACTGGAGGCAGAGCCTGTCCAGGTGCTGGAAGCACCGGAGCCGGCAACATGCCTTTCTCTGGGTGTGTTCAACAGTACGGATGAAAGTGATTTCCTGGTGTCGGCACTCAGATCCCGGGGGATGGAGGCTGGTGCAGAACTTCTCGACTCAGGTATTACCGTGAATTATCGGGTATATATGCCCCCCTTTAATTCCGAGACTGCTGCACGACAGGCCCTGGAGCAGCTGCAGTCAGGTGGGGTCGACAGTTTCATCATCAGTAATGGCGACCTGGCGGGAGGCATCTCGCTGGGGCTGTTTACCCAGGAAGAACTGGCGTTGGCGCTGCAGGAAAAGCTGGCAGGTGAGGGTTTCGCCACGTCCATTCAGGAAATCCAGACCCCGAAAAACGAGATTTGGGTAACCATCAGGGGCCTGTCACAGGCGCTGTTCGAGAGCTCGGAACTGGTGGATTTGCTCACAGAAGGACTCGATCTGGCAGTCATAGAAAAACCTTGCGAAACGATTGCATCACGTCCTTGATTCCCATAAAATGCCGCCTCTGTGTAAAAGAGCCAGGTAGTTGAAAGACGTCTGATGCTTTGTTGGAGGGGTTCCCGAGTGGTCAAAGGGATCAGACTGTAAA
>CAZBBS010000098.1:0-9219 GCA_964490145.1 uncultured Enterobacteriaceae bacterium
TTAGCAACAGCAGAAATTCCCATTAACCAACTGTGCGCTTGACGGGAAGCTTACGGTTATAAAAGCTATATTGATAAGTTATGAATGAAATTTCGGGAGAATGCAGAGATACAATGTGAACTGCGCGATGTATAAGAGAAATTTAAAAAAGTTGATGTAAAGCAGTCTACATCCTTAAATGAGCACACGATGCACACTTACCTAGCTGGCTGTTTCCAACTCCTTCAGCAAACCCGCATACAGGCCACTCATCTGCAGCAGTTCTGAATGTGATCCGCGTTCGGTAATCTGGCCCTTGTCCAGCACCAGGATCTGGTCTGAGTAGCGGATAGTGCTTAGGCGGTGGGCGATGGCGATGACGGTTTTTTCCTGGAACACGTGATCGATGGCGCGCTGGATCAGGCCTTCGGTTAATGAGTCTACGGAACTGGTGGCCTCGTCCAATAGCACCACTTCACTGCCCGAGGCGATGGCGCGGGCAAAGGCCAGCAGCTGGCATTGTCCGGCGGAAAGGTTGGAGCCATTGTTGCGCAGGGCGAAATCATAGCCGCCGGGCAAACGGGAGATGAAGTCGTGGGCGTACACGTAGCGGGCTGCAGCCTCAATCTGTTCGGCATCGATGCCTTCACGATCAAGACTGATATTGAATCCTATCGACTGGTTGAACAGGTAGACCTCCTGCTGCATCAGGGTGAAGAAGTGGGCGACTTCGTCGATCTGCAGTTCGCGCAGCTCCGCGCCATTAAGCCGGATTGATCCCTCGTAGTTGTCGTAGGTACGGGTCAGCAGGCGCAGGATGGTGGACTTGCCCGAGCCGGTGCTGCCGACCAGGGCAATCTTCTGGCCGCGCCTGAGCTCAAAACTCACACCCTTCAACACCCACGGATTGTCTTCCTTGTAGCGGAAACTGACATCCTCGAACACCAGGGATTCAAAGCGGGTCTGGGAAGAGGCTTTGCCTGAGGGCAGCCGGAGATGCGTATGCTCTTCCTGAAGAGGCTGCTGGTACACCTCTTCGATATGACCGAAGGCAGCCAGGGCCCGCTGGATGGAGGCGATCTGCGAGGTGAAGTCGCGTACCGGCACGAAGATGCGGTCGAGGGTCTGGGTGAAACCGATCAATACACCGTAAGTAATAGTCGCATCGAGAATCTCACGAGCACCCATCCAGATGATCAGCGCCATGGCGATGGTGGTGATCCCTTCAATGATGGCGAACAGCGCCGAGTCATAAAAGTTGGAGCGCGACTGGGCCGAGAAGAAGCCCTGGGTATAGTCGGCGTACTTCTGCTCGACTTCTTCTTCGGCGTTGTAGAGCTGCACCGTGCGGATCCCATTGAGGCATTCCTGCAAATAGCCGGTGCCATGGGACAGTACAGTGCGCCCTTCAGCATAGGACTCGCGCAAACGTCGGCGCAGGTATTCCACCACAAAATAGGTGGGTGGCCCCATGACCAAAACCATCAACGCCAGCTTCCAGTTAATGAACGCCAGGAACACCATCAGCGCCAGGGTGGTCATGACATCCCGGATCATGCCCAGCAAACCCTGCGCAAAGGATTCGTTGACCGCTTCCAGGTCGCTGGTGAGGCGGGTCAGGGTGACACCGATGGGGGTGCGGTCAAAATAGCTGCGGGGAAAACGCAGGATGCGCGCAAACATATCTGCACGCATATCCTTGAGTGCACACAGTGCCGATTTTTGCAGGAAGTAGTTGAACAGGCCGTCGCACAGGTAATTGAACACCAGCACCAGCATGAGCAAGATGCACCACCAGAGCAGGCCGTCCTCGTCGCCTGTTACCACGCGGGTGTCGACGATATGCATAATCAGCCAGGGGAACAACACACTGAGAACCATGGACAATGGCGCCGCCACTATGCCGATGGTGACATCACGTTTATAGGGCGCCAGGTAATTGACGAAGCGGCCGATCAGACGGAAGTCGACATTCATGCCGGCACCTCCGCATCATTACCGTCATGCCCTTCAGCCCTATCGTCTTTCTCCTGAATCTTCCAGGTGTCGCGATACAGGGGGGAACTTTTCAGCAGCTCTTCGTGGGTGCCGCTGGCAACGATCTCGCCCTCTTCCAGCACCAGGATCCGGTCGACCCGGGTGAGCACGCTGGCACGATGTGACACAATTAAAATGCTCCGGCTGTGCACCTTGTTGAAAATCTGGTCGAGCAGGAAGCGTTCGGTTTCGTTATCCACGGCGGAGAGCACGTTGTCGAGGATCAGCAATTTCGAAGGTGTATAGATTGCCCGCGCCAGGCTCAGTCGCTGCTTCTGGCCGCCGGACAGGAGGATGCCTTTCTCCCCGACCATGGTGTCCAGGCCCTGGGGGAACTGGCGGACCTCGTCCAGCAGGTCGCTTTGCTCAAGCGCTTCTTCCACGGGTCTTGACGCAAGATCGCCGGCACTGAAACGGATATTGTTGGTCACCGAATCGGAAAACAGGAAGGGATCCTGGGAGATGGTACGCACTGCACTGCGCAGGTCACGGCGCGACAGGCCGGTGATGTCATGGTCATCAATGAACACCGCGTTAGAAGCAATGTCCAGGTGCCGGTTCAGGCAGTTGACCAGGGTGGTCTTGCCGGCGCCAACCTGACCCAGCACGCCGATCTTCTGTCCTGGCTTGATCTCGAAACTGATATTTTTCAGCGCCGGTTCCGCAGAGCCCGGATAGGTGAAACTGAGGTTGCGCACTGCCACGCCCTGGCTGAACAGGCTGTCGCGATGCTCAGATTCCAGATGGCGACAGTCCTGCTCATGAGGTTCCTGATCGAGAATCTTGCGCAGACTTTCAATGCTGACCAGGCCGTTCTGGAAGGCGGAAAAAATCATCGCCATGCTGAAAAACGGCATCGCCAGCAGGGTGGCGTAGGACAAAAAGGCCACCATCTCACCGAGAGTCAGGGTCGAGTTGATCACCATGGCGCCGCCAAAAGCCAGGATCAGCACCTTGATCAGGCGGTCTGTGTAACTGAGGATCGGGAACACCAGTGTCCGAATCCTGGAGAGCTGGATCGAGCGGTCCAGCAGCGTGAGATTGTCGATGGCAAAGCGGCGCTGCGCCCAATCCAGAATCCGACTTGAGCGAATCACGTCTATGCCTGACAGCAGTTCCACCGTGTGGGTCGACAGGCCCTGCAGCTCCTGCATGCGCACCTTCATGAGCTGACGCATCTTGCCCACGGCGCGGTAGGACACCAGGAAGGTCAGCACCACGGGGATCACACAATAGAGGGTGAGGCTGGGCGACAGCTCCCACATCCGGTAAGGCGTGAGGGACAGGGCAAAGAAGATATTGAAGATCTGCAGCATCACCACCCCGCCGAGGGCGCGAATGCCGTTGATGTCGTTGTTGACGATGGAGATCAGCTTGCCAGGCTCATGCTCGGTGTAAAAATCATGCTGCAGGCGGGTCAGCCTGGCAAAGGCATCATTCTTGATATCCCGCTCAATGGCGCGGCCGGGATTGAAAAACAGCATGCGCGACCAGGTGCGCGCCACCATCATCCCCAGGGCAAGCACAGCGATCAGTAAGACGGTGGTATTCAGGGCCGACTGATCCCAGTTGACCGTATCCTGCAGCAGGTCGATGGCGCGTCCGATCTGGCGGGGAATACTCACGGCCAGCCAGTTGGTCACCAGCAGCATCACCACGCCCAGACTGTAGGAGGCGCGATAACGCTTCACATACTGGAAGAAAAAACGCCAATGGTCAGTTTTTTGAGTCTGGGTATTCAATGACTTTCCGGTTCGGGCAGGGTCTGGCAAAAAGGCCCGGAGCCGCCTCCCTTGAACGGGATAGGGCCCGGTGCTGGCCGCATTGTACGGGTTTGAATGACCACCGCAACATCGGGCTGCCAAGGGATTGGCCGGCTATCTGCCCTTCGCTTATCCTATGAGGAGCAAAAACACCCCATATGGGCTGGATCAGCTGAAAACCCGTGAAGACTGGCAGCCTCGTATATAAAGCAACATGAAAGCAATGGCGTCAGCGGTTTCTGGCGGCCTGGCGCATGCGTTGCCAGTAATCCTGCAAGGTACCTTCCAGCTCCAACCCGCGGAAAAACGGATAAGGGTCGCAGTCGTATTCCAGGATGGCAGTTTCCGGTGTACGCCGCCACTGACGAAAACGGGTGACGGGTCGCTTGTAGAACTCGGGATCATACAGGGTCAGCAGGCTGCGCAGTACGTTGCCGTCTTCACTCAGGGATATGTGCTCCGTCACCCGGGCTTCGCCGGACATCGGCTGGCCAGCCAGGTCCACGAAATTGGGCCGCAGCTGGCGTGTCTCCACCACCAGGGTGCTGCCTTCCCAGTGGCCGATCGAATAGCCCATGGCCGTGGCCGGCAGGTCGTCGGGAAAATCGCGACCGTCGGTGAACAAACGCCGCACCTCATGGAAGCTCTCATACAGGATGGTGACCTGCTTGTCGTTCTGCACGATTTCCAGGGGATAGGGCCAGCCGGAGAGGCGCACCAGCCCGGGGGAAATGCAACGCAGGGCCGGGTCGTCCAGGTAATGATAATCCGCGATGCGGGCGTCCGCGGCGGCCGTGTAATCCAGGTGGACTTTCTCCGTGCCGGCGGAAATACGTGACCAGATGCCCGTAAAGTCGACCGGTGCCGGCGGCGCGGAAGTCGACGGACCGTTCCAGGAACTCGCTGTCCAGGTGCCCGTAGAGCCATCATGCGCCGCTTCCAGGGTCCCGCGCATGCTGTCGCCGTTCACTGTCCCGGTGAAATGTCGGCTGAGCAGCCTGCCGCCACCGTCCCGGTAATCCACGGTCATGTCGATGGCGCTGCCTTGCAGGGAAAGGTCGATGGGGCCGCCATCGATATAGCCTTCCAGGCGGCCCTGGTGTTCTTCCACGGTCAGGATACCCAGGCGCTCGCCACCGTGATTAATGATGAGCAACCACTGCCCGGTGATCTGTGCGCTGGCGACAGTGGCTGATAGCAATAAAACAAGGAACGTGCTGAATGCCAGGGAGGCGTTAATCTTTTTCACTGGCAGCTCCTCCTGGTGTGGGGGTGATCACCCGGCCATCTTCGAGGGTTACCTGGCGAATCCAGAGTTTGCGGGTGTTGTTGCGACCGAGGTTGCCTTCCATGATGACCCTGTCGCCAACCTGCAAGGTGTCCTTGACCCAGCCAAAACGTGTCAGGCCAACACTGCTGGACGTCTGGGTATCCCAGATTTCCTCTTCACCTGCCTCGTTGATGACGGCCACAAAAAAGCGCGCATGGGGATTCACGAACAGAACTTCAATCACCTCCCCCTCGATCGTGCCGTTTTCCTCATAACTGAATTCGGCGGCAAAACTGTGATGGGCGAACAACCGTGGCGCCACTAGCAACCCGGCGAACGCCAGGACCGGTAGAATTTTTTTATGCATCGCAATTACCCCCCTGCCAGAATGTTTCGGCCATGATGTCATCATCAATGGAAACAAGTTTAGCCGATTTTCAACTTGCTCTAGCCCTGCTGTTTTTTCCCGAACCTGTCCATCCAGGATCAAATGGCTCTGCCTCTTTTGATTATTTCGGGGCGATACGCAAGACAGCAAACTCATCACCATCAGTGAGCACATAGAGATTGTCGTCCGGTCCCTGGATGACATCGCGTATACGCTGGTGCAACTGGCCCAGCAGTTTTTCGCGGCGCAGCTCTTCGAAGTTTTCGTTCAGGACAACACGCTCCAGTGAGCCGGTGCGGTTGATTTGACCGTATCGCACACTGCCGACAAACAGATTGCCTTTCCAGGCAGGGAAAGCCTCACCATCGTAAAACATGATGCCACTGGGACCAATGGAAGGAATCCAGACCACCTGCGGTTGTTCAATACCGGGCTCAACCGGCAGGTCGGAAATTTTCGAGCCATCATAGTTGCGGCCATAGCTTGTATCAGGCCAGCCATAGTTGCCGCCAGGGACCAGGAGGTTGACTTCGTCACCCCCGTTGGGTCCGTGTTCGGCAGCAAAGACAGTGCCTGAGGAATGTACTGTCAGGCCAAGCTGGTCGCGATGGCCGTAGGAAAAAATGGCCGGGTGAACATCGTCGCGCCCCAGGAAGGGATTATCGCCGGGAATACTGCCGTCATCGTTAAGACGCAGAACCTTGCCGAAGACATTGTCCAGTGCCTGGGCCTCACTGCCAAAAGGGGCGCCGGTGGTCATATATATAGTGCCGTCATGGGCAAAGGCGATACGCATGCCGCTGGTACCGCCGGGTTCTCCGCTGAATAATTCTTCCACGCCTTCCACGCGACCGTTTTCCCAACGCCCCCGCATCAGGGTGGGAATGCTGGTCTGGCGGTCACCGACTTTCGGGCCTGGCTTGTTGTAGCTGAAGTACAACCAGTGATTACTGTCGAAATCCGGATGCAGGGCCAGATCATTCAGACCGCCATTACGATAGGCCGGGTTGGGTACCGGAATACCCGGCACGGGTGCCGGGTCAAGCGCGGCATTCGGTCCGGTAGCATCGTGAATGATGCGCAGGTTGCCGCCACGCTCGGAGACCAGCAGGTCGCCGCCAGGCAGGAATGCCAGGCTGAAGGAACGTGGCAGGCCCCTGGCAAGGAGGATCACTTCAATATCGTGCTGTTCTGCCGTGTCAAACACATAAGGTGTTTCTTCAAGTGTATAGGCAGCGATGCCGACAGGCGCCTCTTCCGCGGCTTGTGCAGTACCTGCCAGCAGGCCAAGACCAATATAAACAGTGGTGCATATATTGTTGATACGCATGACTTTCATCCCCGGGTGTTGTTTTTGAATCGGGTTATACCCGATATGCTTGTCTCGCCAGCATCAGAATACAGCATCAAAGGGATCAGGGTAATTTGATTTTTAACCCAGTAATCGGGCTATGGCCAAAATCATGGGGTCAGAGTTCTTGAAATTCAGCAACTCTTTCCCCTTGATTCCTGGACCAAGTACTCTGACCCCTTGATTCGAGTTCTTGATACCTTGCCAGCCTAGAAAGGATTCAGCGTATATCCCTGCTGCTGCAACAGCGCATGAGCCGTGATGGCGGACGGGGCCATGGTGATGCCTGGCAGCAAGTCTTCCTGCTTGATGTCCATCCCCTCCGCAGATTGCCCGCATAGCTGTATCGTGACACCGGCCGCCTGCAGCTGCGCAATGATTCCGGCATTGGGATTCTCGGCACCACGCGCCTTGGTTGTCAGTAAATCGGCACCTGCCCTGCCATGGACCACGATGGCGGCTGACAGATTCTCTGCCGAGACACCTTTTGCTGTATGCAAATTCACAGAACGGGCCACCATCTCAAATTTCCGGTTAACGGCATCATCCGGCCCGGCATCAGACACATCGAACGCGATTTTCATCCGGGTGCCCGCCGGCAATTCGACACCGTGCACCGGCGCATAGACGCCATAATCAGGCACCGCGGTCCCCGGAATAAAATCCTCCCTGCCGGCCAGGGCTGGCGTGGAGAGACTCACTAGTATGGAAAAGCAGAGAATTAATCGAATCATGGTGGCTTCCAGTGGTTAATCAAGATGTTGGTGAACGAGATTTCAGGGCGATTGCCCGGCCCGTTTGAAGACTATCTTAACCAAGGGGTCAGAGTTGTTGAATTTCAAGAACTCTGACCCCTTGATCATGACCCCTTGATCACTCCGCTTCGAGTATGATACTTCCCACGCCCGTACTCGATGCCGGCACGTGCATGAAGCGATAGATTTCCCGTACATCATCCCCGAGCGCCCCGCGCATTACCAGCCACATCACCAGTTCCACGGCCTCTGCTCCGGCCTCACGCATGTATTCCAGATGCGGGATTCGCGCCAGTTTTTCCGGATCCTGCGACAGGCCATCGAGAAACATCCGGTCGAATTCCTGGTTGATCAGTCCCGCCCGCGGCCCCTGGATCTGGTGGGACATGCCGCCGGTACCGAAAATGACCACATCGAGATCCTCATCCCAGTCTGCTACCGCCTTCCTGATGGCCTTGCCCAGATTGTAACAGCGGTTACCGGTAGGCGGAGGATACTGCACCACGTTGACGGCGATGGGGATAACCCGCACCGGCCAGGCATCGGGCTGGCCCCAGAGCAGACTCATGGGCACGGTGAGACCGTGATCCACCTGCATGTCATTGACGATAGTGATGTCGAATTCGTCCAGCACCAGGGACTGCACCAGGTGCGCGGCCATGTCAGGATAGCCTTTGACCACCGGCACCGGGCGTGCGCCCCAGCCCTCGTCAGCAATGATGAACTCCTCGCCACAGCCGATGGCGAAGGTCGGGATCATGGAGAAATCGAAGGCGTTGTTGTGATCGTTGTAGACGATGATCGCCACGTCAGGACGTTTTTTTGCCATCCATTCCCGGGCCGGACGGTAGCCGTCGAAAAGCGGCTTCCAGTATTCCGTATCTGTCTTGCAAAGGTCGACAGCGGCGCCAATGGCGGGGGTATGTGATGTGCCGATACCGGCAGTGATTGTCGCCATCAGTCCGCTTCACCTTCAGGTTGTTCCGAGCGCGAACGCCACCCATCCGGCGAGCGGCCGCCGGCCAGCATCATATCCACATATTCCTGCTCGCTCATGCCGGTCATTTCCGCCGCCATGTACTGGTAGGAATGCTGGTCCGTGAACGCCAGCTTGGCCAGGCAGTAAACAACGCCGCCCAGTGCCAGCAGGGTGTTCCAGTCGCGATTCATGACCGCCGTACGCTGCGCATCGGTCATGGGAAACTGCTTAAGATAGCCGGCCTCGTCATCAAGAAAGGCCTTGCGGTTCTCCGCCTTCATCAGCGACATGAAGAAGCTGTTGAGGTGATAGCCCTTGCGTGCGCGCTGGGCATCAAACACCCAGGTGCCGGGGAGGTCTTCGTAGTCGGGTTTGCTTGTTGTCATGATCATCACTTGCGCAACGGAAAACCAGCATATAGAAAACCCGTCGGGGCCTGCAAGGTCTATCGGCATTTTCGGGACAGGGTGGCGGGTAAAAGCCTGAAGTAACACCACGCGAATACAGACTGATCTGCCTGGCATTACCCTGTCCAACTACTCTTCCTGAAGCACCCTGCGGACTATATCGAGCTGGAAATAACCAACCAGCCGGGGGAGATAGTAAGTTTGAAAATAAAAAGTGGGGGTGCTTTTAGTTGCTAAGAGTGGGTGTCCTTTTAGTTTCTTCTTTTAGTTTCTTCTTTTAGTTTCTTCTT
>CAZBBS010000099.1:0-9196 GCA_964490145.1 uncultured Enterobacteriaceae bacterium
GATGAGTCGATACAGTTGGATGTCTCGTCCTTTGTGACCAGCACGACGGCGGGCGCCGTGGCCCCCCTGCTTCAGTTGTATCGCCTCCAGGATGAGGTGTGGGTCAAGGTCGGGGACGATCAGACCAGCCACCGCATCTCCCCAATCTCCTACCAGGGCCTGGCGACGTACGCCATCGCGACGGCAGATGATGAGGGGAGCTTTGGACTCGACTTGACGGCTGCCACACTGGATGGCGGGGGACGCGTGCTCGCCACTACGGGCAGCACGCAGACTGAGTCTGTAAACATTGCCAGTACGCCGCTTGATGCGCCAGTGGTTGTCTCCTCAACCGGTGCGGCCTTTGCCAACGCTTCGGTCTCAATGACCGAGGGTGGGTCCGGCTTCCTCGACCTGGGTATTTTGGTTGGGAACCGTCTCAACCCGACAGGGACGGAGGTCACGATTGGTGGCCTGGATGACTTTAATCTGGTGGCACTCTCGACAGGTCAGCAGTTGGTTGCAAACCAAGATGGCGATTACGTCTTCTCGGCTGGTCTCTTGACTAAAGGGCTTAAGCTGACGCCAATCGCCTCGGACTTTATCGGTACTGGCATTTCGTACTCGATCGGGGCCAAGACCACCTACACGGTCGACGGTGAGGACAAGATTAAAGAGGTGGCCACGTCAGACAGTCTGGACGTGACCCCCGTCACCGATGGTGTGACGTTCATTGCTCCGGCGTCTGGCGTCGAAGACCAGACCGTGTGGGCGTTGTCCGACATTGTTACCCTGCAGGATGGTCGTGAGACGGTTGTCTCACTCTCGATTGCGGGCAACTCGGCCCTTGAGTACTCGCGCGATGGCGTCGAGTTTGTCACGTTGACCGGAGTGGCAGAGTTTAGCCAAGCCGATTGGCAGACGGTTGTCCTTCGTACTGCAGAGAACTTTAGTGGGGATGCGCAGCTGTCGATTGGCGTGATCAGTCAAGACCAGGGTGACGGTCAGACCAAAGGTGAGGAGGTCAACCAAGTCTTCACCACAAATTTGAGTGTGGTGGCTGTCTCGGATGACGTGACGCTCCTCTCGCCAAACGAAGAGCTGATCCAAATCTTTACTGACTCGGGCAGGACGACGCTTTTGGATGAGGCGGTCGAGGTTGACCCGGCGGCTGATGCAGGCGCGAGTTTCTTTGTCTCCTTGGGGGCATTTACGACGACGGATGCCTCTGAGACGGCCTCAATGATCTTGTCGGGGCGCGGCATTGTGGAGGGGGCGGCCTTGCATGTCCCGGCGGTCTCGTCATTTGCGACCGTCTACGAGGCTGTCTACTCGAGCGACCGCAGCCGTTGGGAGATCGAGATTCCCGGGGATGGGACTACGTTTGACGCGCTTGACGGTACCTTGGTGCTACCAAATAACCCCTCTCTTATTGGACTTGGGGATATCACCGCCTCAGCAGCGAGCACGGACTCGGGTGCTTCGACGGTGATCACGACGACTGACAAAGATGCGATAGAGATTCAAAGCTCGGGTTTGCCGGAGGCCCCGGTCGTGGGCTGGTCAGAGGACTTTGCTGTCTCTGGTATGAGGTCAATCCTGCAGGGGAATGAGGCTCAAATTCAACTGCCAGTAGCTTGGGTTGTTCGTGCTCCGGCCATGTCGCCAGGCCAGGTGTTTGAGATCTTTTATGAGGGGGTCGGGCGTGAGGCCGGGTGGAATGCGCTCGACTGGTACATCGTAGATTCGCAGGGCCAGCGGATTGGTACCGACATTTACGACGTCAACCTGACGGATTCGGCGGCGGCTGGTGTGACGGGTATCCGCCTGACCTACGAGGAGCTCGATGGCGCATACGTCTCGCTTACGGCAAATAATCCGGGGAGTGATCAGGCCACGATGTTTGCCGCACGGGTTGGGGCCGTGGATGGTTACGTCGATGGTGACGGCAACGGGGATGTCAGGTATGTTTACTCTGCAATGGCAGAGGGAAGTTGGAATGGCGAATGGTACGCCCCAACGACCGGCGAGCGTCACGGGTCACCGCTTGACGATTTCCTGCGCCTTGAGGATTCGGTGTTCGCGTTGGCTGGGGACGATTTTGTCTTCCTCGACGGCAGTGCACTGACAGAGCCGGGCAACATCTATGTATTGGCTGATGGTGGAGCTGGTCGCGACACGCTGAGTCTGGATGACATGTACCGTGTCACGGGCAGTGACGGATCGATACTGGTCGACCTGAACGAGGGCGCCTTTACTGCAATTTACGAAGATCCGAACACGGGAGAAGACAAGATCCTGTCTGCACGCGTCTCAAACTTTGAGATTGTGTTGGGCTCTGCGGGTTCGGACTACATCATCGGGCGAGGCGACTCAGCCGAGAGTCAGGTTCTGCGGGGTAAGGCTGGAGATGATTACCTTGTCGGGGGCGCGGGGGATGATGTCCTTGAGGGCGGGGCAGGCTCGGACTACTTGATTGGCGGTGCCGGTGCGGACACGTTCTTGGTCTCCGCGACGAGCGAGATTGACGTCATTGACGATCTGGATATTTCAGCCGGTGACCGGGTGGTATTCCGTGACCCGAGCTTTGACGTGGGGTCAGTCCAGCTGGTGCGTGTGGCCGACCTTCTGGCCTCAAATGAAGTCGATGGACAGAGACTGGCCTCGATGGCGCTATCGGATCAGGATTGGGTGGTCCGCTCCCCGAGCCACTCAAGCCTGGCGATTCTCCTGAGCGGCACCTCAGCGCTCGCATCGAGTGCGGTGATGGCGTCTGTGGTCTCCTCTGCCGGTTCGGGGATTGACTACGACGCGGCGGACCCGCAAACCAATGATCTGGTACCCAGCATTTGGGAGGGGGCGGGAAGCGTCTGGGATCAGCGCGAGATTGAGGTGCCGCTGGTTGATTTGGCTGCCGCGGCAGAGCGTCCGAGTACGGCCTCGAACACCCTCCTTGATTCGTTCTTTGGTGAGACAAACAACTTTGATGATATTTCTCAGACGCTTGGCGTGATCGCGGACGCCAAGTTTGAGAAGGCCTATGCTGCCCAGGCTAATGAGATGACGCTCATTAATCCCGCTATCGATGGCAACAGCTTCGTCGGTTTCTCTGGTTCGGCTGGAGATGACGTCCTAATTGCTGACGGGCAAGACTCCGTCTTGATTGGTGGCTCAGGTGGGTCGGATCGTTTGATTGGCGACTCGGGTGACGATATCTTGATCGCGGCGGTCCAATCGACTCGCGACGAGAATGACACCGTCTCCATGCAGGGTGGTGGTGGAGCCGACTTGTTTGTCTTCGCAAACATTGCCCCGGATGAGGTGACTGACAGTCTTAACGCCATTTACAAGGTCCGGATTGAGGACTTCAATCGGGACGAGGGCGACCGGGTGGTCTTGGCCGGCTACGGGGATGGTGCACAGGTCGGAAACATTGCGCAGATTGGCGAGGTGACCACGACTGAGGACGGTCGATACGAGCAGGCCGTGACGGTATTCTCGGACCTGACGTCACCAGACGAGACGGGTCTGTCTGTGGTGTTTGATATCTCCTTTATGAGACAATTCGATTCAGAATTCCAATTGAGGTTGGCGGACTTCGACGCTCTCTGATGACCCACAAAGTACGCTACTTTACAGGCCACCTGTATAAGTTAGCACTCATCTTCGCAAGTTTTATGCTGTGCTCCTCGGCTGCGCATGCCCAGGAGCGAGAACGCGTCGCTCCCATTGAGTTAATCGGTCGCGACTTGATCGTGCTTATGAACTCTCTTACAGAAGGGATCAACGACCCATCCAAGCGGCTACCAGTCGCCCCGATGATTAAAAGAGCGAAGGAAGCAGTCGAGAAGACCCCACTCTTTCAAATCGCTAAGGCGTCTGAGAGTTTGGCAACGGCCAGACTGGATGAGGCCAATGCCGCCTTGCTGCCCCAGGTGAACGGTGGAGTGTCGGCCGGTACGAGGGGGTATGACGCCACTGGGGGTTATGTCCAGGGGCGCTACGAGGTGGCCCAGCTCAGCGTGAGCCAGTTGGTCTATGACTTTGGCGCGACGCTCAATTTGCGGGACGCTGCCTCGGACAGGGTGGACGCGACGAGGTACTCTGCCCGCCGTCAGCAGAGTGAACTGATGCTGACATCCATTCAGCTCTTTTATGAGACACAGCGGGCACTGTTGCAAGTCCGCTTGTCCAGAGAGAACTTGCAAGCCCGGCGGGCGTTGGTTAATTTCATTCGTGAGCGCACAGGGCTTGGCGCCAGCAGTGTCGCAGACGTGGTGCGGGCCGAGGCCCAGGTGGCTGATGCGCTGGATCTGCTGGCCGCTAGTATGAAGGCTCTGACCCAAGCCCAGGCCCGATACCGCGAGTTTTATCTTGCGGAGGCACAGCCTTATGTTCTTCCTGCAGACATTGAGGCCGAAGATATTGTGTTGCGCGACCTTGATGACCACGTCAAAAAACACCCCTCGGTGGTAGAAGCTGAACTCAAATTCGCGGCCGCCCGCAAGGAGTACGAGGCGGCCAAGGCCAGAGTCAACGGAGGAGTCTCGCTGGAGCTGAGCCACTCTCGGACCAGAAATCCTGGAGGGACAGCATCGCTGGCGGATACGTCGGTGCTACTAAGCTACAAGGGGAGTCTCTACTCTGGTGGGGCGGACAGCGCGCGCCGTGAGCAGGCGCTGATCACATTTGAGCAGGCTCGGTTAGATGTGGAGCGAGTCAAGTTAGAGATTACCAAGAATATCCGCGACTCAGTCGCTGAATACAGTGGGCAGATTGCTGGCCTTAGATCGCGCCTACTGGTCTTCAAGGGAGCCGAGGACGCGTACGCCATTACCAAAGACTTGTACGCGTTTAGTCGGAGCAGTCTCTTTGAGCTTCTGCGGGCCCAGGAGTCTTTGTACTCGTCTGGCCAAAAGCTGATTGACAACATTGTCGACAAGTCACTCGCCAAGTATCGGACCCTTCACGAGGTGGATATGCTCTTAGCCGCCTTGGAGGGATATTAAGCGATGGACGAGGCTAAGGCAGGTTACGCTTACTCGATTAGCGAGTTAATTTCTTCTGCATCGACTGCGCTAGGCAAGTCGATTACCCCGGCCGAGGTAAGGGCGTTAGAGACCGTCCAAGAAGATGACTGGAATTCGCAGAGCCTCGGGGACGCGTTAACGGCGCGTGGCTTCATCTTTCAGCCTTCCAGTTGGAATCAAATCCTGCAGCAAGCTGAGCAGGCGAGCCTGAAATCCACGATTTTTATTGCGCTGGAAAGTCAATCTGCGTGGTTGTTTTCATGGGATGCTGGGGCCAGCCGTCTAAAAGGAATAGATGTTTTTTCTCATGAGACGATCCAACCCGACGAGGATGATGTTCTGCGCTTTAGTGAGCCTGGGGACAAAAGGGAGTTTTTCTCGTTGTCGTTGGCCTCGAGTGAAGATTTGGCTTTTGTGCCGGGGGTGGAGCGGCACTGGTTTTGGTCCACGATCTGGACAAATCGAGGGTTGTATGGTCACGCGGCCGTTGCCAGTCTAGCCAGTAACCTGTTTGCTTTGGGTACGTCCTTGTTTTCGATGATCGTCTACAACCGGATCATCCCCTCGAATGCGATGGAGTCGTTGACGGTTTTAGTCTCGGGTATGGTGTTGGTTCTACTCGTGGACTACGTTACAAAAACTCTACGAAATAAATTCCTCAGTGTGGCAGGGGTAGACTCAGACCTCGCATTAGCTGATAAGCTATTCGCCAAGGTTTTGGATCTGAGGCACAGTAACAAGCGAGGGTCTGTTGGTGCGCTAGCCAATACGCTGAAAGAGTTTGAGCATATTCGAGAGTTTTTTGCCTCGGCTACGATGGTCTCTCTAATTGACGTGCCGTTTGCGTCGATATTTATCTTGGCGATGTATCTGATTGGCGGGTGGATGGTTGCGCCACTTGTTATCGGTATCGCCATTTTGCTAGCGGCTACGTTTTACGTTCAGCCACGGCTGAAGGCACTGGCCAAGCACAGTTTTGAGGACGGGCAGTCAAAGCATTCGGTTTTGGTCGAGTCACTCACAGGGCTAGAGACGTTAAAGCTAGTTGGTGGTGGGAGTTTCATGCGGCGACGGCTGCGCGTCGTGTTGGAGAGGCAGGCGGACGTCTCCGAGCAGATGAAAGACGATACCCACTTCGTCACCAATATCAGCCAAACCGTTCAACAGTTCGTACAGATGAGTGTCGTAGCTGTTGGTGCAATCTTGGTTGGGTCGGGGGATTTTGGTTTTGGCGCGATTATCGCCTGCACGATTCTCTCTGGTAAGGCCTTGGCTCCCTTTGCTCAACTGACTCAGCTACTTGTCAGATTAAATCAAATCGGTGTCAGCTATGGAGCCTTAAACGAGCTGATGAAGCAGGCAGTTGAACATCCAGATGATGGATCTTTTCTCCCTAGGAAGAAAGTCGCAGGAAGCATTCAGTTCAAAGATGTCACTTTCACCTACCCTGATCAACAAGCCCCTGTACTCAACAAGGTCTCGTTCAAAATTGCAGCGGGTGAGAGGGTGGCAATCCTGGGCCACATTGGCTCAGGCAAGACAACAATCGGGCGTCTCATTGCTGGCCTGTATCAACCCGACGATGGCACTGTAAGCATTGACGATATCGATATTCGCCAAATGGCGCCAGCCGATTTGCGTGAGAACATCGGAATGTCGACCCAAGACGTTTGGTTGATGTCAACCTCAATCGAGGGGAATATTTCCCTCGGGGCAGTTGATGTGACAACGGATGACGTGTTGTGGGCATCAAAGATTGCCGGCGTTGCCGATTTTGCCGATAAGCACCCTGACGGATACAAACTCATGCTTCGAGAGCGAGGCGAGTCTTTATCGGGCGGCCAGCGCCAGGCTATATCGCTAGCCAGAGCTCTAGTCAGGAGACCGCAGATTATTGTCTTGGATGAGCCTACGAGCTCAATGGATGCTCGATCCGAGCAAATTTTTGTTAAGCGCTTCAAAGAACAATTGCCCAATGCAACGCTTGTGGTGATCACGCACCGGACCTCGCTTCTGAGTCTGGTTGAGCGCGTCATCATCATGGAGAACGGGCGCGTGGCGGGGATTGGCACTGCAGAGCAGTTTACGAAGGCCCAGTCGGACCGAAAAGTTGCCGAGGAGATCATTCAAAACGCTACGCGCGCTCAATCGGGGAGGGCCTGACATTGGTCAGTGCGTTAATCAAGCGAGCTGCAAACATAGCTACATCAATTTGGCAGGCCCTATCGGGTTTGCCTCTGGTGTGGCGCTTTGTTAAGGAGTTCGTGCCGGCCTTCTTTCAGGGGGGTAAGCGGGGGGGCGAGCGGCTCAGGCGACAATTTTTATGGTTGATCATTTTTTCACTGGCAGCATTCTTGGGGTGGGCTGGGGTCTCTGAGTTTGATCGTGTTGTCTCGGGAGAGGGAAAGGTGGTGCCGTTTTCGAAATTGCAGACTGCTCAACACTACGAGGGCGGGATCATCTCGAAAATCTTTGTTTCTGTCGGTGAGAAAATCAAGCGTGGAGATGCTTTGCTTGGCATCAGTCCTCTTGAATCTTCTGAGGAACTTGATGTCAAGCAGGGGGAATATT
The DNA here is from genome assembly GCA_964490145.1 of uncultured Enterobacteriaceae bacterium. GTDB lineage: Bacteria > Pseudomonadota > Gammaproteobacteria > Pseudomonadales > Pseudohongiellaceae > Eutrophocola. The sequence continues at coordinate 7,581 of CAZBBS010000099.1, forward strand.
TTCGCCTGCTGGCGAGAGTGCGGCGTCTGCAATCAGAGGCTTCGCGTACCGCACCGAAGTTTGGCGAGGTGTTGGAGAAAAATCATAAGGCGATAGTCCAAAACGAGTTGGCATTACACAAAGCCCGGGAGCTGAAGTTGTCGTCGCTCGTTGCGTCGTTCGAGTCACAACTAGCCCAAAAGCGCAGCGAGCGGGTGGGTGTGGAAAAGACGTTAGCCCTGATCAGTGAAGAGTACAAGGTGGTCAAAAAACTTGTCGATAGGGGCCTCGAGCCAAAGCTCGAGGCGGTTCGCGCTGAGAAGTCTTTAGCCGAGACCCAGGCTAAGCTTGAGACCATTAAGGGCGCCATACAAGAAATTCTTGATAAGAAGGCCATCGCCAGGCAAGATAACTTAGCTGAGGTTTTAACTGAGTTAGCCGGGGCTACCGCCGAGTTGCGGCAGGTGGAGAAATCTTTGCCTGCGGCCACTGATAAGGCGGATCGTGCAGTTTTACGTTCGCCTGTTGATGGGACTGTGAACCGCGTTCTTGTGACAACGGTTGGTGGGGTACTCAAGGCCGGTGAACCAGCTGTTGAGATCGTCCCGGTTGACACCCGATTAGTCTTACAAACTAAAGTCATGCCAGCAGATATTGGTTTCGTACTCCCAGGTCAGAAAGCGATCATTAAGGTCAGTACTTACGATTTCTCTGTCTTCGGGAGCCTCCCGGGCAAGGTCAAAGTAATCGGCTCCGACTCGATCACCGACGAGAAGGGGAATATGTACTATCTGGTCGATATTGAGCCTGATGGTAACGTTACGACGACCGGCCGGGTCCTGAGCCTGATACCTGGGATGGTGGCGCAGGTGGATGTTGTGACAGGTACTCGTTCGGTTATGTCTTACATCACATCTCCAGTGACTAGGACCTTATCCTCTGCATTCACTGAAAAGTAAATCCCATGTTCAAATGTTGGCTCTGATCAGAGCTAGCCTCGAAAGGCTGGGGTGCAGACCCTACGAATTGTCGGATGTGAGGCTGTCTGCTGCTTCACTCGCCGCGCTTTTCCCAAAAACCGTTTTTTCGCGGAACCGACTTTGAAAGTAGATCTTAGGTACATGCCCCTCGAAGATCGAATGGTTCTGTCCGTTCGCGGTCATTCAGCCTGGCTTTTGACTCGTAATCTGTTGCTGAAACTTATTCAGGCTTGGTTGGATAGTTTGGAGAAGGTCGATCTGCCAAAGGTTCCCGTCCCAATGGGCCAGCGAAGCTTAGCTCAAGAGCATAAGCTGTCACTCGAAGAGGACAAGCCTGTGATCAACCAAGAGCAGGTAGCTCATGCTGCGCCTGTGTTGATAAATAAAGTGGATGTCCGAGTTAGCGAGGCGGGAGTTAGTCTGACTTTACACGGCGGGGAGAAAGCAGTTAATTTGAACTTTACCCGTAAGGATGCCCACCTAGTTTTGGAGATGCTGGCTGGGCGGGCTCGGGCGGCGAAATGGACTGATGGTGTGGTGTGGCCACCTTGGCTGGGTAGCGAGTGAGTCGGAGCGAGTCAGGCTAGCGTCTGGGGTTTGCTGTTGGGCGCTACTGGACTGCCCCTGGTCTCCTAGATCAGCAAACAGGAAGCGCAA
>CAZBBS010000100.1:0-9146 GCA_964490145.1 uncultured Enterobacteriaceae bacterium
CGCCGACCTCTACCATGTCAAGGCCGATTGGCCGCACCAAGACACGCGTGGACGTTCTGAGACTGGTATTAGCAAAGCCATAGATCAACCGACCTTGGGCTCATGCTGAGGCTTCTGAAATATTCTCGTCATCAAGACGTCACGAAATCATCACGCAGCTGTCATCCATCAATCATCTACATCGAGCATGATCTCCGTTTTGTCGGCGACAGAATGAAGATGCATTTGAAACAGATAGGTATTGCAACTGCAGTTGCCATGTTGGCGCTACTTTTGGGCGCATGCGAAGGCGATGATGGTAACGATGGTGCGGCAGGCGCTCCGGGCGCACCCGGCGCCGACGGTTCTGATGGCGCAGACGGCTCAAACGGAGCGGACGGACAAGACGCCAACGCGGCACTGTCACTCAAGCTCGTGGGCAGCACCCCCGCGATAGCCGAGAATTTCGATGAGTCGGCCGCAGAAATCGTGGCCTATCACGCCGCATCCAAAACCGCGTTCCTGGTGAACTCAAATTCGAAAGCGGTTGATGTGGTCTCGCTGGATGATGTGACAGCGCCCACAATTACACTGACGCTCGACGTTGCGGGTGACGTGGAAACTGCCGTTGCTGAGCTGTCAGATGGTGACCTGGGCGGCGTGAATAGCGTTGACGTTTACGGCGATCACATGGCCGTTGCTATCGAGGCGGACACCAAGCAAGACACAGGGTACATCGCGTTTTATAACGTGGACGGCACGTTTGTCTCAGCTGTGGCTGCTGGGGCTTTGCCGGACAAGGTCGGCTTCAGTCCCGATGGCAAATACGCGGTCGCTGCCAATGAGGGTGAGCCCAACGGTGATTACAGTGTTGATCCTGAAGGCTCCATTACAGTAATTGACGTATCGGGCGGCTTTGACCTTCCGGTTGCAGCCACTGCACATTTTCGTGATTTCAACGCGGGTGGCAGCAAAACCCTGACGGGCCCCGTGCGGATTTCAGCAAAAGGCGAGAGCGTTGCGCAGGATCTTGAACCGGAATTCATTGCCTTCTCTGATGACGGCAGCACTGCCTATGCCACGCTGCAGGAGAATAACGCTGTTGCGGTGATTGACCTCGCCTCTGCCGAGGTGGAAACCATTCTGGGAATTGGCTTTAAGGATTACGGTCTGCCGGGGAACGAGATTGATGCGAGTAATAAAGACGGTGGCGTGAATCTCAATAGCTGGTCGATCTTTGGCACCTATATGCCGGATGGCTTCGATGTTTACACGGTCAATGGCACCTCTTATCTCGTTACTGCTAACGAAGGTGATGGTCGGGAATATCTGACGGATGCCGCCGATGAAGCAGATTGCGCGGCGCAGGGCGGCTTCCTGTTTGACGGTGGTGATTGTTTTCATTATCTGGATGAAATCCGCGTAAAAGACCTGGATGCGAGCCAGTTCACCGAAGACCTGGTCGCCAAACTGGGGGCTGACTTCCAGGATCAAGACAAGTTGGGTCGGCTTAAGGTCATCACTGATCTGGGCCTCGAGGACCCGTCGGCATGCTCCACGTTGGCTACCACTGGCCAGCCGATTGCCTTCCCGGATGAAACACCCGTCGCAGGTTGCGTTTATGAGAACTTGTATTCCTTTGGATCCCGCTCCTTCACTATCTGGGATCTCTCCACCGGGCGCCCGGTCTTTGACAGCGGCAGCGACTTCGAACGGATAACGGCTCAGCAGCTCGGAGGCTCGTTCAACGCGAGCAACGACAGCAACGAGGGCGACGATCGCTCAGATGACAAGGGCCCTGAGCCCGAGGCCGTCGAGATCGCCACAATCAACGGCAACACCTTCGCTTTTATTGCCCTTGAGCGCGTGGGCGGCGTGATGGTCTACAACATTACCAACCCACAAAACGCCAAGTTTGTTCAGTACATCAACCCGCGTGATTTCACGGTGGATGATGACGCGGTCGAGGCAAATCTGGCGGGCCCTCTCGGCCCCGAGGACATCAAGTTCATCATGCAAGATGACGAGATGTACCTGCTCGTATCAAACGAGGTGTCGGGGACACTTTCGGTTTACAGCGTAACGCTCCTTTAGCGCTTTCCAGACCCGCTAACATAGCGGTATGGGGTTATTTGAACGTTATTTGAGCCTTTGGGTTGCGCTCTGCATTGTGTCGGGCATTACGCTCGGCACTCTCTTGCCCGGTGTATTCCAGATTTTTGCGGATCTGGAGTACGCCAGTGTCAACTTGCCCATCGCGGTGCTGATCTGGCTCATGATCTATCCCATGATGGTGCAGGTAGACTTTGCTGCCATCAGGGATGTCAGCAAGCGCCCAAAGGGGCTGATGTTGACCCTTGTCGTGAATTGGCTGATCAAGCCCTTCACCATGGCCGGGTTGGGCTGGCTGTTTTTTCGCGTGCTCTTTGTCGATCTCGTCGACCCGGCGACTGCCTCTGAATACATTGCCGGCATGATTTTATTGGGCGTCGCACCGTGCACTGCCATGGTATTTGTGTGGAGTCAGCTGACCCGGGGCGACGCCAATTACACCCTCGTCCAAGTCTCAGTGAATGATGTCATCATGATTTTCGCTTTTGCGCCGATTGCTGCTTTTTTGCTCGGCATGAGTGAAATTGCGGTGCCGTGGGAGACGCTGGTGCTTTCAGTGGTGCTATATGTCGTCCTGCCGTTGCTCGCCGGGTATGTCACGCGCAAGCGTCTCGACGCAGCGAATGACCCCTCTCGATTAAATAGCTTGCTTGTCACACTGAAGCCTGCCTCGATAGCCGGTTTACTAGCGACTGTTGTGCTCTTGTTCGGGTTTCAGGCAGACACGATCTTGGCACAACCTGTTGCTATCGGGCTGATTGCGATCCCCCTATTGATACAGACCTACGGCATCTTTGCCCTCGCGTATGCAGCGTCCAAAGCCCTTCGCCTCCCACATAGTATTGCAGCGCCGGCATGCATGATCGGCACGTCAAATTTTTTTGAGCTTGCGGTTGCCGTGGCTATCTCGCTGTTCGGACTTCAATCTGGCGCTGCCTTGGCGACTGTGGTGGGTGTGTTGGTGGAGGTGCCAGTGATGTTGTCGCTAGTTGCCTTCGCCAACCGCACCCGGCATTGGTTTACTGCTGCGGATTAAAAGCTACCCAATTGTCTGTGCCCAAAGCGGTCAGTGAACCAAGCGCGCACCATGGTTTTCATTGAGAGACTGCTTCATGACGCCATGGGTTAGTTTGGCGCTTTTCGGCCCTTTCAGATAATGCTGGCCGATGGCGCTGAACAAACCCGCTTTTGAACGGATGCGTCTTGTCACAGAAGGTTAATCACACTGCAAAGTAATCGCCATTAATTCGAAATCTTCGACGCTTAGCCTTGGGAATAGCGGATAGCTGTTTATTTTTATATAGGAGAGGCTCATGAAGCAGAGTTTAGGCAAGCTGGGGATCGCTATTGCAGTAGCGGCAAGCAGTGCCGCGGGAGCGCAGATTCTCCCTACGCATCAAACCGATAGCGTTTGGTTCAAGGAGGCCAACGCTAACATTGATATGAAAGTAAAAACGATGAACACCCCCGCCACTGCAAAGAACGTCATCTTATTTGTGGGAGACGGTATGGGCATCGTTACCCTGACTACCGCGCGTATTTTTGAGGGGCAGTCGATCGCAGGTAATCAGGGGGGCGAAGAGCACGAATTGTACTTTGAAACCTTCCCTCACACAGCACTCGTAAAAACGTATAACACAAATTCCCAAGTCCCTGACTCCGCGGGTACGATGACTGCAATGGTGTCGGGCTTGAAAACTGACATTGGCGTATTTGGCTACGATGAAGACGCAAACCGTGGCGACTGCGACACATTGGAAGGGAACGGCGTAACGACTTACCTCGAGATGGCTGAAGTCGCTGGCATGTCAACGGGTATAGTCTCAACCGCACGTTTGACTCACGCCACACCGGGGGCGCTTTACGCGAAAACGCCTGACCGCAACTACGAAGATGTCTCAGACATCGGAGCAGACACTTCTTGTTTCGGAAAAATTGAAGACATCGCTTCACAGTTAATCAGTCTCGAGGACAACATTGAAGCGCGCTTTGATGGCGTTGATGTTGATGGCTTTGAGGTGGCAATGGGAGGCGGGCGACGTCATTTTATCCCTAAAGATGTTGCTTTCAATGTGGAGAAGCCCGCCGACAGTGGCGCTGAAGGCGATCGCACCGATGGTCGCAACTTGCCCGAAGAGTGGTTGGCAAAGTATGCCGATATAAACGCGGTTTATGTGACTGATAAGAGTGGCTTTGACGCGATCAACACTGAGTCTACAGACAAGTTGCTCGGTTTGTTTAATGAGTCCCACATGCAGTACGAGGCTGATCGTGGCAACGACATTGCTGGTGAGCCATCTATTGCCGAGATGACCGAAAAAGCGATTCAAGTCTTGGATAACAATCCAAATGGCTTCTTCTTAATGGTTGAGTCCGGGCGAATCGATCACGCACACCATGCGGGCAACTATGCCGGGGCGCTCACCGACACCGTAGCGCTGGCCGCCGCCGTAAAAGCGGCTTACGAGGCGACCGATCCGAATGAGACCTTGATTTTGGTTACCGCTGACCACGGTCACGTTAATACCATGGGTGGGTACGTGACGCGCGGAAATCCCATTCTAGGAAAAGCCGTCTACAGTGAAGGTGGGGATGCGCAGGCAGCAAATGACGGCCTCCCGTTTACTACGGTCGCTTACAACAACGGTATCGGCTTCTGTGATCTTGGCGCGGAGACCGACTCTGACGCAGGCTACGGATGTGACATTGCCGCAGGAACGCGCGTAGACCTTACCAGCGTGGATACCACTGCGCCGGGTTATCACCAGGAAGCTCTCGTCCCGCTTACCTCGGAAACGCACTCTGGGGAAGATATCTCAATTCACGCTACGGGCCCTGGATCGTCATTTGTCCGCGGCACTGTCGAGCAGAGCATGGTGTTCCATGTGATGAACAACGCTCGACCCGTGATCACTGATTAAGAGGATTGGACATGTTTACTAACAGCTTGAGATTACTTGTTTCGGCACTACTCGTTCTAACGCTCGCTGCGTGTGAGGGGGATGATGGACGTGACGGCGCAGCGGGTCCAGCGGGTGCCGATGGTGCCGATGGTGCGGATGGTGCGGATGGTGCCGATGGTGCGGATGGTGCCGATGGTGCGGATGGTGCCGATGGTGCGGATGGCACGAATGCCAGAAACGTCAAACTTACGCGCCTTGATGTGCTCAACAATGTCAACAACGCTTTCTATGTTAATGACGAAGGCAGAATCCGTGCCATGGACATTTCTGATCTAAAGGAGATCCGTGGTTCAGCTAAGAATGCGATCCTCTTTGTGGGGGATGGCATGGGCCCCTCAACAGTGACCGCCGCCAGGATATTCGAAGGCGAGCTGAAAGGTATGTCATGGACCGATGGCTTGTCGACTGGCTTTGATGGGCCTGAATCTAACGATTTATCTTTCGATAGGTTTCCGTTTGCCGGGCTTGTAAAGGTGTACAACACCAATTCTCAGGTACCCGACTCCGCGGGTACGATGGGCGCAATGGTTACCGGTGTGAAGACCGACATCGGTGTGTTTGGTTATGACGAAACCGCGACTCGTGGGGATTGCGATACTACCTCTTCTGCCAACGAATTGGTTACCAGCATGGAACTCGCCGAAATCGCTGGTTTGTCCACTGGCGTAGTCTCCACTGCGCGCATCACACACGCAACTCCAGGCGCGAACTACGCCAAGTCTGCCGATCGGAATTATGAGGATAACTCCGACCTTCCTACTGAGGGAGCGTGCTCCTCACAAGAGGATATTGCGTCACAGTTGATTAACTTTGAGGAGAACCTCGAAGCGAAGTTCGCGGGCGTCGATATCGACGGTATCGATGTGGTCATGGGCGGCGGTCGGCGGCACTTTATTCCAAAAGACACTACCTTCAATGTCGAAAAACCAGTGGACAGTGGTGCCGAAGGCGATCGGACAGACGGCCGTAATCTCCCGGCCGAATGGTCAGTCAAGTATCCCAGTGGCCAATACATTACCGACCAAGCGGGGTTCGATGCGATCGATACTGAGGATACGACCAAGCTGCTGGGGCTGTTCAATGAGTCACACATGCAATACGAGGCTGATCGTCCCAACGACATTGCTGGTGAGCCCTCTCTATCGGAGATGACGGCTAAGGCGATTCAGATTCTTGATAACAATCCTGAGGGTTATTTTCTTGTCGTCGAATCGGGGCGTATCGACCATGCCCATCACGCAGGAAATGCGTACGGTGCGTTGATGGATACTGTGGAACTATCAAACGCTGTCCAAACCGCAGTCAATCTTACGGATCAAGACGAAACTCTCATTATTGTCACAGCGGACCATAGCCACGTGATGACGATGGGCGGGTATGTTACCCGGGGCAACCCGATACTGGGTAAGGCCGTTTATTCAGCAGGTGGTGACCCGCAGGCTGCCGCCGATGGACTGCCGTTCACAACGATAACTTATACCAACGGTATCGGCTTCTGTGATTTGGGTGACGAAACGGACTCTGACGCTGGCTATGGCTGCCCTATAACCTCAGGGCGCGTCGACATCTCATCGGTTGATACGGAAGCACCGGGCTATCACCAGGAGGCGATCATCCCGCTGACGTCCGAGACTCACGCAGGTGAAGACATTGCTGTGTATGCGATCGGTCCCGGCGCTTCACTTGTAAGGGGCACCAACGAACAAAACGCGTTATTTCACTTCGTTGATTACGCTGTAGACCTTATTGCCAAAGCCAACGCCAAAGCTGACTGAAAACATTCCAGTTGTGTGCCACCGCTCGTTACGAGCGGTGGCTTTTTTTGGAGAGAAACTATGAAAAGCATCTTAGTGGCGGCTTTGTTTGCCTCTCTGTCCGCCACCCAGTTGCAGGCGTCTACCTGCGCCGACCCACAAGACGTTATTGGCGTCACGCTCCGCAGCGCGACTTTTGCAGGCGAAATTCAATCACTGAGTATCTTGAGAGCCACGGATAGCAGAGTGATTTATGAATTCGAACCTCAAGGCGTGTCACGGATTTACTTACGTTATTCTGCAGATCTGATCGGTTATGAGGAGTACTTTCACGCGGAAAACATCGGTGTAGAACATGAGCCGTCTAAAGAGAACGTTCCCGGCGGGTGGAGTGAAGTCAACAACTTTGTATCAGATAGTCATCTCAGCTTACTGCGGGAGGTGGGTGCTGGAATATACCGATGCCTAGCCACTACCAGTTATGAAGGTGTGATCGAGGGTGAATCTCTACAAGTGGTGATGATTGACGAATTAAGCCTGCCCGTAACGATTACGCGACGTACCGCTGCTGGCGATGTCGTCTGGGAAATCGAGAGTTTGGTGACGAATCGCGCTCGAATATCTTCAGTGTCTGCGCAAGTAGCAGCATACAAAACTTTCGATTTCGCTGATCTTGGTGATCATGAAGATGAGCCGTTTTTTAGAAATAGTGGCTATTTGCAATATAAGCTCGGCCATGACCATAGCCATGACTCTGACCATTAAGGTTTGTGTCCTTCCAATTGATTTATCGTTGAGACGCAGTGCCAAGCGGTTCAATGGTTTTTGCCTAGTCCAAGTTGCCCGCTACGGTTGGGCAATTTCTAACCCATGTGTTTAGTTTAAACCCCATTGTGGGCTAACCGCGCCTAGCCAATGCCATCATTAGGAAGCGGGTGCACTGGCCGGGCAAAGCAGATTCGCTTTGCAACTGGAGTTCGGTCGATCCAGAGTCTTATCGCGGTCGATAGGGGATCTCGCTCTCGCTGATGCCATTTGCAGGGCGCGCACCTTTTTGTATCAAGTAGTGTGTAAGAGCGCTCACCGATAATGCTGCGTTGGGGGTTGGTCCGACGTAGACGTGATCGAGTTTGATCTCCTCCTCCAACTCAAGACTGAATAAATAATAGGGAACCAGCATGGCTTTTCCCTCGCGAAAGGCTATGGGTGCAGAAGACACCGTTGTGAAGGTAGGCGAAATCAGCCGCCATTCTTGCTCTTCGGTAAAAGCCGGATGTTTAAGCAAGGCGCAGATGCTCATGAGATCTGCTTCGATATCTTGAAGCACGATGTCGATGTCATCGTCGTGATCGCACATCGACATCACGCAATCTATGATGCGGGTGGCTAGCTGTTGCTGTTTGCCGACGTCGTAAAGACATTTGCCGACGCGAAAATCCTGCGCCGATGCCAGCGATTGAATTGCTTGATGGTCAAAACCGAGGCTGATGCCTTTGCCATGGCTTGAGTACCCGCGCCACTGGCTCAATAAATTACCGTTGGCCCTGAAGGATGCTGAAAATAGCATCGGCCCGCGAGCGACTTGGTTATCTAGCCAGTTTGAGACGTTGGACAATAAAACCTTGTTACCCGCTGAGTGCTGAGAACGTACAGTGATCGCTGTCTGGAGCAAATCAATCGCATAGAGCAACTCGGTCGAGTCATTCGTGTATCGCAGTTCTGATGCTCTTAGTTGGCGAGACTCAATAATACCCATCAGGCCTTGTAGCGATGTGTAGTGGTAAAGGGTGCTGACAGGGCGCGCCGAGAACAATTCTTCGCGGAGGGTTGAAATCAAATCTAGGCTCCCCAGCAGTCGAAAGATGCAAGAGCAACGGTGCCAGTCAAAAGCAGGGCCTCATATAGGTGTGCACTGGCCTCGATACCGCCAAAAAAAGCCCCGCTGAGTTACAGCGGGGCAAGAGAAGCCACTCATGGTCTCCGGTTCCCAGCCCGAGACCGCTACAAAATACCTTCCACCTATGTCAGTTTCATGCAGTTCCAGTGAACTTTATGTTTCAGCACCGCCGTATTTCTCCTGCGTCGACGGTATTTGATTTGGCTAGAGCCAGCTAGCGAACCCTGCGCCACTTCGGGCAACGTGGTGTCCAGCGATTTAACAAATTTCGTGGGATGCGAGGACAATGCTGGTAACGAATCTGACACAAAAAATTCAAGTTTCATTCACCTTAGCTTCATCGAAATGCAAGCCCGAGTGTTTACGGTTTGGACGCTCGGAGTAAGGTCTTTAGACCGACGATCTCTTGGCGCGAAAACTCATATTTTGCCTATTGGAGCT
>CAZBBS010000101.1:0-3061 GCA_964490145.1 uncultured Enterobacteriaceae bacterium
TGATGGTGGTGGGCAAGAAGGTGGAAGAACTGATCGCCCGTATTGCCCAGAAGGCCAGAGCGGCAGGTATTCACCTGATCCTGGCAACCCAGCGTCCGTCTGTTGATGTACTCACCGGTCTGATCAAGGCCAATATCCCGACCCGCCTGTCCTTCATGGTGCAGAGCAAGGTGGATTCGCGCACCATCCTGGGTGAGGGCGGTGCCGAACAACTGCTGGGTCATGGTGATATGCTGTTCCTGCCTCCCGGTGGCGGGATTGCCCAGCGTGTTCACGGTGCCTTTGTCTCCGATGACGAAGTGCATAGGGTAGTGGCGGCCTGGAAAGAGCGGGGAGAACCGCATTACATCGACAGCATTACCTCTGACTCCTCCGGCGATGGCGTACCCGGCCTGACCCCCGAAGGTGGAGGAGAAGGGGGCGCCGAGGAAGAGGATGCCCTGTATGACGAAGCGGTGCGCTTTGTCACCGAATCCCGCAAGGCCTCCATTTCGGCAGTCCAGCGCAAGCTCAGGATTGGTTATAACCGGGCTGCCCGCATGATCGAAGCCATGGAAATGGCGGGTGTTGTGTCCGAGATGGGCGCCAATGGCAACCGGGAGGTGATCGCGCCGCCTCCGCCAAGAGATTAATAAAAATACAATAAGATAAGATTAATAGTTAATGTAAATAATAGCCTTAGGTTATCCCCCGATTGAGGCAGGATGCAGGAGGCAGGAGGCAGGGAGATCAACTCCACCGCCGCATACAGGCAGTAATTCTTGCCGCAGGGCTGTCTAATCGGGACATGAAATCAATAACCCCAAAAACATTATTCTGGACCGTCGGCCTGCTCGTATCCGGCATGGTGTCGGCCCAGGTAGTTTCTGCACCGGCTGGTGATCTGGCTGCTGCCAACCAGCTGGCCGCCATCCTGGCGGATACCCGTACCTTGCAGGCCGATGTGAACCAGCTGACCCTGGATCAGAGCGGTCGGGAGGTCCAGGAATTCGAGGCCCGCCTGAGTTTGAGCAAGCCTGACCACTTTTCCTGGGAAATCACCTCGCCCTACAGTGAATTGATGGTGACAGACGGCACCCGCCTCTGGCACTACGAGCCCGATCTGGACCAGGTCACCATCGAACCGTTCAGTGACGATGTCAGCCGCACGCCGGCACTCCTGCTCAACGGTGATGCCCAGGCTATCGCCGAGTCCTATACCGTGTCCTCGGCTGACATGGATTTTGGCAGCAAGACCCGTTTCATCCTGTATCCCAAGGCCACGGACAGCCTGTTCGAGCGCCTCAGCCTGACCTTTGCCGATACTGTTCTTGAAGAGATGCAGTTCGAGGATTCCCTGGGGCAAAAAACCAGCCTGACTTTTACCGGGGTGACCACCAACCAGGTGCTTGACGATTCGGCCTTTGTGTTCGAGATTCCGGAAGGCATCGACGTGCTGGACAACACCGGCCTGTGACCATCTCCCTGTTCCAGTCTGACGACGGCTACCAGCCCCTGGCGGCGCGTATGCGCCCCCGCACCCTGGTTGACTACGCCGGACAGGAACACATCATTGCCAGGGGCAAACCACTCTACGAAGCCGTTGCCTCAGGCATTCCCCATTCCATGATCCTGTGGGGGCCGCCCGGTACCGGCAAAACCACCCTGGCAAAGATCATCGCCAATGCCTGCGATGCCCACATGGAATCCCTGTCCGCCGTGCTCAGCGGGGTCAAGGATATCCGCGAGGCCATCGACCGGGCCAAGGAAGAGCGCAGCATGCGTGCGCGCAAAACCATTCTGTTCGTGGACGAGGTGCACCGGTTCAACAAGAGCCAGCAGGATGCCTTTCTTCCCCATATCGAGGACGGCACAGTGATCTTTATCGGGGCCACCACCGAGAATCCATCCTTTGAGCTGAATAATGCCCTGTTATCCCGGGCCAGGGTGTATGTACTCAAAAGCCTGACGGAAGAGGCGCTGATCGCCATCCTGGATCAGGCGCTTGCCGATAAGGAGCGTGGTCTTGGCAATGAAAACCTGTTTCTCACCGATGAACAGCGCGCCCTGATTGCCCGCGCCGCCGATGGTGATGCCCGCCGGGTGCTCAACCTGCTCGAAGTGGCCCTGGATCTGTTCGAGGACAATGGGGAAGGGCAGCTGACTCTGGACACCGATGCCATGGAACAGGTGCTGCAGGGCACCAGCAAGCGCTTTGACAAGGGCGGCGACTCCTTTTACGAACAGATATCGGTCCTGCACAAAGCGGTACGCGGTTCCGCCCCGGATGCGGCCCTGTACTGGCTGTGCCGGATGTTTGATGGCGGCTGCGATCCGCTCTATATCGCGCGGCGTGTAGTCAGGATGGCGAGCGAGGATATTGGTAATGCAGATCCCCGGGGTTTACAGCTGGCCCTGAATGCCTGGGATGTCCAGCAGCGCCTGGGCAGCCCGGAAGGGGAACTGGCCATCGCCCAGGCCCTGGTTTTTCTCGCCTGTGCGCCAAAGAGTAATGCGCTGTACACCGCGTTTAATGACGCCATGGCCCTGGTCAAGGCCACCCCGGCCTATGAAGTACCCATGCATGTACGCAATGCACCGACCACCCTGATGAAGGACCTGGACTATGGCAGGGAATACCGCTACGCCCACGATGAACCCGGAGCCTATGCCGCCGGGGAGAACTACTTTCCGGAAGAGCTGAAGGACGCGACGTTTTACCAGCCTACAGATCGGGGCATGGAACAGAAAATCAAAGAGAAACTGGATTACCTGCGCAGTCTTGATGAGGCGGCGGCGGACAAACGCTATCGGTGACAGCATCAACGGCAGATATTGGCCCTGCGGGCCTGCTTCCGCCCTACGCCCGCGGTCATAGTAGGGCGGAAGAGGGCGAAGCCCGATATCCGCCGATAGCAGGGGCTGACGCGCCCGGAGGCAGGGACACTGACGCTTCGCGTCGGAGACAGGAGACAGGGACACGGTTCGGAAAATGTACTTACCCTCATAAACGCCGAACTGACCTGTAGCAGAAATAATGACTCGGTTATTCAAAATTTAGTTGAACAGCCTTGCCTCCTGC
>CAZBBS010000101.1:3161-9144 GCA_964490145.1 uncultured Enterobacteriaceae bacterium
CTCCTGCATCCTTCCCTTTTAGGTAACTGAAGCAAAAGGTTTAACTTGCCATGATTTATTTGGTCGTAGCATTGGGTGGCGCGTTAGGTGCCATGTCCCGCTACTGGGTGTACAACTCGCTGGCCCATGTGGGTGCCCATCTGGACAGCCGCTTTCCGTGGGCGACCCTGACGGTGAATATTGTCGGTTCCTTCCTGATCGGGATTGCCTTCATCTTGATTACCGAGCGCATGGAGATGGGGCCCTACTGGCGGGGGCTCGTGACTGTTGGTTTCCTCGGCGCTTTTACCACCTTTTCCACCTTCTCCATGGATACCATTGGCCTGCTTGAGCAGGGTCAAATCCAGGCCGCCATATTCTATGTGCTGTCGAGCGTCGTGGTCTGTATAATTGCCGCCTGGCTTGGCCTGACACTGGCCAAGCTCCTGTTTTAATCCTGACATATTTTACTGGAAAGACGATGCTAGATCCGAAGTGGGTTCGTACGGAACCGGAAACCGTTGCGCAATTACTGGTCAAGAAAGGCTATACGCTGGACGTGAGCAAGGTTCATGAACTGGAGGGTAAACGCAAATCCCTGCAGGTGGACACCGAAAACCTGCAGAGCGAGCGCAACTCCAAGTCCAAGAATATCGGCAAGGCCAAGGCTGCCGGCGAGGATATTGCGCCATTGCTTGCCGAGGTGGAAAACCTGAAAGGCGCGCTGGCCGAGAAGGAAAGTGCCCTGGGTGAACTCACTGCCGAGTTTGACGCGTTGCTCCATGGCATTCCCAACGTGCCCGACGAACGGGTGCCGGCTGGTGCCAGTGAAGATGACAATCAGGAAGTGCGCCGCTGGGGCGAGCCCCGTGCCTTTGATTTTGAACCGAAGGATCACGTGGCGATAGGTGAAGCCGCCGGTGGCCTGGATTTCGAAACCGCCGTGAAAATCACCGGCTCACGTTTTGTGGTCATGAAAGGCGAGATCGCCCGTCTGCACCGTGCCATTGTCCAGCTGATGCTCGATACCCACACCACCGAACACGGTTACGTGGAAGTGAACGTGCCCAACATGGTCAATGCCGATTCCGCCTATGGCACCGGGCAGTTGCCCAAGTTCGAGGAAGACCTGTTCAAGCTCACCGACGAGCGTGGTTTCTACCTGATCCCGACGGCGGAAGTACCGGTCACCAATTTCGTGCGCGACGAGATTGTTGACGTCAATGAACTGCCAATGAAATTTGCCTGCCACTCTCCCTGTTTCCGCAGCGAAGCAGGCAGCTATGGCAAGGACACCCGCGGCATGATCCGTCAGCACCAGTTCGAGAAAGTGGAACTGGTCCAGCTGGTCAAGCCCGGTGATTCCAAACAGGCCCATGAAGACCTGACCAATCACGCCGAAAATATCCTGAAACAACTCGGTCTGCCGTATCGTGTGGTCGTGCTGTGCGGTGGCGACCTGGGTTTTTCATCCGAGATCACCTACGACATCGAAGTGTGGCTGCCCGGCCAGGATGCCTACCGTGAAATCTCCTCCTGTTCCAACTTCGGGGATTTCCAGGCACGCCGCATGCAGGCCCGCTGGCGTAATCCGGAAACCGGCAAACCCGAGCTGCTGCATACCATCAACGGCTCCGGCCTGGCGGTGGGCCGTACCCTGATTGCCGTGCTGGA
Source organism: uncultured Enterobacteriaceae bacterium (assembly GCA_964490145.1). Taxonomy (GTDB): domain Bacteria; phylum Pseudomonadota; class Gammaproteobacteria; order Pseudomonadales; family Pseudohongiellaceae; genus Eutrophocola. The sequence goes on from CAZBBS010000101.1 coordinate 4,815, forward strand.
GAACTACCAGAATGCCGATGGCAGCGTGACTGTTCCCGAAGCCCTGCGCGGTTACATGGGCGGTGCCGATACCATCCTCAAGGGTTAAATCACACACACATGGATTACCTGCCCATATTCCTCAAGCTCCAGGGCCGGCTGGCCCTGGTGGTTGGCGGGGGGCAGGTGGCTACCCGCAAGGTCAGCATGCTGCTGCGCGCCGGGGCCCATATCCGCCTGGTGGCCAAAGAAATTGAACCGGCACTGGCCACGCTGCTGGCATCCGCTGAGCACCAGGTGCATCAACGGACTTTTGAATCCGCTGATGTCGATGACGTCAAACTGGTGATCGCTGCCACCAATGACAATGCCGTCAACCGGCAGGTCTATGACGCTGCCCACGCCCGACACCTGCCGGTGAACGTGGTGGACAACCAGGATCTCTGCGATTTTATTTTTCCCTCCATTGTCGATCGCTCGCCCATCGTGGTGGCGGTCTCTTCCAGCGGCAAGTCGCCGATGCTGGCGCGCCTCCTACGGGCCCGCCTGGAAACCTTCATTCCCTCCGGCTACGGCAACCTTGCAACATTGCTGGGCGAGTACCGGGAAAAGGTGAAAGCCGTGATTCCTGCCATGGGCAAACGCATGCGCTTCTGGGAACGTATCCTGGGCGGCCCCATTGCTGAACAGATGATTGGCGGCAAGGCCGGGCAGGCCAGGCAACTGCTGGATGAAGCCTTGGCGGATGCCGACCAGATATCCGGCAATGGCGAGGTGTATCTGGTGGGCGCCGGCCCCGGTGATCCGGACCTGCTGACCTTCCGCGCATTGAGGCTGATGCAGCAGGCCGACGTGGTGCTTTACGATCGTCTGGTGGCCGAAGAGATATTGCACATGTGCCGTCAGGATGCCGAACGCATCCATGTGGGCAAGCAGCGCAGCAACCACACCATGCCCCAGCAGGATATTTCCCGCCTGCTGGTGGAGCTGGCCCAACAGGGCAAACGCGTCCTGCGTCTTAAAGGCGGTGATCCGTTCATCTTCGGCCGCGGAGGTGAAGAGATTGCCGAGCTCGCCGCTGCCAACATTCCCTTCCAGGTGGTGCCGGGTATTACCGCCGCCTCAGGCTGTGCTTCCTACGCCGGCATCCCATTGACCCATCGTGATTACTCCCAGTCGGTGCGTTTTGTCACCGGTCACCTGAAAGACGACACCTGCGATCTCAACTGGCCCCACCTGGTGGAAGAGGGCCAGACCCTGGTCTTCTACATGGGCCTGATCAGCCTGCCGGTGATCTGCCGTGAACTGATCAACCATGGCATGTCAGCCGACATGCCCATTGCTCTCGTCCAGCAGGGCACCACCCCCAACCAGAAGGTTTACACCGGCACACTCGCGACTATGCCAGCGCTTATTGCCAGCAGCGAGGTTCAAGCACCCACGCTCATCATCGTGGGAGAGGTGGTCAGGCTGCACGATCAACTTAAGTGGCAATAGGGCGCTTCGCGCCGGAGACAGGAGACAGGAGACAGGAGGCAGGGTGGTCCAGCGAAACCAGAAAGCGTGGTGACTCTATTATTACTTCAGGTAACTCGGCGCTCAGGTAGTTAAAACCCAATTCCCAAACCGAGTCCCTGCCTCGTGCCTCCTGTCTCCTGCCTCCGCCCTTGGGGTTCTGCTAGCCTTCCGGCTTCCCTATAATGTAACGAAGTAATCCGAGGAGGAGTGCCGCCGTGTCTGACACCTTGAACATACAGAACATCGGCCAGATCGCCATTGCCATTTCCGATCTTGAGGAGTCTGTCTATTTTTACGAGAAGATTCTCAAGCTGGAAAAGCTGTTTGATGTGCCGCCCAACCTGGCCTTTTTCAATTGCAGTGGCGTGCGCCTGATGCTCACCACGCTGCAGGGGGATGAAGCGGATCACAACACCTCGGTGATCTATTACCGTATCACCGAGATCGAACAGGTGTTTGATGAACTGAAAGCGCTGCAGGTGGGTATTGAGCGGATGCCGGCCATGGCTGCACAAATGGACGATCATGAATTGTGGATCGGCTTTATCCGCGACCCGGACAACAACCTGGTCGGCCTGATGGAAGAAAAACCTTTAACTGAATAACAGCAGTAAAAAGATGCCCCAACCAGTAATCCGAAAAGCCACGCCGGACGATACCGGCCTGATTCTCCACTTCATCAACGAACTGGCCGTGTATGAAAAACTCGCCCATGAAGTGGAAACCGATGAGGCGATGATTCTCGACACCCTGTTTGGCGAGAATCCCCGGTCCTTCTGCCTGATCAGCGAGATTGACGGCGAAGCCGTGGGCTTTGCCCTGTACTTCTACAACTACTCCACCTGGCTCGGCAAATACGGGATCTACCTGGAAGACCTGTACGTGTCACCGGAACACCGGGGCAGGGGCGCCGGCAAGGCGCTGCTGGTCCATATCGCCGGCATTGCCGTAGCCGAAAACTGCGGCCGCTTCGAATGGAGCGTGCTGGATTGGAATACGCCGAGCATCGATTTCTACAAATCTCTCGGCGCCAGGGAAATGACGGATTGGCGCACCTATCGCGTTAGCGGTGAAGCTTTACAGAAACTAGCTAATCTGGATTAAAGGGGGAAAGACGCGAACTTTTCGCGCCGGAGGCAGGAGACAGGGTGGTCCAGCGAAACCAGAAAGCGTGGTGACTCTATTATTATTTCAGGTAACCAGGCGCTCAGGAAGGCAAGACCAAATTTTCAAACCGTGTCCCTGCCTCTTGCCTCCTGTCTCCTGCATCCTCTGGACAAGATCGCTGAAATTAATTTATTCACCAATATGGAATGAGTCCTATGAGTTTTTCCGAATTCGCCTCCCGCATCCGTTCCCTGGGCCGGAATCTGAACCCCGAAGCCCTCTTGGGTACCCGCGCGGTCATCGAGCCGCTGATCCCGGCTGACCTGTATGACGGGGTGGAAGTGACCCGAGATCTGTCCTACGGCCCGGCTGAAAAACATCGTCTGGATGTGTTCACGGCGCAGGGGCAGGAGGGTCTGAAACCGGTGCTGCTGTTCGTGCATGGCGGGGGATTCATCCAGGGCGACAAGGGTGGGGCAGACAGTCCGTTTTATTCCAGCATCGGGGTGTGGGCGGTGCGCAATGGCTTTGCCGGGGTCAACATGACCTATCGTCTGGCGCCAGCCAACCAGTTTCCCTCGGGTATCGAGGACCTGCGCGCCGTGGTGGAATTCATCCAGCAGAATGGCGCGGAGCACGGCCTGGATGCGAACAACATCTTCCTGATGGGGCAGTCCGCCGGTGGCGCTCACAGTGCCGGTTACCTGGCGAATCCGGAAGTGTATGGCAATGCGCCCCATGGCCTGAAAGGCGCCATCATGCTGTCCGGCGTGTATGACTTTGTCACCATGCCGACCACGGAAAAGGAAAGTGCCTACCTGGGCGATGATGCCAGCACCTATGCGGCAAAATCCTCCCTGACGGGATTGCTGGATGTGGACATCCCGCTGCTGATCACCATGGCCGAATATGATCCACCACCGTTCCAGGCCCAGTGCCTGCAACTGCTCAACGCCTGGCACGCCAAACACGGCGAACTGCCGGCCTTCGTTCACATGCTCGGGCATAATCATCTGTCACCGGCGCTGTACCTCGGGCTGCCGGAGGATCAGTTGGCGCCGCAGCTCAGAAGGTTCATCGAAGAGAACTTGTAGGAGGCAGGAGACAGGAGTCAGGAGGCAGGGACACGGTTGGAAATGTGGTCTATCCTTCATGAACACTGATTTTCTCAGAAGTAACAATATGGTCATTACATTTTCCGGTTTCGCTGGACAGCCCTGCCTCCTGTCTCCTGCCTCCTTCCGCCGTCCCTTATGATCCACATCACCCCCAACATTCAACTGGACGAGAAAGAGGTTGAGTACCAGGCCACCCTGGCCCAGGGCCCGGGTGGGCAGCACGTCAACAAGACGGCCACCGCGATCCAGCTGAAGTTTGATATCCGTGCCTCATCCCTGCCGCGTGAGGTCAAGCAGCGTCTCCTTGGCATGCCGGACCAGCGCATCAGCAAGGACGGTGTCATCACCATCAAGGCCAGGGATGAACGCAGCCAGCTGCGCAACAAGGAAGATGCCCTGCAACGCCTGATCCTGATGATTCGCTCCGCCACCCATGTCCCCCGTAAGCGCATTCCCACCAAACCCGGCAAAGCCGCCAAGGCCAGACGGATGGATACCAAGACGAAGCGGGGGTTGGTCAAATCGTTTCGGCAGAAGCCGGAGGTGTAGGCGCTGCGCGCCTGGCCCGGAGGCAGGAGGCATTGGCGCTGACGCACCTGATGCAGGAG
>CAZBBS010000102.1:0-9137 GCA_964490145.1 uncultured Enterobacteriaceae bacterium
GGTGTTCAGGTTATGGATATATGCCTGAACAGAGTCTTCATCAGAGTCAAAGCTGCGCACCTCATGGATGTCGCCATCCCGTCGACTGTTTGGCACGATGCCGCAACCATCGGTGTAGCACCACTGCCCAAAAAAATTATACCCGTCCTGGGCGAAACGGGATGTCCCCCAGGCTGATTCGTTCGCTGCCTGAGCCAAGGCCAGCGATGCTGGAATTTGATCCACCCGCCGTAACAGTACACTGAGAAAATCCTCATTGGTCAGGTCTTCGGTTTCCAGTTCGTATTGTTCAGCCAATGTGGACAAAAATCGTAAATCCCTGTTGCTGATATTGTCTCCCTGATCCAGGCTATCCATGATGGTAAGGAGTCTTTGCCTTTGCTGCGCAATACCTTCATTGACCTTATGGACATACGGTTCAACAAAATCGAAAAACTGCTGTTTTTTAAGTTCGACATCCAGGATGTTGGCGAAATCAGGTATGGGCTCGGGTTCAGGAGGTAAAATTTCAGGAGCAGGCGGCTCCGGCTCCATCTTTTCCTCGAAGAAAAACAGCACCGTCCCGAAGAAAAACAGAAGAACGAGTGAGTAAATCAGATAGGGACTTTTATTGGACTCAATTGTTGTCATACCGGCGATGGACAGGTTCTGATTTAAACGAATCTTACCACAGGTGCACCTGTGGAATTAGTGAAACAGGACTAACTTTCAGGAATCGGGAATTATTCCTGAATATTTTATCTTGTTGATAATATTAGTTATTTCCTGCGCATTGGGGTGAGTCAGGCACGCTGACTGACGCTTCCCACTCGGCAGGCAAGTATAGATGAAGAGCCAGCGCATGAATCGAGCCCGACAACTCCTCACTAAGAATCCTGTAAACCGCCTGGTGGCGCTTCACTGCAGATAATCCGGCAAAAGACTCGCTGACGAGAATCAATTTGAAGTGTGATTCTGTGGCTGGTCCTGCATGCATGTGACTTTCGTTGATAAGCTCAAGATGAACCGGCGAGAAAGCCTCCTGAATTTTTCGTGTTACCTGGTCTGCGACGTTCACGGCGACTCCGGACTCCATATCTGAGACAATAGGACCAGCTGTTTTGGAGTCGTTATGCGGATAGGCTGGTACCCGGGCCATATGAACAAGGCCCGAAAGGATATTACACGGGCACTAAAAAAAGTCCATGCTGTTCTGGAAATCGTGGATGCACGCCTGCCCTATTCCAGTGAAAACCCGCTGCTGCAGAACCTGGCTGCCTCCAAACCCATTTTCAAGCTGCTCAACAAATCTGACCTGGCTGATCCTGAAAAAACCCGTATCTGGCTTGATTACTATTCCAGTCAGGGCATTCCTGCCATCACCGCCTGCGGCAAGGAGCCTGGAGATATTCGCCGGCAGGTGATTCGTCAGTTCACTGAACTGCAAAAGAAAGTGGCTCCCCCCTTTCGAATTATGGTGGTTGGGATACCCAACGTGGGAAAATCCACGCTTATCAATGTCCTGACTGGTCGAAAAATTGCCAAAACAGGCAACGAACCGGCTGTCACCAAGAGTCAGCAGGAAATTCGTCTGGATGACGATCTCTTTTTACTCGATACGCCGGGAATACTCTGGCCCAAAATTGAAAATCAGGATTCGGCTTACCGCCTGGCGACAACTGGCGCCATCAAGAACACGGCTATAGAGTTCGAGGATATTGCCATGTTTGCCGTGGACTTCCTTATACACCACTATCCTGGGAAGTTGATGGACCGCTATCAACTCGACGATGTGGAGAGCGATGCCGCAACACTTCTGGAAATCATCGGCAGTAAACGTGGATGCCTGAGAAAAGGCGGTGTGGATTTCAATAAGGCAGGCGAAGTTCTATTAAACGACATTCGTACGGGGAAACTGGGGTTGTTAACCCTCGAGTTGCCCGGGGATATTCCGCCACCACCAGAACTGGAAGAACAGGAAGAAGAAGCAGCACCGCCAGCTTCAACCTCCTAAAGTCTGAGAAAAGCCCGTCCCAGGACGAGAAAAGCCGAAAAGGCACACAGTCCTAACAACCAGGGGCGTGCAGATTGCCTGTCTATCAGGCGCTTTAACGGTCCATGGCAAGCCAGCCCTATACCAACGCCTATGGCCAATCCGGCACTGTATCCCACTTCCCTGGCATGAAAACGCCCTACCAGGGCCAGTGCGCTCAGAGATACGACACAGCCCATGCTGAATAGCACAGAGAGATTGGCCCTGAGTGCGGGTCCCCGGGCATTCTGATAAACCAGGGCTATCGGAGGGCCGCCAATAGAAGAAATGGTGCTCATGAACCCGGAGGCCAGGGTAGCGATAAACACTTTCCCCGGTGTAGCCGTGATATCAGCATGAATAAGGCTGATGACGACGGCGATCAACACCATACCGCCGAACAGCAAGTCGAATGCCATTGACGACACAGTCCCCATCAGGAGCGCTGCAGGAGGCGTACCCAGCACCCGGCCCAACAAGGCTGCCTTGAAGTGGGAAAAGTCTATTGCATGACGGTCTCGCCAGGAGACCCAGATCACCAGCAGCAAAGCCGATGCGATCAAGGGGCCAGGAACAAGGTCGCGATCAATTAATAGCAATACCGGCGCGGCTATCATTGCCAGCCCAAAGCCTACTGCTGATTGAACAGCGGTGCCCACCGCGACCACGGCAATAGCCAGGGCCCATTCCAGCAATGTCAGATCGAGTATTGTCACAGATCCGGTTCAGACATCCTTGGCCCGACGGGCCTTGAATTCTTCAGTTGAATTGCTTCTGGGAAAGGGCTCATCCGGAACCGGCAACCCAAGGGCTGAGCAGATCGGTTCCCAGCCCTGGGATACCTCCCAGATGAGCAGACGATCGGCAGGAACGCCCTGCTTTACCCTTTCCATGTGTGCCGCAAAAGCGGCCTTGGCTGTTTCAGGTTTATCAAATCCGTCTGGGTACAGGGATTTGTATATTTCCAGAACCATGTCGAGCCAGGCTTTACGTCCCGGACTCATATCCGGTGGCGGATTCCATTTCACCGGCAGGATGGTATTGCTGGCACTTTTCCACCAGCTATCAGGATCCCTGACTGACAAAATCACCAGTGCGTCAGGGTAGTATGCGGTTATTGCCTGCCACTGCGTGGAAACAGGTTCATCAACAGCCGCCACATAACCCTCGAAGACGGAGTCCCAGTCCACAGGCTCTCCCAGTGCAGCCTGATGCCAGAGTGGCGTATGTTCAGGCAGATGCTCAAACAACTCGGTCATGTGATAGCACTTGCCACCCAGCAACCTTTCCAGGGCCAGCTTTAGTGACATGGTGCTGGTCCTGCCCAGACCAGCACCGATTACCTTGAGAGTCATTGGACCAATTCCAGATCAGCGCGGATAAAATGGTGGAATCTTGGCATCAAAGTTTACCCAGACAGACTTCGGTTCAGTGTAATCATGCATGGCAAAATGCCCCATCTCACGACCGTATCCTGAGTCCTTGATGCCGCCAAAGGGAGAACCTGGATGGAAACGTTTGTAACAGTTAATCCATACCATGCCAGTCTCCATGGCTTTGGCAATTTTGTGGGCTCTGGTGAGATTGTTGGTCCATAACCCGCCACCAAGACCGTAGATACTGTCGTTGGCCTGGGCAAGAACCTCCTCGTCATTCTTGAAGGTGGAAACCACCACAAATGGACCGAACACCTCTTCCCGACAAACCCTGTGGCTAGGTTCTGCACGTACAATGGTTGGTAGAACAAAACAGCCTTTCTGCAATTCGGGATCAGACGGCGCCTTACCGCCAAGCAGAATTTCACCGCCCTCTTCCTGGGCCACATTACAGAAATTAAGCACCCTTTCCTGATGCATCTTGGAGGTCAGAGGGCCCATTTCAGTGGTGCGATCCAGCGGATTACCCTGCTTGATGGAGGAAGCCAGGGCGATGAATTTTTCCAGAAACTCATCGGCAATGCTTTCATGCAGCATCAACCGGGAACCCGCAATACAGGCCTGCCCCTGATTATGGAAGATGGCAAAGGCTGAGCCGCCCACGGCCGCATCGATATTGGCGTCCTCAAAGACGATATTGGCGCCCTTGCCGCCCAGCTCCAGTTGCAGACGTTTGAGGTTGCCGGCAGATGCTTCTACGATCTTGCGTCCCGTGACGGTTGAACCGGTAAAGGAAATCTTGTCGATACCTCTGTGCTCGGCCATGTACTGACCGGTGATGTGACCATAGCCAGGTACCACGTTAATGACTCCTGGCGGAATACCGGCTTCCCTGGCCAGCTCTGCGACTCTCAGAGTGGATAAAGGCGTTAACTCGGCCTGTTTCATGACCACACAGTTGCCAGCAGCCAGAGCTGGCCCGAGTTTCCAACTGGTGAACATCAAGGGAAAGTTCCAGGGCACAATCTGACCGACCACGCCAATGGGTACACGTTGAACATAGTTCAGGAACCCGGTGTCCACCGGGATCACCGTACCTTCGTTCTTGTCAGGCATGCCTGCAAAGTACCGGTATGTGGCCACAGTTCGCATGACATCAAGATTGTGGGTGTCTCGAATCGGGTGGCCGGTATCCAGTGACTCTATCAGTGCAATATTGTCCCTGTCTTTTTCAATGGCATCAGCAAGGCGTCCAATCAGGACACCGCGGTCTGAAGGATTCATATCAGCCCAGGCAGGAAATGCCTCTCTGGCCGCATTGACGGCCCTGTCGACATCTTCATGCTTGGCTTCAGAGACGTTAGCCAGCAGAGAATTGTCATACGGGTTATATACTTCAAAAGTACTGCCGTCAGCAGAATCCACGAATTCGTTATTGATAAAGAGTTTTGTCTGATAATTGGCTTCAGCCATTGTGATACCACCTTTGCGAACTAAAATTGAGACCTGTAAATGATTCCGGCCTGCACCACCCCGGTTAAGAGGGACGATCAGGCCGGATCATTACCTGCAGCAACGCTGGATGCAGGACATGTCAGTGCTGATTACCAGCGACTGGCTGTGATTGGGAATGGCTCCAGCTCACCATTGGCATATTTCTCATCCAGGCCGGGAGTACCGTTTTCAAGTACCATTAGCATGCACCGCTTGGGCGAATATCCCTGGTGACGGATGTCAGCCGGCATGGCGCAAACATCGCCTGCTTTCATCACGATACGACCACGAGGATTGCCGGAAGACTTGTCCTGGATATTCCAGTGAATTTCGTCTGTCAGCTGAATAAACCACTCGTTTCTGTCATTTCCATGGATTACCGGCAGCATGTGCTCTTCGCTGGTTACGCAGCAGATACAGGCACGGGTGATGGAGGTGAACGACGGGTTCCAGGTCACATCAGCACGGGCAATATGATCAAACAGGTTGAAGGCGTGCAGCTGCCCTTCAAAACCGGCTTCGGTTTCAATATCCGGCTGGTCGAAATCCAGGTCAGCAAAAGCACGATTGATGGGGTGGCCAGTGGCATCTGAACGCGGCTGGACATCACCAGGCAGACCCAGCATGCGACGTGCTGGTTCAAAACCACGAATGAGCGGGCCTGAGGCTTCAGTCTGCTTGGCGCCCAGTGGCGAACCGGTTTCCAGTGGTGCGCTCAGTGGGTCATAGCCTTCATTGATCCAGTTCTTGGAGATGGTTTCAAAGGCTACACGTACATCGTCAGTGTTGAAGGTTTCCAGATAATCGACACCGGTATCCTTGTGGCCTTTGCTGTATGAGCCAGCATAGATATCGACGGTACCGTAATGGTTCTGGGTGCCAAAAACATCATCAAAGAAAATCCATCCGTAGAAAAAGCCCCAGCCGATATCACGCACCATTGCGCGCAGAAAACGGTCGACTTCAATGGTATGGGTGCCTTTTGGCCAGCCTACATGGACAAAATAGGCATCACGGGTAAATGTGAAACCACCGAACTGGAAGCTGCGGTAGCCCAGTACGGGATCAGGCTCGGATGCGATGACAGAAACCTTTTCCGGAGTAACTTCGGTATTCATGATTCTATTCCTCTTTAAGTAATTCGTATTAGCCCAGAACGCAAATGTCAGACCATTTTTCGACACTGACCGGTCCAGCAGATGTCTGGATCAGAACAACGCCCGGATTGGCCGTTTTCATCTGGTAGGCAGAACCTTGCGGCAGCAGCACTTCATGGCCGCGACGAGCGGTAATCTTGCCCATGCGTTTGCCTTTGGGGTTGCCGGACATGATTTCAGCACCCGCTTCATGGGTCGCTTTCTCATCTTCTTCCAGCTGGTAAAACTCAAATTCAACTTCACCGTCCATGATAATGGCGAACTCATCATGCGGTGCGCGGAACCATGGAGATGTGCCTTCAGCACGGGCTACTTCTGCACAGTATTCCAGATTGGAGGCCACCATAATCCGTTCCCAGGGGGACGAGGTGCTGCAGATTTCATAAATATTGGAGAAGGCGTAATGCTTGAGATCATCATTCAGGTCGATGCTCCCTTTGGTATAGGAGTCAAGAGACCCCATCATCGTTTTATAGCTCATAGGTTTCCCCTTACTAAGGCTTGGTAGTTCAATAAATATGTATAACTGGCTAACGTGGATTACCAGATCGGTCACCCTCTCCCGTTAGATCCTTTGAATCCTGGCAGTCATGTTCCCGGTACGGTGAATACAGGTGCAGAAGTTAGCTGTAAGCAGGTTCATCCCACGACTGCAGCTGGTATCTCGTTGTAGTCTTTCTGTGATAACCAGCGGTGGTCTGCGCCACCTCTCCACCCGGTCCACCCGGTGTTAGCCCACCGATAATATGAAGTTCACCCCAAGGAATCAAGCGGGCCATGTCGAGTGCTTCAGGGTAATGCAAAGACATACTGGCGACTTTCAATACCCGGGGGTGTTCCCTTGAGATAACGCACCTGGCTCGCGGTAGTGACAGATGTACCGGTGCCAATGGAAATATACTGTTTCCCATCTACTGCAAAGCTGATCGGATAACCGGTTATCGAGGATCCCAGGTTGGCTTCCCAGAGAACCTCACCGGTTTCCTGGTCAAAAGCTCGGAAGTTGCCCTGGATATCCCCGCTGAATACCAGGCCACCTGCCGTTGCCACCATGGACATGGCGGTACCTTCGGTTTCAAAGGTCCACAGGGTTTCACCGGTTTCTGCCGACACAGCGTAATAAGTGCCCAGATTGTCTCGGCCGGGCGCCATTTTCTCCCGCCCAAAGAACCCGTACAGGGAGTCAGGATCAGGTTCATCAGAGGTGACGGTCAGGTCCATACAGGTGCTCTGAACCCCGTAATACATGGCGTTGGTCAGTGGGCTGTAGGCCCCTTCCCACCAGTTCTTGCCGCCTCCTGTGGATGGGCAGATTTCAAGCTCCTGCCCCGCCTCGGTAAACAGTGCGTCAGGATTGACTACGGCGCGTCCGGTTTCCCCTTCAATGTGATCAAGCACGTTCTGGAACATGGTCGGGCGGGCCCACAGGAACTCACCGGTTTCCCGGTCTATCGTATAGATAACCCCGGTCTTGCCTGGAATACCGGTGATTACCTTGTAAACCTTGTCCGGATCAATATTGGGGTTGATCCAGGGGACATCCTCGGCATCAGGGGCCACTTTGGTATCCACCAGCAGACGGCCGAAAGGATGATCGAGATCCCAATGGTCCACCAGATGCTGGTAATACCAGGCGATGGTGCCATCTTCTGGACGAATGGCCAGGGTTGAATTGTGATACAGGTACTGCTTGTCATTGCCCGCCAGCAGGAATTTTGGTGCTGGTGCTGTGACAGAAGTCCCCATGTAAATCAGGTTGAGTTCAGGGTCATAACTGGGGGCCATCCAGGCACCAACATGCCAGCGACCTTCCCATGGGACATCTCCCCAGGTGTCTGTCTCATCGCCAGTCGGTTCCTGGATGAGATTCAGCCGCCAGGCCTCTTCCCCGGTATTGGCGTCATGGGCAACAATGAAACAGGCTTCAGGTCCCGCTGGAGGCTGGCAGTTCCTGCCGGAAATTGCCAGGCCATTAATGATGATGGGCCCGTTGCTTTGCTGGGCCGGGTGCGTCCGGTAATCCAGAATACGGGTTTCCCATTTCAATTCGCCAGTGTGGACATCCAGCGCCACGATATAGCCATCATTACTGGTATAAATGATGGACTCAGCATAAATGGCAATATTGCGCATGGTCTTGTTGGCACCCAGGTAATCGCCCAGATCCTCAGGCATTTGCCGCTCGTACTCCCAGAGCATTTCGCCTGTTGTGGCGTTGTATGCCTGGATGACATCACCGGGATTGGGCATGTACATGATGCCGTCATAGACCAGGGGTGTGCCTTCCTGAATGGGCGTGCTGGGCAAGGTTCCACCTTTTAGCGGGTTTGACCAGACCAGCTCAAGGCTGGCGACATTTTCCCTGTTGATTTGTTCCAGGGGACTGTACCCCCAGGCATCCAGCGTACGCCTGAACATCATCCAGTTTTCCGGATCAGGATCCTTCAGCATGTCATCGGTAACCGGGTTGAATGATTCAGTCTGGGCCTGGCTGGTGACTGTCAACTGCACCACCACCCCGAGCAGGCATGAGAGTAAACGTGTAAGGCTTTGCTTGGACATGGTTCCCCCGGAGAGAATGAAAACTGTTGGCTAAAACTTGCCGGGTCTTGTGATTTGCCCGGTCAGATCAGCCGCCGAAATTAGCAAACTTTATTGGTGCTGTCACTCTACATCAGACATCAATCCGGCTATACTCGGCCCCCTTACCCGAACACTCAACCAACTCTCAGGCATCATCTACAATGTTGCTTCAAATGCAGTCAATGGATACCCAGTGAATAGCCAGACAACTCCTCCTACCAGCGATAAAGTTCTCCCGTCCTTCATTAAAAAGCGCAGTCAGTTTCTCAATACCCTGAATCTTGCGGTTGAGGAATACGAGCATCGTGAAACGGGTGCTGTTCACTATCATCTGGCCAGTGACAACCCTGAGAACGTCTTTCTTGTTGCCTTGCGTACGGTACCCATGGATTCAACCGGTGTTGCCCATATACTTGAGCACACAGCGCTTTGCGGCAGTCAGAAATATCCTGTACGCGACCCATTTTTCATGATGATCAGGCGTTCGCTGAACACTTTCATGAATGCCTTTACCAG
>CAZBBS010000103.1:0-9134 GCA_964490145.1 uncultured Enterobacteriaceae bacterium
CACTTAAAGACGGGCGGGTGTCTTCTCATGTGGTCATTGGACGGGATGGCGATGTCTATCAAGCTGTCGCATTTGATAAGCGCGCGTGGCATGCGGGACAGTCTGAATTTCAGGGTCGTGCACGGTGCAATGACTTTAGTATTGGAATCGAATTAATCGGACCCGAAGAGGGGCCTTTTACTGATGCTCAGTATCAGTCGATCAACACGGTTTGCAAAAGGTTGTGCGACGCTTATTCGATCAATCCGAGCCACATTGTTGGTCATCGCGATATTGCACCTGGCCGTAAGATCGATCCAGGTGCAGATTTTGATTACGACAGGATTCGACCGCTCAGTTAAAGGGGAGGAGCGAGGGCTAGAGCGAGCGGCATCCAAAAAATTGCACCGATATTTCCAATTAAAACAATCGATGCGACCCGAGTCGGTTCTTGGTTATAACGTTCTGCGACCATGTAGTTGAGAACTCCTGGGGGCAACGCTGCAAATAAGATAAAGATGCTCCACTGTAGTGGATCGAGTTGCATCAGTGGTTCAAGCCCGTAAGCGATTAGTAATCCAATGATTGGGCAGAGAATAGCCGCGAATATCCCGACACCTAGATCATTTGTTGTCACGTCTTGCATCCGGATACCGAGTGAAAATAGCATGAGTGGGATTACGATCTGTCCAAGCATGTCGATAGGAACAAGCACGACTTCCGGAATAGCGGTATGCGTGAATCCAACTGCGAGCCCAGCGAAGGTCGCGAGAATGGTTGGGACAGAGATCCGGTTCAATACTTTTGCCCGGTGGTCAAGAATATAAAAGCCAAGTGTGAAGTGAATAAATTGTGAGACGATAAAAATCACGATCGCTGCGGGCATCGCAGTTTCACCGAAGGCCAACAAAACAAGTGGTAATGCGAGGTTGCCTGTGTTGGTAAACATCATGGGTGGAATTAGTGTTTTTGGCTGAATTCCTGTCAGTTTGCAGATTGGCCATACAAGGAGCCCCGAGCCTAATACGACTCCGACGGTACCAAGTGCAAGCGGTATGTATTCGGTCAGATCGACCGATTTCGCTGCCAGAACTGAAAAGATCAGCATCGGAACAAAGAGTTCCATGTTGATTTGATTCATTGTTGACATATTGGGGCGGCGCCATCGCCCATAGGCGTAGCCGATAATCACAACAATCAATACGGGAATGACGCTCCCGAGAATGCGGTCAAGAATGATGTCATTTGACACGAGTTGCGTCCTTCAATATTCAATAATGGGGGCTGAACCCCACTGTCTGTGGGGTTGTTATTTACCTATTTGCGGTGGAACCCGTCAGGAACGATAAGGATATCCTGATTGATATCGCTAATGCGAGTGCGTCCGCACAATCCCATCGTGGTATCGAGTTCTTTGTGGATGACTTTGAGCGCATCGGTCACGCCTTGTTCGCCATTTGCGCCTAAGCCGTAGGTGTAAGCACGTCCGATCATTGTTCCTTTTGCGCCTAACGCGATGGCTTTCAGTACATCTTGGCCTGACCGAATACCACTATCAAACATGACTTCTGTTTTGTGACCCACGGCATCAACGATGTGTGAGAGCATTCGGATCGAGCTTGAGGCACCGTCAAGTTGACGGCCGCCGTGGTTGGAGACCACGATTGCATCTGCGCCGAGATCGGCCGCTTTTTTCGCATCTTCGGCGTCCAAGATTCCTTTCAAGATAACTTTGCCATCCCACATCTCCATGAGTTGGCCAATCCGTTTCCAATCGAGTGATTGGTCAAATGCTTCAGCGGTCCAGCTACTGAGTGACGATGCATCACTGACGCCTTTGGCGTGACCCACAATGTTGCCGAAGAAGCGACGCTTGGTGCCGAGCATTTCGAGACCCCAGCTAACCTTGGTCATCATGTCGGCGATCGATTTGATTGTGAGCTTCGGCGGGGCGGATAGTCCGTTTTTTAAATCTTTATGTCGCTGTCCGAGCATTTGGAGGTCAACCGTGATAACAAGCGCTGAGCAATTTGCTGCTTTGGCTCGTTCCATGAGTCTGCGCATAAAGTCGTCGTCTTTTAATGTGTACACCTGAAACCAAAACGGATGGTCTGTGTGTGCAGCGACGTCTTCGATAGAACAGATTGACATCGTTGATAAGGTATATGGAATTCCGAATTTAGCAGCCGCTCGAGCAGCTTTGATTTCGCCGTCTGCGCACTGCATGCCGGTGAGTCCGACCGGAGCGAGTGCAACCGGCATGGTCACGTCCTGTCCAACCATGGTTGTCTGGGTTGAACGACCTTCCATGTCGACAGCGATCTTTTGACGGAAGTGTAGTTCTTGGAAGTCAGCGGTGTTTTCAAGAAAAGTCTGTTCTGTCCAACTGCCTGTTTCAGCGTAGTCGTAGAACATTTTGGGGACGCGGCGCTTGTAGATCTGTTTCAGATCTTCGATACAGGTAATAACCGACATATGGACTTTCCTTTTCCTCGTAGCGGCAAATTGGTCAGACCAGTATGCCGTGATCACCCGCTAATAATAGATCTTTAGCCGACGAGCAAAAATTTTATGGTCTGACCAGTTGGGCTAGTCTTTCTTACGTACGACTTCATCCCAGAGATCGTACAGTGCCATTCCGAAAACGAATAATGTAACCAAAGCAAAAGGTAAACCGCCCCAGAATCCTGCGAATCCTGAAGAGATACTCTGTGATAATCCAAATACAAAAATTGCGAACAATGCAGTCGCGATAATGCCAATAATGAGTTGTAGGCGTTGTGGAAGCATTAGTCTTCTCCTTCCTCAAATAAATGGGTCATGAACCAATTCGCGGTTCTCAGTAAACGAGCATCATCCTTGTAGCGGCCAATCATTTGTAAGCCGATCGGAAGTCCGTTTTCTCCCTGCAAAATCGGGAGATTCAAAGTGGGTAATCCAGCGAGAGTCCATACTGTGCAGAAAATTGGACTGCCTGTATGCCCTTCGCTCAAAAGAGGTGCCTCACCTGCTGCTGAAGGCGACAAAATGGCATCGAAGTCTTCAAAGAAGTTTCCGAAAAACTCGTTCAATGACTGTTTGATGCCAAGCGCTTCTTGATATTGGTCTTCAGAATACGCTTTGCCGTCAGCGAGCATTGCCTTCAGGGTATCCGACAATTGATCGTTGCCATACAAACCCATGGTCTCGAAAGCAGCCGCGGCTTCTTTCAAATGAATCGTACGTTGTGCTTCGATGAGCTGATCGAAGACTGGCGGCGCTTCTAAGACCTCAACTCGTCCTTCAAGTGCCTCGGCAACTTCCCGGAATCCTTCTGTGCACGCATGTGATTGAAGGTTGCTGTAGGGGAGCGTCATGATCGCAAAGTTGGGCTCAATTGGTGGATCTGACAGAAAGCCATCAACGCAAGCGGGTCGCGGCGCTGCAATACTATGCGGATCTCTGCTGTCGTGGATTGATAGCACATCGACCACTGTTGCAATGTCAGCAAGTGAAGCTGCAAACACACCCATTTGGTCAAGTGTTGGCGACTGCTCAAACACTCCAGTCCTCGAGATGATCCCAGCTGAAGGTTTCATGCCATAGACCCCGCAATAGGAAGCAGGACGAATGACGGAACCATTAGTTTGTGAGCCGATTGCGATCGGTACTTCTCCAGCAGCTACCGCGGCTGCTGATCCAGCCGATGAACCGCCAGGAGAATGCTCAAGTGAGTGAGGATTTTTTGTCCGAGCCGGATGCATGGCTGCAAATTCAGTCGTCTCAGTTTTACCAAGAATGACTGCGCCAGCAGCCTCTAATGCATCAACGAGTGCGGCATTGGCTTCAGATACCTCACCCATCAATTGTGAGCCACACCCGTGCGGCATGCCCTTGACTTCAATAATGTCTTTAAGACCGACTGGGCAGCCATGCAAACTACCGAATGCACTACCATCCTTCCTTAGCCAGTCCATTGCATCTGCACGTTCGAGTGCGCGCTCGCGGTCGATAAATGACCACGCACCAATCGCTTCGTGAGATTCGATTTGATCCAAGCAGTGTTCAGTCCACTGCCGAGCGGTCAATCGACCGTCGGCAATGGCTTCCACTGTTTCGGCAATCGTTTGCGCAGAGTCAGACATTATGGAATGTATGCTCCGAACAAGTAGTCAGGTAACCACAGTGCGATACCTGGGAACTGATAGAGCAAGACCATACTGAATAATACGATGCCCAAATAGGGTAGTAATCCTTTGAAGATCTCCATCAATTCAATCTGGTTCTTCAATACACCCTTCAAGTAGTAGGCTGACATTGCCATCGGAGGTGTTAAGAACGAGGTCTGAAGGTTCAGCGCAACCAGCATCGCAAAGAAGTACGGGTTGACCCCAAAGTTATCGAGCATTGGCAAGAAAATTGGTACGAAAATAATCAAAATCTCTGACCATTCAAGCGGCCATCCCAGTACAAAGATGATTGCTTGTACCATGACCAAGAACTGCCACGGTGCTAGATCCATAGAAAGAACCCAGTGCTCAATGACATCGTGTCCGCCAAGGTATGAGAACACAGATGCGAATGTCCATGATCCAACGAACAACCAGCACACCATCGCTGTTGCTTTGGCACACAAGAACACACTTTCTTGGATTTTCTGCCATGTAAGAGCGCGATAGAGTGCCGCTAGGATCATCGAACCAAGCGCGCCCATTGCTGCCGCTTCTGCGGGCGTTGCAAGCCCACCCAGAATGGACCCAAGAACTGTAAAAATCAGCACGGTCAGTGGTACAAATGAGATAAACAAGTCTTTGTATATCTCACCGACTGGCGGAATATCTTCTTTCGGCGGCTTCGGAGCGATCGACGGATTGAGGCTAACTCGTACGATTGCGTACACGATGTACAACCCAGCCAACAACAGACCTGGGAACATCGCAGCTGCGTACAGACGCAAAGGCGATAACTCAGCGATTGCTGCATAAACAATCAACATGATCGATGGTGGAATCAAAATGCCAAGTGTACCGCCGGCACAGATCACACCTGCTGCAAACTTCTTGTCGTAGTTTGCTTTGGCCATTGCTGGGTAGGCGAGAAGGCCCATCAGCGTGACAACGGCACCAACAATTCCTGAGGCTGTTGAGAAAACAGCGCACGTGATCAGTGCAGCAATTGCCATTGACCCAGGGAGGTTATGTGCAGCCATCTGCAATGAGCGGAACAGTCTTCCGACGATATCGGCACGTTCAACCACATAGCCCATAAATAGGAATAATGGGATCGCGACCAATGTGTCGCTCTCCATAACAGAGTATGTATTTTGATTCAGCAGATAGAAAATCTGGTTATCAAAAATTTCAGAAAATGTTTCTGGATTGTGCCAATACGCGTAATAACCAAAGCCGACACCCATGGCGACTAGCGTGAAGGCAATTGGGAAGCCTAGAAGTACAAATACTATGAATAGGCATAGCATCATGATGGCTACTTCAGGATTGGTCATGCCTTATTCTCCTCAGCTTCTTTCATCAATAGTTGTTCTGTCTCCTGAACGTCGCTCAGGCGATCCATCCACTTACCTTCTTTCATTGCACGAATGCAACGACAGATTTCGGCGAGACCTTGTAAAATCAACAGAAAGCCAGCCAAGGGTATGAGCGTCTTAAAGAAATAAATTTGAATACGAGCGGGACTATTCCAGCTCACTTCCTTATATCGCCAGCTATCACTCGCAATTTCCATTCCAAACCAGAATAGCGCAAGCATTCCTGGGAAAAAGAAAAGGACGTAAAGGGCGAAATCGATCCTAGCTTGCACTTTGACCGGGAAAAGTCGGTAAACGAAGTCACCGCGAACATGCGCGTCCTGAGCGAGCGCGTAGGGCCCCGCCATTAGAAATAACGCACCGTACATTTGAATCATCACGTCCATCGCCCAGACTGTGGGGGAGTTCAAGACATAACGAACGAATACTTCATATGAAACAGACAAAGTGAGGATCAGGATGCACCAACCAAAGGCACGACCCACCCATACACTCAGTCCTTCGATCGTGTAGACAAAGCGATCCACTTAAATTCTCCTTGGAAAACCCAGGGCGATATGCCCTGGGCATTTCACACTTGGTTGATTAACCGAAGTGGTGGTTGTAAGCCATCCGATAATCAGGCTGGTTAAGATTCAAGTAGCCCATTACGCGTTCAGCGTATGCTTTCTGTGAATCAATTACCTTCTTAAAGAATGGATCTTCAGCGTTCAGACGATCAACAACGATGTCCCATGCTTTGAGTTGCTCGTTCATGACCGAATCAGGTGTACGATAAACGTTGACACCATTTTCTTTCTGCAACTTGATCAAATCGTCAGCGTAACGATTCGTGTTGTGCCAGTAGAAGTTTGAGTTTTCAGCTTCTGAAGCGTACTTCAGAATCGCCTGAAGCTCTTGTGGAAGAGCGTCGTACTTCTTCTTGTTGAATGAAATTTCGAAGAATTCCTGTGACTGGTGGAATGAACCCAAGTGATAGTGCTTCGATACGTCCTGCATACCAAAGTCTTTGTCTGATGTTGGGTTGTTGAATTCCGCAGCATCGATCAGGCCTGATTTCATTGCTGGCTGAATTTCACCACCTGGCAACTGAACAACTGACATTCCCATTTCGAGCAATACGTCGGCTGCAAGACCAACTGTACGGTACTTCAGACCGTTCATTTGAGATGCATCTTTGATTTCTTCTTTAAACCATCCCAGTGGCTGAGCTGGCATTGGGCTGTTGAAGAAAGAAACGATGTTCAATCCAAGGCTGCCCATTAGTTCGTCAAACAATTCTTGGCCGCCACCGTAGTAGACCCAGCCGAGTACTTCTTGTGATGACCAGCCAAAGCAAGGGCCAGTACCGAACAAAGAAGCTGTCTTAGACTTCGAGTACCAGTACGCAGGAACATAGTGACAACCGTCGAGTACACCGCGGTGAACCGCGTCTTGCATCTGAGATGTCTTAACAACTGAGTTCACAGGAAGAAGATCAATTTTCAGATCTTTACCTGCCATCGCGTGAACGCGATCAACATATGACTGGGCATTTTCAAGGAAAATACCGCCACCCCAAGCTGCCTGCACTTTCAAAGTGGTTGGGCCGTGACCCGCCGCATTGACAAGTGCTGGGAAACCGAGGCTGGAGGCTGCTGCTGTTGCCGTAGCTCCTTTCAGGAATGAACGGCGATCGAGTTTTTTGCTCATCGGACTACCTTTTTATCTATTTTTTTCTTGCGCATATCCTTTTCTGCTTCTCAGCAGTGCGCACTGGAATCCCATCCGTGGAAGGGTAAATACTGATGATTTCAATCACATCTTGCAAGGTTTTTGCGAAAAAACTGATCAGACCACTTTTACATTGAAACTTGTTTCCGAAACCGCCAATGTGACTACCTCAATTTGAGGAGAGTTCAAATGACAGATTTGAGTATCACGAGATTGCTGGTGGATCCAGTGTTAGCAAGGGCTCGCGAAAGCTACTCTGTGTGGCTTAACGATGACGACCACATTATGTCGGCTGATGAAATTGTCGCTCGAAGTTTCGAATCCGATGCGCTCATGATCTGCCATTCTGAGATTTTATCGAGCGATGTTGTTGCTCGTCTGTCTGATCGTTTGAAAATTGTTGCTAACTATTCAGTAGGTGTTGATCACTGTGATCTGGGGGCCCTGAAAGCGCGCGGCATAGTTGTTACCAACACACCAGACGTTTTGTCTGATGCGACCGCTGAAATTGCGATGCTTTTATTGCTTGGTGCGAGCCGCCGTGCCTATGAGGGTGATCAAATGTTGCGCCTCGGAACCTGGAAACATTGGGCACCCGTCGAAATGAACGGTATTCAAGTCAGTTCAAAAAAGCTTGGTATTGTGGGAATGGGACGTGTTGGCCAGACCGTAGCGAAGCGTGCGCGTGGGTTCGACATGGAAATTCATTACACCAACCGCAGTCGCCTTCCGGCCGAGTTAGAGCAAGGTGCAATCTACCACCCGACGGTGAAGTCACTGTTTGAGGCGGTTGACATGATTTCACTCAATTGCCCTGCAACCCCGGAGACAGACAATCTAATTAACGCCGAATCAATTGGCTGGATGAGACCAGGTGTTGTCTTTGTAAACACAGCCCGCGGACGCTTGGTTGACGAGAAAGCATTGATTGATGCACTGCACTCAGGACATATTGCGGCTGCAGGGCTCGATGTTTTCCAAAAAGAACCTGGTGGCAACCCGGCATTTGCAGAATGCCCGAATGTGTTCATGTTGCCGCATTTGGGATCGTCGACTCGCGAGACTCGCAAAGCGATGGGTGATCGAGCACTCGATAATCTCGATGCATTTTTTGCTGGGGAAGAGCCGCGAGACCGACTTGTATAACGGCTTGCGAAATTTGGTCTGACCAGTTAATCTATTGGTCTGACCACTTTGGATTGCCGGTGAATATTACATGAATGGTTATTTATCGACTCCGCGAGTGACGCGTGCAGCTGATGTCATCATGGATCAAATTGAACGATTGATCCTTGAGGGCAAAGTACGTCCAGGGCAAAAGCTCCCGTCCGAGCGCAGCCTTGCAGAAGAGTTTGACGTTTCTCGACCCACTGTACGCGAAGCGATTCAAAAGCTTGAGGCGCGGGGCTTGATCCAGCGACGTCATGGTGGCGGAACTTTTGTGGCTGAGCATGTCGGGTCGACATTTATCGATCCGATGATGGCGATGATACAGCGGTCGCCGGATGGGACTTTTGACATTCTTGAGTTGCGGTTCGCGCTTGAAAGTGTGGCAGCTTGGTTGGCAGCAGATCGCGCGACGGAGCGCGCGCGTGGCAATGTGCAGCGTCGCTACCACGAATTGCAGGCTGCGGTTCGCTCTCACGACTTGCATCGCGAGGCAAAAGCAGATGCGGAGTTTCACCTTGCGATTGCAGAGGCATCGCAAAACGGTGTGATCCTGCACATTATGCGATCGATTTTTGTGTTGTTAGAAGAGTCGATTGTGAAGAATTTGGCCGAACTGAACCTGGATCGAATAAGAAAACAAGATCTGGCTCTTCAGCATGAGGCGATTTATCGCGCGATCGTTATTGATCGTGATCCGGCGGCAGCCAGGAGGGCAGTCCGTCAACATATGTTAACTGTGAGTGAA
>CAZBBS010000104.1:0-9093 GCA_964490145.1 uncultured Enterobacteriaceae bacterium
ATATTATATATATCAATTGTTTATATCATATGTCTTGGTCCGGCCTCCGGTACCAAATACCTCTTGAAACAACTCTGAATTCAGCTTGTAACCCAAAGGTTTACCTTGCGTGGAGAATTTTGACACTGACGGTAGCAAGTGCGCAGCACTCCCATCATAAATTTTCATTCGACACAGGAACTCTTCTGTCAGTGACTCACAACATCCTAAACAAAGCAGCAACACCTGGCTGAAAGGATGACCACAATTCGCTTTTTATCTCATGGCTAAAAATGTAGCAGCCATTATCACCCGCGAGAAAGCCGGGCGCTAACAAACTCCCGGATAATGCGTCGATGCTTATCTGACAGCACCCATGAAAGTTTGTATATTGGAGTCAAAAAAACAGATGAAATAATTGCCAACTGTGCTTTTAATAATTCCCGCATCGGAAGATTCAGGACAGAGGTGACCGGATATGGGTCCTCTGATGGCATACCAAACCCCAGATACATACCCAGTCTTTCATTCATGTTGGTCATGTATGCCGTGTTAACAAGGATCTTGTTAGATGTCCGGGTTCCCTTGTCCACATGAAACAGAATTGACTGACGGTAATTCTTTTTACTCTCAAATTCCCTTGCCCGATGCACGACCCTGGCATCGTAAATCATCAGACTACCTCTAGGCAGGCTCAGGGTAATAATGTCATCGGCGTGCTTGTCGCTGATATATTTATCCTCGTAACCAAGATATGAACCTTCCCGCTCCCACGATTGAGAGTTTCGGATCAGTTGCAACTCGCCATCGTAAGTATCTCCCATATAAACCATAAATATCAGGGCATTACTACTGGTGACAGGGTCAGGGATGCTTATGTCATCAGAGTGCCAGCGCATCTTGTTGCTATTATAGGTTTCATAATAACGACTGAGTCTGAGCCGGAAGACCGGGCCAAATTTGGCCTCACAGATATCAAGAATTTCTTCAGCCGTAACAATGTCATACATCATTTTTGAGCTGGTCAGGATATTGTTAAAAAACTGATATTTGGTATAGGTAGCACCTACATCGTTGGTATTGAAACCGATTTTCCATTGCAATTCCTTGCAAGCTTCATCCACATATTCAGTATCGATGGCTGAAGGAATAATGATATACCCGTCTTTTTCCAGTATTTCGGACACCTGATCAGGAGTGTAGTTTTTGAAGGCGCTGGTAAACATGGTTGTTCTCTGTCAATCGATTACAGGTTGGCTCATATCCGAACAAGCAAAGCAGCATTGGATTGAAGCTTAATTGCAAATCGTAAATTCTATAAATAACGAATGCTACAAATACTGATTAACAGAACTATCAAAACCTGGTAGATATGCGTTAATCCTGTGGTCCGATTCTACAGATTCGGTAGGTCGCAAAATTTCAATGTGAAAATCTTCAGGAAGGAAATCAGGCCCGGCAACCATGTCGGACCTTTCCGTAAAATCAATCAAGTTCCAGATTAAACAGATCAATCGCATTCTTGCGACCAATTTTCAGGCGTTCTTCTTCTGTGATTACCTGCGTGTTGTCAAACCAGTTCGCTGCATCTTGCATTCTTTCGAAAGGGTAGTCCGCCGAGAAAAACACTCGATCCGTTCCCAGTTCTTCCAATGCGCAACGGAAGGTGGAGTCATGAAAATTGCCAGAGGTGGTTACAACAAAATGTTCACGGAAATAATCCCCCAGGGGGCGCTTTCCGCGGTAGCCGCGAGGTGAAAACTCCATACGGGCGTCCATACGCCACAGGTTGTAGGGAATGAATTCACCGAGATGGCCGATAATGACGGTCAGGTGCCTGATGTCCTCAAACAAGCCTGAACCGCACAAACGCAGGGCGTGGGTCCCCGTTTCCATGGTGAATCCCCAGGGAGACGAACGCAGCCAGGGATGGTCCATCAGGTTCTTTGACTGTGATGGCAGGCCCATGCGTGGGTGCAGGTAAAAAGGTACATTCAGGTCGGAAACAGCCTGCCAGAATTCCCGGTATTCAGGAATGTCATAGTAAATGGCTGTATCGGGGTCATCTTTCTGGGTAAAGCCATTTACCAGGGCTCCCTTGAAACCCAGCTCCTTCACGCAGCGCTCCAGTTCTGCAGCGGCAGCCGCAGGATCCTGCATCGGCAACGCAGCAAAAGCCCGGTAACGGGTGGGATGCCTGGCGATAGCCGCCGCCATGGCATCGTTTCCCTTACGGGCGGTTTCGATAGCCTGGTCGGTATCCAGTATGGCCTGCACGCCAGGCGCATTTAATGACAGGATGGCCAGTTCGATACCGGTCTCATCCATATGCTTCAGGCGCATGTCATCCAGATCAAGAATTTCCCGGGTAAACATATCAAAGTCGGCGGACTCTCCTGCGAAATCACGGGTTTCTTCCGTGGTTTCCGGAATGGCCATATGTTCTTCAAATGCAATTTTCCCCTGCATAGATCCTACCTCTTGCTAAAAGCTGAAATTATAAAAAAGAATCGTGTAAATTTTTTGGTCTTATTTTTTTTCTATGACAACCAGCTCGCGATAAAGCCCCTGCATTTCCCAGGTGCCGGTAAAGCCCACGGGCAGAACCAGAGAATCACCGGGTAAAAACTCATGTGCCGTACCATTGGGTTCGGTCAGGATCAGCTTACCGCTCAGGACAGTGACAAATTCGTCGATATCTGTTGGACGGGTGCGATGATTGGTTCTTGCCGGCGTTGACTCAAAAATGGATACCCGTATTTCATCACCTTCAAACAGCGTGGCTACTCGCATATTGAGTTCACCTGCTTCCAGTATGTCGATGTACGCATCCGGCGGCACGGAAATCAGATCAAGGCCTGCCATCTTCCCGCGATCCAGCCGGACTGGCACTGAACTGTCTGCCGCCAGAGCAAGACTGCTGACAAAGACTGTAATCATCACAACTGATGAAAGGAAAATTATTCGCATGATTGTCACGGACATACTCCTCAAATAGCAGGTTTAAAGTGGGTTCAGATCAGACTGTCGACAAACTTTTTGACATTGGCGCTGGTGGCATCATCAATGATGGTGAATTCAAGTCCGATTTCCACCCCCTTGTCCATGATTTGCACATAGAGGGCCTTTCCATAAATATCGACGGGATCATTCGCGTAAGGTGACAACCCGATACTGACTTTAAGATCGGCAAATTTTTCTATGGCTTTGGGGGTCACAAACAACATACCCCCATAGCTGATATCCACCACCTCCCCTTCATAGACTTCCGGGAGAATATTCTTGCCGTCAAGCAACTGGAAATACACCGGAATACTGACTTTTATACGGGGAGCCTTGCGATTATCCCGCTTGGGCAGGGCTATTCGCTGAGGGGTATTGATGGCCATTAACTCATAAAATCGCAAGGGCTTGCTCATACCCTTGGCTCCTACTTCATTGACTTGCCCTGTTTCTACAAGGTTTGCCACATGCTTCCAGGTATTTTCCGACATCAGGATCTGTCCGCGGAGCGTATAGGCTTCAATACGAGAGGCCAGGTTCACCGTGGAACCGATCATGGTGAATTCACGATAGATGTCCGATCCAAGCACACTGGCGACAACATCACCGGTATCTATCCCAATACCTATATAAAGCGAATCCAGTCCCATCCGGGCACTGATGACATTGACTGCATCCATGGCAAGTTGCATTTCAATGGCACAGTGCAGAACATTAAGTACACTCGCCTGTGGATCCTCGCCGGTATCGAAATAGGCGATGATGGAATCGCCCATGAATTTATTTATCTGCCCCCCATGGGTATCAATGATTGATACCATCCTGGCAAAGAATTCATTGAGGATATTGATGATGTCATCCGACCGGAACTTTTCCAGCATGTAGGTAAAACCACGCAGGTCGGCAATCATCACACTCATGGAACTGGTGCCCTGGATTGGAGAGCGAAGTTCGTTTTCCTCCAGTAGTCGCGACAATTCAATGATGAATTTCTCTTCATTGACCTGCGTGCCCTGACCGGCATTCACCGTCCTGAAAAGCGCACGAATATCTTTTTCAAGTTTTTGCTTGTTTAATACTCTCAAGTGAAAAACCCGTGGATCCTCAATTTCAAGAACGCAGTATACTGTAACTGGATAAATAAACTATCCTTGAGAATCATTGACTTAGATCATCCTTCAACTGGCAGCTGGCCATAAAATACCATCAACTGCCGATTTACCCATAAAGCCATGAAATCCGTATTCACCAGCTTAATATTTTTCATGACACTGCTTGCTTTCGACGAAAGCCGGGGTCAGGAACCTATTTCTCCCATTACCTTACCTGTCGACCTGAACCTGGCAAAAGTTGAGCTTGGCAAAAAACTGTTTTTTGATCCACGGCTGTCCAAATCCGGCTGGATTTCCTGCAATTCCTGCCACAACCTGATGCTGAGCGGCACTGACAACCTGGTCACATCCATCGGTCATCAATGGGCACAGGGCCCCATCAATGCCCCAACTGTATTCAATGCCGTATACAGCATCGCCCAGTTCTGGGATGGCCGGGCCAGGGATCTGACCGAGCAGGCCGGAGGCCCTATTGCCAATCCAGACGAGATGGCATCAAGTCACGGATTGGCAGTTGACGTACTGCAAACCATACCGGGATATCGGGAGGCGTTTTCCAGGGTTTACGGGCAGCAGCAGATTTCAATAGCACAGGTGACAGATGCCATTGCAGAATTCGAGCGCACCCTGGTCAGCCCCAAGTCACGTTTTGATCAATGGTTGCTGGGTGATAAATCCGCCCTGACCCTGGAGGAACAGGAAGGCTATGCCTTGTTCAAGCTCTATGGCTGCGCAGGCTGCCACAATGGACCTGCTGCCGGTGGGCGTGCTTTTCAGGTGATGGGCATGTTCAATAGCTACGAGACCAGGAATCCCGCCAATGGCCGTGAAACAATCACCGGACAACGTACCGATCGCATGCGATTCAAGGTACCATCCCTGCGTAACGTGGAACTGACGTATCCGTACTTTCATGATGGCCAGGCAAAGACTCTGGAAGAGGCAGTGGACACTATGGCCTGGGTGCAGGTGAACCGTAAATTTTCCCGTACCGGTAATGCCAAGGTAGTGGCCTTTCTCAAAACCCTCACCGGTGAATTGCCCAGGATCATTTTGCCAGTACTGCCGCCATCAGGCCCCGATACACCTCAGCCGCAACCTTTTGAATAACAAGACAGGGATTCCCATGAGCGACTCACCGGTAAAACTTAAAATCTTCAGTGACTATGTCTGCCCCTGGTGCTACCTGGGCAGTGATTCAGTGGAAAAGCTGGCTGCCAGAAAAGACATCGACATCGAGTGGATACCCTTCCCCCTGCATCCCGATACACCACCGGAAGGCATGAGCCTGAAGGCATGGCTGGGTGATGGCGTGGATGCTGCCCACCAGCGACTGTACCAGATCATGGACAGCATCAATCTGGCGTACAACCCTGACCGGATCATGACCTACAACAGCCGCCTGGCACAGGAACTTGGTATGTGGGCTGACACCCAGCCTGGCGGCAGCAAACTGCACAAATTGATTTTCCAGGCCTACTTCGTCCATGACAGGAATATTGCCCAACCGGAGGTTTTGCTGGACTGCGTAAAGGAAGCCGGTCTGGATGTAGAGGCCGCTCGGGAGGTCCTCGAACAACGGAGGTTCAGTAATCAGGTTGATCAGGCCTGGATGAGCGCGCGTCAGCAGCAGGTCAGCGGTGTTCCCAGTTTCGTTGCCGGCGCCTATATCACGTCCGGATATCATCCCGTGGAAGAACTGGAAAAGTTTATCGACTACGTGGAAATGCAGCAGGCCAGAGGCGCGTAATATCAATCCACGCTTAGCGATGTAATCTGCGCCTGCATCTGTTCATTTGTCCAGGCCTGACCTTCGGCAAAACGCAAACCTGAATTGATATCCGTATAACTGCCAGCAGACAGTGAACGAATGGTCCGGCCCTGCCTGGCCAATCGGTCCCCAATGATGGCCGTGAATTCCACAGACAGATTATTCACATCAAGACTGCTGTTGTTCGTCACCCTGGCAAGTATTCGACCCTCACTATCGGCAAAAACCTGAACATTGACGTATGTTCCCGGATTATCTTCCAGGTCCAGGCGGGTAAAACTGGCACTGGCCTGCTGCCCGACCAGGCCCTGGGCACCGGCTGCCTGCTGAAAGTAACCTTTGGCCAGGTCGCGGTTGTTATCTACCAGCGCAATTTTCCCCAGTTCATTCATGGCTACTGCCGTCGGCAGTAAATCAGCACTGTGTTCAAGGTCCTCTCTGGCCTGGGTGCGTTGGCCCAGCCTTGAATACGCCACGCCTCGTCCCAGGTAATAATCATAGTAATTATTGTCTTTCTCGATTG
This sequence comes from uncultured Enterobacteriaceae bacterium, assembly GCA_964490145.1. Lineage (GTDB taxonomy): Bacteria > Pseudomonadota > Gammaproteobacteria > Pseudomonadales > Pseudohongiellaceae > Eutrophocola. Next base: position 6,389 of record CAZBBS010000104.1, read on the forward strand.
CCCGATCATAAGTACTGATCGCCTCCCGGTATTTGTCCTGATACAGATAGATATCCCCTTTTAGTCCGGTAAACCTGGCCTCACCCGGTACCATGGCTTCTGCCTCTTCAAGATTAAGCAGTGCTATATCCAGCTCATCATCCTGGATGGCCTGACCTGCTTCATCGAACAGGGCGTAGGCTTCCTGTTTATCATGAAGAAAGGCCACTGCCTGCTGGTAGCGCACTTCACCGGTTTCCAGATCCCGCCCCTGGAGTTGCTGCATCAGTTCATCCACCAGAGCCTGATTATTCCTGACTCGCTCCTCGGATGGAGGATGGCTGGCAAACAGCCCGTCCAACCAGCCTGAATTCCTGCCTTCTGACAGGCGAACAAAGGTTTCCTGCAGGCTGACAGCCGCGCGGGGGTCATAACCGGCGCGTACCATGTATTGGATGCCGTAATAATCGGATTCCCGTTCGGCATCCCGTCCATAACGCTGGGTTATCAGCTGCGCCCCCAGCATGGAGGCGCCAACTATATAGTCTGCAAACTCATTGTCGCTGACAGCAATGGCACCAACAGCCAGCGCCCCTTGCAGCAAGGTTCCCCGGGTCATGGCCTGGGCACCATGACGGGCAGCGGCATGAACCACTTCATGTCCCAATACTGCTGCAAGTTCTGCCTCGCTGTTGAGTTCGGTTAACAACCCGCGGTTAACCGCAATCTTTCCGCCAGGCAAAGCCCAGGCATTGGGCACCGGGTTATTGAGCACGACAAACTCGTAATCCAGCGGCCTGTCACTGACTGCCGCTATGCGTTGCCCGACGGTATCCACATACTCGGTGAGCACAGGGTCCACCGTGAACTCCCCTCCCTGGCTCTGTTGTGATGGCTGATACTGCTGCTCGCCAATGGCACGCTCCTGGGCCTCGGATACCAGGGATAATTCATTACGACCAGTCACTGGATTAACAGCGCAGCCACTGCAGAACAGTGCAGCAAGAACAGGAATAACCAGGAAATACTTTTTCATACCATACTCGTTGAATATCAGTGTCATAGACCCCGAATTGCCAGCTATTGTTCCCCGGCAGTCTGGAAGAGAATATCAGGAAACAGGGTTAAACAGATGCGCAGTGTCGTTGTACTACTGCCATCAACCCGTCCATGGTAAAGGGTTTGGGCAAGTAGTCCACAAAGCCATAGTCCCTGTAATTGGACAAAATATCATTGGAGGCATAACCGCTCGACACGACGGCTTTCACCTGTGGATCAAAATCCAGTAATGCATCTATGGCCTCTCCCCCTCCCATCCCACCAGGGATGGTGAGATCCATAATGACAACATCGAAAGTGACACCTTTTGCCATGGATTCCCGATAAAGCGTGATGGCTTCCCGGCCATCTTCACAACCCACCACGTCATAGCCCCTGGACTGGAGCAGTTTTTCAACGAGCTCCAGGATCATGGGTTCATCATCCATGACCAGTATCCTCCCAGTACCTGGGTGAGCAAGGGTTTCCTTTTGCATACTTGGCTCCTTTTCCTTTGGAAGGATATCTGATGCCGGCAGGTAAAAGGTAAACCTCGTACCAACGTTTACTTCCGACTCGACCAGGATATTGCCGCCATGCTTTTTGATAATCGAATAGACGGTGGCCAGACCAAGCCCGTTGCCATTTTCCTTGGTCGTGAAATAGGGATCGAATACCTTTTCCCGAATGGATGCCGGGATACCCGTTCCTTCATCGCGGAACACAAACTCCAGGTATTTTCCGGGCAGCAGCATCTGGTAATCATCATAATCGTCAATCTGGATATTTCTGGCACTCAGATAAATTGACCCGCCCTTGGGCATGGCCTGATCGGCATTGATAGCCAGATTGGAGAAAACCTGTGAAATCAGTGACATGTCCACATCCGCCATCCAGAGATCATCTGCTATATCAAATACTGCATTGACATTGCTGCCTGACAAATCATAGGCGACGAGCTCTTTAAGCAGCTCTTTCAAACTGACATCCGTTCTGACAGGGTCGCCGCCCTTGGCAAAGGTCAGCAGCTGCGTACTCAGGCTGGTGGCACGCTTCAGGGCCTGCGAAGCCTTTTCCAGCGTTTCGCTGCAGTCAACGCCGTTTTCAGCCAAAGTCTGGGCAAACGTGATATTCCCAAAGAGAATAGTCAGGATATTATTGAAATCGTGGGCAATCCCCCCTGCCAGAATTCCCAGGCTGGACAGATTCTGGATTTTTTGCTGCTCCTCTTCAGCCCGGCGCATTACGGTAATGTCGCGAGCCACCGTTGACACAAATTCAACTTCATCCTGGTCTGAAAATTCCGGGAATGCATGGACATGAAAAATAACATTACCTATCTCGGAAGCGGCTTCGAACGTCACTGTTCTGGATTTGCCGGTTGCAAAGACTTCACTCACCATGGGCGTGATATTGCGGGGAATTTCCGGTGGGAAAGGCAGTTCGGCCATGGTTTTACCGTTCATCATATCCGGATGGACGGTGGTATACCGATTCGCTACCAAATTGGTATATACAATCTGGAGATCACGATTGAAACGGGAAATGATGTCCTCGGAATGTTCAATCAGTGACCGGTACATTTTCTCCTGTCTTGCCAGGGCGTCTTCAACTTCCTTTTCACGAGTCACATCTCTGGCAACACCAAAAATATGCTTGTTCTGCTTGTCATAATGCGAACGCCAGGA
>CAZBBS010000105.1:0-9017 GCA_964490145.1 uncultured Enterobacteriaceae bacterium
GCATAAATACAGGAACGATACTGGGTTCCCCTGTCATTGCCCTGTCTCATGCCCTGCGTGGGATCATGGGACTCCCAGAAAACCCTGAGCAGTGCTTCATATGAGCAAACAGCCGGATCAAAAACGACCTGAACCACTTCTGCATGCCCGGTAAGGCCGCTGCAGACTTCCTCGTAAGTGGGATTGGGGGTAAATCCGCCAGCGTAGCCTACAGAGGTGGAATAAACCCCCTTGATGCCCCAGAACCGGCGTTCAGCGCCCCAGAAACAGCCTAGTCCAAACACGGCCACCTGAACTCCCTGCGGATAGGGTTGGCACAGACGATTGCCATTGACGAAATGGCTTTCGGGCACCGGCATCGGGGTTTGTCGACCTGGTAATGCCCCGCTTTGGGTGACCATGCTGTCTTTATCCAGAAATTTCATAACTATCTCGTGTAAAATTTTGATAACAGGAATATTTCCTATTTAACTGATACTGGTCAAAAACCATAATGCCTTCATCATAAAGGCCAGTAGTTTTATTGAAAAGACCGTGGCGGTGATTTATCCTTCGCCACGGTTTCGTGCAGTGTCTTTTAAAATCTGCACCAGATACAGGACGTTAGCGATAAGATGTATCTAGAATTTTTTGGCATGCGCGAGCTGCCTTTCACCCTGACCCCAAATACGGATTTTTTCCTGGATCTGGATGGGCATCATCAGGCGCTGGACGTCGTCCAGCTGGCTCTGGAAAGCGGTGAAGGCTTTATCATGATTACCGGTGAAGTGGGCACTGGAAAGACCCTGTTGTGCCGTCGTCTGCTTAATACCATCAGTGACGACTTTGTCACTGCCTATATTCCCAATCCCTTCCTGACGCCGGACGGTCTGATGCTGGCTCTGGCCGAAGAACTTGGCCTGGATGTCGAAGCTGAAAAAGGCCGTCATCACATCATGGGTGAGATCAACAAGAAGCTCATGGAAATCAAGGAAGCCGGCAAGCAGGTGGTGTTCCTGCTGGATGAAGCCCAGGCCATGCCTGAGGACAGCATCGAGGTGTTGAGATTGCTGACCAACCTTGAAACGGAATCCGAGAAGCTGCTACAGGTGGTGCTGTTTGGCCAGCCTGAACTCAAGGATTTACTGTCACGGGATTCGCTGCGCCAGTTGAAACAGCGCATCACCTTTTCCTATGTCCTGCCTACATTGACAGAAGAAGAGGTAAACAGCTATATCAATCACCGCCTGGCCAAGTCGGGTTTTCCTGGGGGTTAACCTCTTCAATGCCAAAGCCCTGCAGGAGCTGGCTAAAGCCAGTGCGGGTATTCCTCGCCTGATCAATATTCTTTGTCACAAATCCCTGCTTGTGGCGTATGGTCGCGGGGACACCAAAATCACCAACATCCATGTCCAGCGTGCCATTCTGGATACTGAGGATGTCCGCATCGAGCAAAACTTTACGTCCAAGGATGCCCCCAAAGGGCCTGGTTGGGGGCTGGTTCTGGCTGCGACAGTCGTTGGCGGCCTGCTCACCTACCTTGCTGTATCTTTTCTCAATATTTAATACAGTCCTGCACTGACCTCCGGTTATACCGGTTCCTTGTGTACGCGGCCTGATCGCGATTAAACGATTGCAGTATATTGATGAAACCTACCGGGGATAAATACCTCAAGTTTGGCCCCTACCTGGATCTCTATACCGGGTTACGTACAGCACTCGATATTAATGACGGAATCATCAAACTGGTGGGTTCCCAGGGCAGTGGCAAGTCAGCCATATGCAGGCAGGTGGCTGAGGATCTGCGTGATGCCGGCTTTGATGTCATCTTTTTCGAGACGCCTCCCAAAACATCCGACGTCCTCTATCAGAGAATTAGACATGATCTGGGTCTGAGCCCTGACAAAAATTTCAACCGGATGCTGTCGCAATATCTGCTTGATAAAAAAGGCCCGGCAAACAGGCTGATCATCCTCTATGATGATGCAGAAGAAATTCCAAAGGATATCTTCATCCTTATACGCCTGCTCAATAATGTGCATGACCATGCCCAGACACTGGTTTCCCAGATTATCTGCGGCACGGCCAGGCTGGACAGGTTGTTTGATGACCCGCAGTTGCGATCATTGACCCAGTATCTGAACCAGAGTTTCACCCTGGAGCCCATGAATCGCGAAGCATTGGATGATTTTTATGCCGGGTATCGCCGTGAATATGGCATTGTGGGTAATGAGATCAAGGCAAAAGGACTCAATGATATTTTCAAGGCCGCCAGGGGGATGCCCGGCAAAACCCTTGAAATGCTCCACAGTTTTTACGGTCAGGATGCAGGCAGCGCGATGGCCACGGATAAAGCCGAGGCTTCCTGGGTAACACCGGAGAGTTCCGAAAGATCGTCAACTGTCCAGCCGGTTTCGCCTTCAATGAAGGAGGCCGCAGAATGGAGCGGGGTCATCAGCAATGTGGCCAGAAAAGCATCTGCACCTGAACCTGATGCTGATTCACCTGCAGATACCGCTCACATTACCAGCATCGAGGTGCCTTCACCTGAGTTGAACACGAATCCGGCAAACAGCGTTGCTCCGTCAGACACATATACCGAAACCGAAACCATAACTGAATTGGATACTGGAACTGACACTGAAAAACCCGGGAACACAGACAAAGATACAGGTACAAATACAGACACTGAACTGGATTACCTCTCCGACCTGGCATTCAATCCGGCACCTGACGAGGCGGATTACCTGTCGTCAGCAGACGCAATCGATAACCTGCCGGATATGGAACTGCCCGATTTTCAGCAGCCGGGGCACGAGGAAGCCTTGTTAATGGACATAGACCTGCCTGAACCAGGTGCGGGAAAACCGGTATTAACGGATGACGCATTTCAGGGGCTGGAATTTAGTTATACAGAGGAAGCGCCCGAGTCTGAATTGCTGGCAGAACCAGAGCCAGAATCGGAACCAGAGCCGGAACCAGAATCAGAACCAGAACCAGAACCAGAACCAGAACAAAGACGGCCAATTGACGGGGAATCAGATTCACCCCCGGAAACGCCGGAAACCCTCACCCGTGAGGTCAATGAAATATTACTGAATGAGAATGCCGGCATTCGCCGGGGACCGGTTTATTTCAAGGCAGGCCTGACTATTGGAGTCGGTCTGGTAACGGTGATCATTGCAGTTGCCTTGCTCGACAATGGCAGTCCCCCTGCTTCCCAGGACCAACTTTCGGAAATTCTGGCCAACGACTCCCCTCTTTATATGGATGAAATCGAGGAACCTCCCCTGGTGATAACCAGGCAACGCCTGATGGTTTCATGGAAGCACCTGAGATGAATTCGGCATCTGAATCTGTCGTTGCTGATGCATCGAACACTGTTATCGATGAGGGAGCTGTCGGTGAGTCTGAGCAGTCACCAGAGGCCACGCTCACTGAACTGTCAGAAGCAACTGACCCTCTCCAGAACGCTGATGCTATCGAAGCAAGCACCTCAGTGCTTGCTGTGGCAGATGATTTGGCAGAACCGGATTCGGCTGCTTCAACTGAAGTTGTTGGTGATTCGGCAGCGCCAGCGTTGATGGAGGAAGAAATCTTGCTGGATATCACTGCCGGCCCGGATGAGCCAGAGCCTGTTGTTGAGGAAATGAATCAGGATGAAATGGCAGAGGATGCGGAGCTGGAAATTTCTGACACCCTGGCACGACTGACTCCGTTGCTTGATGGGTGGGCAGCCGCCTGGCAGTCGGGAGATTTTGAAGACTATCTTACGGCTTACCGCAATGATTTCGATCCTGATGATGGAACCACCAGGGCCGAATGGGCAGCTGCCCGTCGCCCAAGAGTGGACGGGGTCCAGGGTATGACGATTTCATACGACCGTCTGGAATTGCTGGAACAGAATGAGGACGAGATTATTGTTCAGTTCTGGCTGCAATACTCCAGAAACACTTATTCAGATGATACCCTCAAGAAAATCATTTTCCGGCAGTCCGGTGACAGCTGGCTGATTTATTCCGAAAACAATCTTGATGTGATTGTTCATTAACGCCGGGCTGCCAGCTCATCGGCGATATGTTCCACCCAGTGCCTGACAGGCATGCTGGCCTTTGCTGCCAGGTGGCACTGACAGCCGATATTGGCTGTCGCAATTCCTTCCCCGGAAATTTGCTGAAGGTGTTTGAGTTTATCCCCGCGGAGCTTGTCTGCCATCTCTGCATGAAACAGTGAATAGGTCCCTGCAGAGCCGCAACATAAGTGAGCATCAGGCACGGTGGGAACAGTGATGCCGAGCTTTGTCAGCAGCAATTCGGTTTTTCCAGCCAGTTTTTGCCCATGCTGCAATGAGCAGGGGCTGTGAAAAGCCAGAACTTTCGAGTTTTGTAGCTTCAGCGGTGCGACATCTTCCGACAGTAGAAATTCACCAATATCCTTGACGAAGCCCAACAGGTGCCTGGCTTTTTTCAGGTATTCAGTGTCGTTTCCAAGAACCGCAGGATAATCCTTGATAAAGCTGCCACAGCCACTGGCAGTGCTGATAATGGCCTCTGCACCCTGTTCAATAGCCTGTTCCATCTGCTGGATCAGTTTTCGGGCTTGATCCAGTCCTGCCTGTTGAGCGTCAGTATGAAAATGCATGGCGCCGCAACAGCTCTCCTGCCTAATGCTTATGGTGTCGATCTTGAGATGATCAAGCACCATTCTGGCAGCAGTATTGGTATCCGGGCTAAGGGATGACTGAACACAGCCTTCCAGCAATACCACCTTGCGTTGATGTCCTGTCTGCAGATGTGTGGTCGATGCTTGGTGGGTAGTAAAGCGGGATTTGCCTGGAAGCTGGGATGCCAGTGTGCGTGGCAACAGGAACCGCAGTGCACGTCCAATTTTTACTCCCAGGCCAAATAAAACACGGTTGCTCAGAATGCTTAACAGTACCTGCTTCATGAAGGCCTGCCAGGGCGCTGGACGATGATGTTTTTTTACCTGTGCCCGACCAAGGTCGAGCAAAGTGTGGTACTGAACGTTTGATGGGCATGTTGTCTCGCAACTGCGGCAGGCAAGACACCTGTCCAGGTGGCGGGCGGTTATGCTACTGGCGGTGTCATTTTCCAGCATCTCCTTGATGAGATAGATGCGCCCTCTGGGGCTATCCAGTTCATTGCCGGTTTGCAGAAAGGTCGGGCATGTGGCGGTGCAGAAACCACAATGTACACAGGCACGCAAAATTCCTTCGGCGAGTTTGCCGTCCGGCGTGTTCAGGAACTCAGGGGAAAATCGGGTCTGCATGCCTGTTCAAAATTCCCTGTACATTCTGCCGGAATTGAAAATGCCCGCAGGATCAAAGGCCCGCTTGAGCTGTTTCTGCCAGTCCATTAGCGTGTCGGTCATGGGTTGGAAGCGTGTCGGGTATTGGGTATCTGCCGAAGCACGAAAAACAGTGGCATGTCCGCCGGCTTTTTCAGCAAAAGAAAAAATCTCCCCGGGAGGCATGGTGCTTTTCAGCCAAACCTGGGCACCCCCCCATTCCCTGAGGATGAGGTGCCTGTCCCGAGTAAAAGCAGACAGGTCCGCATTTGTCGGTAACGACAGACGCCAAATCGTTTCTCCTGCGTCCTGTTGAAAGAAGGCCAGTCGTTGTTCCCGAAGCAGCTCCCAAAACGGCTCGTCTTCATGAATTTTCCAGGTACCGGTACCAGGAATGTTGGCAAGCTGGTCCGGCAAGGCTTCGATCTCCCTCTTGCCGGCACTGAAGCGCACCAGAAGCGAATTCTCTTCAGTTTGACAGGTTCCGGTAACAGGAAAACCACGCCGGCGGAGTGTATTGATAAATTGACAGGCAGCATCTGCCTTGACAGTAAACGCTATAGTAGCTTCACACGTTGGTGCAGGAATGACCTTTACGGTCAGGTCCAGAATCAGACCCAGACAGCCCAGTGAGCCCACCATGAGCCGGGAGACATCATAGCCAGCCACGTTTTTCATTACCTTGCCGCCGAAACTGAGTAACTCGCCCCTGCCGTTGAGTATCGTGCAACCCAGCACGGTATCCTGTACCGCTGCCCGGTAAGGTCTGGCTGGGCCGGACAGACCCGCTGCCGCCATACCACCGAATGTAGCTGATTCACCAAAAACAGGAGGTTCACAGGCCAGCATCTGACCCTGTGCTTGCAGGGTCTGATTAATCTCGACCAGCGGGGTTCCTGCCCTGGCACGAATGACCAGTTCTGTAGGTGAGTAATCCAGAACGCCTGTATGGCCTGCAAGGACTACGGGTGATCCGCTCGTGGGGAAGCCGTAAAAGGCCTTGGTATCACCACCGATAATTTTCAGTGGTGTCCGGTTTTCGTATGCATGCCGGACTTGAGCCTGCAACTGATGAGTCTGATCAGTTTCCATTTCAGCCCCTGATATCCCCTGCCGGGTTCCCGGTAAGTTTATTGGATATGCTGATACCTGCCAGTGCACGATATTCCTGACAGTGTTTGAGCAGGGGAATGTTTTTACCGGGATTCAACAGGCCAGCAGGATCCAGGGCATCCTTGATCAGGTGAAACTGGGCTATTTCCCCGTCACCAAATTGCAGTGGCATTTGCCGGATTTTTTCCAGTCCCACACCGTGTTCGCCAGTAATGGTCCCGCCGACCGAAATACATTTTTCCAGAATTTTTCCCCCCATTTCTTCAACCTGCTCCAGTTGGCCGGCAATATTGGCATCAAAAAGGATCAGAGGGTGCAGGTTGCCGTCGCCCGCATGAAAGACATTGGCAACAGCATATCCGTATTCAGTGGACAACTGGTTAATATGCCCAAGCACCTCTGCCAGTGTGCTGCGGGGGATCGTACCATCCATGCAATAGTAGTCCGGCGAGAGTCGACCTACTGCCGGGAAGGCGCTTTTACGACCTTTCCAGAACAGGGCCCTCTCCTCTCCATCGGCAGCCTTTTTCAGGCTGGTCACGCCCGAGTCCTGGAGTACCTGATGGACCTTGTCCAGCTGTTCACTGACGTTTGCCTCACTGCCATCTATTTCGATGAGCAGTATTGCCGCAGCATCTCGGGGATAACCCGCCTGGGCATAATCCTCAGCAGCGCAAATGGCATTGTTGTCCATCATTTCCAGGCCAGCGGGAATAACGCCTGCCGCGATGATATTGCTCACCGCCCTGCCTGCCTTTTCAATACTGTCAAAAGCAGCCAGCATAACCTCAACACAGGTTGGGCGAGGAAGCAGTTTGACAACAATTTCTGTCACCACCATCAGCATACCTTCGGAGCCAATGATCAGCGCCAGCAAATTAAGCCCGGGGCCTTCAAGACCGCAACTGCCGATCGTTAAAGGGTCGCCATTTGCGGAATATCCTTTTATCTCCAGGATGTTGTGTATGGTCAAGCCATACTTCAGGCAGTGAACGCCACCGGCATTTTCAGCGATATTGCCACCGATGGAGCAGGCAATCTGGGAAGACGGATCAGGTGCATAAAAAAGACCGCTGCCAGCAGCGGTGTCAGAGATTGCCAGGTTTCTGACACCCGGCTGCACCCGGGCAGTTAAGTTGTCTTCATCAAGGTCGAGTATGCGGTTAAGGCGGGTCAGAACCAGTAATACTCCATCTGGATTGGGCAAGGCTCCTGCGGACAGGCCTGTCCCGGCTCCCCGGGTGACAACAGGGGTTTTCAGGGAATGGCATAATTTGAGTATGGCCTGCACTTCCTTTGCCGAACCTGGCAACACGGCCAACAGGGGGAGAGCTCGATATACGGATAGACCATCACATTCAAAGGGCCTTAATTGTTCTTCCTGTGAAAGGATGAACTCATCCGGCAGGATATTCCTTAACCCTGCCAGTATTTGATCCCGTGTTGTGCTGTCAGCCACGACAGATGTCCAGGTAACGTTTGATGACATCAGCCATGCCGGTTTCCAGGCACTCTACGGTTAGCGCATGTCCTATGGACACCTCCAGAACATTGCCTATGGCAAGAAAATCAGCCAGATTGGCCAGGTCAAGATCGTGGCCGGCATTTACCGCCAAGCCCAGCGATCGGGCCTTGTCTGCCACGGCCTTGTAAGCAGCCAGGCAATCTGCCTGATGAGAGGAGCCCCAGGCCTGGGCATAGGATTCTGTGTACAGCTCAATCCGCTGACTGCCGCTGGCGGCTGCACCTTCAACCTGGCTGAGGTCAGGATCAAGGAAAACCGCAGAACGTACATCCCAACTGTTGATCTGTGATACCACGTCTGAAACAAAATCCAGTTGCTCATGAAAATTCCAGCCATGATCCGACGTGAGTTGGTTTTCAGCATCGGGTACCAGGGTGCACTGGTCAGGGCGGGTTTCTTCAACCAGTCTCAGGAAATCCTCACTCGGGTACCCTTCGATGTTCAATTCAACGTCGGGAAAGGATTTGAGGCAGGCAGCCAAGTCGTAGGCATCCTGTCGCTTGATATGCCGCTCGTCAGGTCGGGGATGAATGGTGATGCCCTGAACGCCAAGTGCTATGAATCTTTGGGCAAAATCCACGACATTGGGGTAATCGCGACCGCGGGAGTTTCGCAACAGGGCAATTTTATTGAGGTTGACGCTGAGATCTGTCATAGGGAAAACAAAGGATAAAAAAGAAGATTATAGCCTTATCGGGGGACGGTGGCCTTTTTTTCGCAGCCAGTTTATCGATGTCAGGATGCTGTGATGCTGAACCATCCAGCGCTGTAATCGGTACTTGCCTGGAAAATCCATCAGGATAACGCCAAGCAGGATCGTTAAAAGTCCTTGCCCGGGCAGGACCAGCAGAGCAATGCCCAGGAGAATGAAAAATAACCCGAACAGGTTTTTGGCTATCAGAACAACGAGACGCAATACCGGATGCTGCAGTTCCAGAAGCATTGAGTGCCGTCTGGTTTCTTCGAAATAGTCTTCAGGTATTTGCAGAATGAGCCAGGGAATAATGATCAGGCTGATGATGAAAAACAGCAGTGAGAAAAACCCGAGCTGCCACAGCAGGGTCTCATTCTCCAAAATGGCGTCTACGTATTT
>CAZBBS010000106.1:0-8964 GCA_964490145.1 uncultured Enterobacteriaceae bacterium
CCGCCGTCGCTCTGCCGGCTTACCAGGACTACACAATTCGTGCAAAAGCTTCTGAGCTGGTACTGGCTTCTAGTGCCGCCAAGAACGCCATCTCTGAGTACGCCCTGGTTAACGCCACCATGACGATTCCGAGTTCACTGGCGGTTCAGAACATCAACCAGGGTATGGTTGCTTCCCTGGACTGGGACGGTACCTACATCGTGGTTACTGGTAGTGCGACTGCTCTGGGCGCGGAAATCGTGCTGTGGATGCAGCCTTCTGGCGACCCGCAGACTGGTATCCTCTGGATCTGTAAAGCCGGTGGTGTTGGTACCCAGTACCTGCCATCCACCTGTCAGAACTAATCCAGTTCGCTATTGCGTTTAGCAATAGAAAGCTAGATCCAAGCCAGTCCTTACACACTCGTAGGGGCTGGCTTTTTCATTTCTACCCTATGATTCCTGTTTTACCCGGGCCCTAACATGAGAGACAAGATTCATGTCATCACGGCGGCCGGCATGTTTGTTCTGCTGCTGGCGACATTTCTCATTTACCAGGGCGGTCTTGACGGTCCCTTTCTGCTGGATGACTACGCCAATATCGAGGCTGCCTACGTTAGCGATTTCGACCTTGACCGAATCTACTATGAAATAACCCACAACCGCAGCGGCACGTTGGGACGTCCCATTTCGATCCTGAGCCTGCTGTTTTCCGGGATCGTGCATGGCCCTGAGGCCTGGGGCTACAAGTTCCACAACCTTATAATCCACATGATCAATGGCCTGCTGATTTTCTGGCTGCTGGTCAAACTGCTGCCGCGTCTTGCCCCGGCCCAAAGCCAGCAGAATAACCTGGCCATTGCCGGACTGGTGTCCGCTTTGTGGCTGCTGCATCCGTTACTGGTCAGCACCGTGCTCTATGCGGTGCAGCGCATGGCACAGTTGTCCGCCTTGTTTACACTGCTGTCACTGGTGGTTTATCTCAACGCCCGGGAAGCGGCGAGCCAGCCCGGATGGCGTTTTTACGTGCTGGCCTACCTAGCCTTGCCGGGTTGTGTGCTGCTGTCACTGTTTTCCAAGGAAAACGGCATTCTTATTCCTTTGTATATCATGGCCATTGAACTGGCAGCGTTTCGCCTGGACTATTCGTTCGCTCCGCTGAAAAGCAATCGCCTGGTGTGGTTTCTCGGACTTTTTATCGTCTTTCCGATCGTTGCCGGTGCATCGATTGTCCTGTTGAACCTCGATGCCTTTACCAATTATCAGGCCCGGGATTTTACGTTGGGTGAGCGTCTCATGACGCAGTTACATGTCGTCATGCTCTACCTGAAGATGATCCTGCTGCCGCGGCTGTCCGACATGACGCTGTTCCATGACTATCTCGACGTGACGAGAAGTTTTGATGCCGTCACCGGCATGCTCCTGCTGGTCCTGCTGTCAGCCCTTTTCCTGGTGGTGTACCTGTATAAACGTGCTCCGGTCCTGTCTTTTGCCATCGCCTGGTTCCTGATTTCCCATTCCCTGGAATCCACGGTATTCAGCCTCGAACTGATGTTCGAGCATCGCAACTACCTGGCCGCCATCGGCCCGCTGCTGGCTGTGGTGCATTACCTGTTCAATATTCCGGCCATGCCAAAGCTGAAATACCTGACCGGCTTTTTCCTGGTCCTGGTGGTTTTTCTTACCACGATCAGGGTGCAGGAATGGAGTAACGAGGAAACCATCTATGCGGTGGCTGTAGCCGAACATCCGGACTCTGCCCGTGCCCAGTCCCAGCTGGGTAATCTCAAGTACAACCGGGGGGATATTCCCGGCGCGCTGGAACATCTGCAGAGGGCGCAGAAAAACAACACCCGGGATGTCGGCCCGGTGCTGCATGAGCTTGCCGTGCGCTGCACCTCAGGCGTAAATATGCAGCCCTTGCTCGATGAAGCCATGCGCCGGGCAAGCCTGTATCCGGCAACAGCGTATTCCCTGAATTCAATTGATAATATCCTGATCTACCTGAATGAAAACCGTTGCCCTGAAGTCACGCTGGATGACCTGCTGGCCGTGGTTGAGGCGGCGGAAAACCAGCCGGACAATATCATCACCGGGACACCGGTGGGCGTACTGGAAAAGGTCAAGGGCCAGATCTACATGCTCAAGGGGGATATTCCGAAAAGTATTGAATACGCGTTTTCGGCATATGAAAAAACCGGCATGACCACAGTACTCAGCGGACTTGCGCGCAATCTGATACAACTGGGAATGTATGATGATGCCGAGGCTGTCATTGGTATACTCGAAGGATTCGATGCCGAGTCCGGAGGCCGGGAAGCCGGCATGATCAATCCGCTGAAGGCCGAACTGGCAGATGCCAGGATGCAACAACAGGCATTTGCCACACAGGCCGAAGCCCAGCAGGAACCCTGATATGCATGACAATCTTTCCATCGTCATCCCGGCAAAAAATGAAGGGAATAATCTCAGTAAACTGCTGCCTGAACTGGTCGGTAGTTTTCCCAATGCCGAAGTGATTGTCGTTAATGATGGTTCCACCGATGACACGATTGCGTTGTGCGAGTCACAAGGGGTCAATGTCGTCAGCCATGCCTACAGCAAGGGTAATGGCGCCAGCATCAAGTCCGGCGCGCGGGCTGCCACCCGGGACATCATTGTTTTCATGGACGGTGACGGCCAGCATCAACCGGCGGATATCCCGCGTTTGCTGGCGGCATTGGCAGAAGGTGCCGACATGGTCGTGGGTGCCAGGGACAGCGAATCGCAGGCCAGTGTGGGACGGCTGGTGGCCAACACCTTCTACAACAAGCTGGCCACCTGGATTTCCGGACATGCCATAGCCGACCTGACATCGGGGTTTCGGGCAGTGTACCGCAGCAAGTTCCGCGAATTCATCTATCTGCTGCCCAACGGCTTTTCCTATCCTACCACCATCACGATGGCGTTTTTTCGGGCCGGCTATTCGGTCAAATACATTCCGATTGTGGCGCAGGCGCGCGGCGGCAAGAGCCACATCAATCTGTTAAAGGACGGTACCCGCTTCCTGCTGATCATCTTCAAGATCGGCACCCTGTATTCCCCCCTGAAGATATTCGTGCCGGCCTCGCTGGTGTTCTTCCTCACGGGCCTGTTGCATTACCTGTATACCTTCATCACGCGGCATGCCTTCACCAACATGAGTGCCTTGCTGTTCATCTCTTCGGTGATTGTGTTCCTGATTGGCCTGGTGTCTGAACAGATCACTACGCTGATGTACAAGGATCACAGCGACTAGATCCGCTGCCCCGGCGTATCTTCAATACCGGCTAACCCTTTCTGCTATCCCGCAGTCGGCGATAGGCCGCTTCAATATCCTGCGCGGAATTGTTGATGTCGTACTCTGCATCGACCCACGCTGCAGCCTTGTCCCTCATATTAATGATGTTTTCAGGTTCGCTTTTCAGTCTCAGAATCTGCGCGGCCAGGTCTTCAGGATTACCCTGCTGGTAAGCGAGCACTTTTGCCTCGCCCTGCGGGCTATGCCAGAAAGGTGCAAGAAATGACAGGTTGGGCAGGATCACCGGAGTCAGGAAGTGCATCGCTTCCACCACCGAAGTCGGGACAAACAGTTTTTCTTCCTGGCCATAGGGAAAGACAAAGGCATCCGCATCAGCAAACACTTCAGGGACTGTCACTTCCCCCCTCAGGACGAGACGGTTTTCAGGCCATGTGTTGTCGGCCAGACTGACCAGTCGCCTGGTCATCGCGGCGGATTTCAGCAGCGGAATGGCGACAACGAGCCTGAACCCGGCAGCAGCCAGCGTATCCCCGATTCGAAGCAACTGCCTGAGCCCCCTGTCATCGAGGACATAACCCAGTCGTTCGGCAGTGGCCTCGGCTGCACCTGCCATGAACAGCAGCGTTTGGGAATCAGTGCGGGATTGCTCAGGCAAGATAGCTGGTGGCAGCTTCACGCCAAAACGAATGACGTTATCTCCCTGGCTGTACTGGTTGGTATAGACGTCTTTCAGGAAGTAACGGTAAAGCGCGGTATTGGCCTCCTCTGTCAGGGAATACATCAACGTCATGCTGGGCACGCCAAGATGCCGGCAAACTGCACTGGTGCGCCTGATGGCCCAGAGATTGGCCAGTCCACGCAGGCCGCCGAACGCCCCGAAAGGAAAATGCAGGACCAGGTCGGGGTTATGTGCCGTGACGGCTTGTTTCAGTTTGGCCAGGAGCAGGGTGACATGATCTTTCTTGCTGTTGGCGGTGAGGGTGCGAAAGTGGCGCGGGAGGTCGGTGCTTTCGCCGGCATCTACGGTTACCAGGCCGGAGATCTGCCAGCGTCCGGTCGTAGCCTCGATGAGGTCGCGAACGAACTTTTTGCGCCCTTCTGTCCAGGGCGAGCAGATCCTGGGCGCAATGATCAGTACCTTCATGCGGCAGCGGTTTTACGCGCGGAGATCAGGAACTGTTCAGCCAGGTAGAGCAGGGGCGGGCGCTGGTGTTTGAGGCCGCAGCGGAAGGCAAACTGCGCAGAAAACAGCGCTGGTGCGATCAGGTGCCAGCCGCCGACACCATTCATGACCGTCTGGTCAAAACCGGCAGCGGTAATGCTATCCCGGGTTTTGCCCGGAAAATTGTAAATGGAAAAAGGGGCCAGGCGCTGGTAGCGCAGCAGGTTGTAGAGCACATGGGGAATGACATAGAGCCAGCGGGCCACAATATTGTCAAAGTCGACGATCAGTTTGCCGCCCGGTTTCAAGACGCGATGGAATTCGGCAAACAGGCGCTGCTGGTCGTGCCAGGCAAACAGGTGGAAAAAACGCGTCGATACCAGTACATCAAAGCTGTTGTCCGGAAACGGCAGTTCAAAGGCATTGGCCTGCCTATAGGTGACATTGTCCCGGTCCGTGCTGCCCCTGTTATAGGACATCATTTCCGGGGTCAGATCGCAGGCCGTCAGTGAGTCGAAATGCGCTGACAGCACCCGGGTGGTATGACCCGTGCCACAAGCGACTTCAAGGCAGCTGGCTGTCGGCGGCGTGTCTGCAACAGCCGCTTTCAACACATGGTGATGCAGCTGGCGGAACAACGTGCCATACCGTGTGCCATAGCGAGTTTTTTCGTAAACACCCGCTTCAAGAGCGTAGAATTCCTGGAATTTTTCGTCGTTGGACATGCATGAATCTCCGGAAAACATTAGTATACTGCATGCCGTTTCGTCGCTGGTAAAGTTCAGCTCACAGTTTGATGAATTCACTTGTCCGGGTTTCCAGGTTATGTCTGCCTCTGATATCAGCAACCTAAATGTCAGCCACGGTCCTTTCCTGTTTACGTTTCGCTTGATGCCGGTTACTGCCTGAATGAGCGTTGCTGTCAGGGTGTTGTTGGCATCTTTGCTGCCGAAGACGATATCCGGAACAAGTCATAAAAAGTATAAATAATGATTTTTTCACGCAGCAGAATAATCGGTCTGGTACTGACCATCGCTACTCTGGGGGCATCGGTGGTACTGCTGCAGAACCTGGGTGCCGAAGAAGAGCTGAACAGCCTGCTGACCCTGTTGCAACCCGGCATAGTCCTGATCCTGTTCCTGCTGTACGGTCTGCATTTCATTGCCGAACCGGTACGCTGGAAAACCTATACGGCGTTACCCGCCTTTGCGCCGGATCACGGCCTGGCCCTGTTCCGGCGCATCTTTGCCTGTTTCAACATCACCGCCTTACTCAGCTATTCACTGCCAATGAAGCTGGGTATTCCCATCCGGGTATTCCTGCTTTGCAGCATCATGCACCTCAACAAAACCCGCATCATGAAGCTGATGGCCATCGATGTCATGCTCAATCTTTTCTGCTGGGGTTCGCTGACGACACTGTTGTTTATACTGTTACCGGAAGTGCGCAATTACATTGTCGGCCTGGTCAATCTGTATGTGGTGCTGGTCGTGATGCTGTTGCTGATCGTGATCGCGGCCTGGATCATCTGGCTGCGCTCTGCCTATGTACGCTCGCTGCTGGAAGCCTTGCCGCTGTCTTTGGTGATACCTGTGGTCATTACCCTGTTTGCTGATGTGCTTTTCTATGGTGTGCGGCATGCGACCCTGGCCAATTTCCTGGCCATCGACATCAGTCTCAGCGCTGTTTTCATCATTGGGATCATCGCGACTTTTGCCGGCATCGTGTCGGCCCTGCCGATGGGGCTGGGCGCCTATGATGCCAGTCTGGTGGCCATGCTCGGATTGTACGGTGTCGGCCTGGAGCAAGGGCTGGTGCTGGCTTTGTGTAATCGCCTGTGCATGGTGCTGACCAGTGTGATTCTCGGCCTGCCTTCGGTTTTACTGATGCTCGACAACCGGTCAGGACCGGTTAATCTGTGACATGGGTTCGGGAAACCGGCGAGGTCTTTTGCGTGGCAGGTATCCCAGGCTCTATGCTGGATCTGCAGACGACAGCCTGAAACAGGAAGCGCGATGAGCGACAACGACTATATCGTTTTTGGCAAACCCGATATCCAACCTCCGGAAATGGCGGAGGTCATGGATTCACTGAAAAAAAACTGGCTTGGCACTGGTCCCAAGGTCAAACGCTTTGAAGAGGCTTTTGCGGCCTACAAGGGTGTCGGTACAAACCAG
This sequence comes from uncultured Enterobacteriaceae bacterium, assembly GCA_964490145.1. Lineage (GTDB taxonomy): Bacteria > Pseudomonadota > Gammaproteobacteria > Pseudomonadales > Pseudohongiellaceae > Eutrophocola. Next base: position 6,598 of record CAZBBS010000106.1, read on the forward strand.
GTGGCTGCGGTGAATTCCTGTACAGCGGCATTGCACCTGAGCCTGCTGGCATCCGGGGTGCAGCCTGGTGATGAAGTTATCACCACGGCCATGACGTTTTGTGCCACGGTTAATGCCATCATTCACGCCGGCGCCACCCCGGTACTGGTGGATGTTTGTGAGGACAGTTTCAATATCGACCCCGAGGCCATAGCCGCGGCCATCACGCCCCGTACCCGCGCCATTGTGCCGGTTCACTTTGCCGGCAACAGCTGCGACATGCATGCCATCATGGCCCTTGCGGAAAAACACGATCTGAAAGTCATCGAAGACTGCGCTCATGCCCTGGAAAGTGAATTTGCCGGCAAAGCCCTGGGTACGTTCGGGGATTACGGATGTTTCAGTTTTTATGCCACGAAGAACATCACGACCGGGGAGGGTGGCATGGTGGTTGCCCGCTCGGAACAGGCCATCAGTCGCATCAAGACGCTCGCGCTGCATGGCATGAGCACCGATGCCTGGGCCCGCTTCAGTGATGAAGGTTACAAGCATTACCAGGTTACTGAAGTCGGCTTCAAGTACAACATGATGGATCTCCAGGCTGCCATCGGCATTCACCAGCTGGCGCGGATCGAACCGAGATGGCATAGCAGGCAGGCCCTGTTTGCCCTGTACTGCGAGGCGTTTGCCGATATGCCGGTGCAATTGCCCGTTGCCCTCGATGACGGGGCCCGGCCTGCCTTCCATCTGTTTCCCATCCTGCTTGAAGAAGGTCTGCCCGTAAGTCGTGATCAGTTCATGGTGAGGGCGCACAAGCAGCACATGGGCACTGGCGTGCATTACCTGAGCATTCCCACGCATCCTTATTACCAGGCCCGTTTCGGCTGGCAGCCAGATGCCTATCCGGTGGCCGACAGAATAGGTCGCACCACCGTGAGCCTGCCATTCAGTCCTGCCCTGACCGAGGCGCAGATCAATCGTGTTATTGATGTGACCCGTTCACTGGTACTGAACGACTGAGCGCATGATGGGTCCTGAACCAGACAACACCCCGGTAAACAATCCGGATACAGGCAGCAAAGCCACCCTGAAATCCGAGTGGGCGGATCGCCAGCGCACGCTGGGCAATACCCAGCGCGCCGTGCTCTTCAAGAATTTTCCGGACAGTTTCAACCAGTCGCTGCATGCTGCGCATGTGCAGTTTATCCAGCGGCATATGCCGGCTGCCGCAGCGTCACTGCTGGATGTCGGCTGCGGTTTTGGCCGGACATCGCTGCCCCTGAAAGCGGCTTATCCGGCGCTCAGTTTTACGGGCGTGGAGTTGTCTGAAGAATTTGCCAGGGTTTACCAGGAACGCATTGGTCCCTGTTTCTGCGGCAGTGTCAGTGATTTCACCACTGATGAGCGTTTTGATGTGATCACCATTATTACGCTGCTGATGTACCTGTCAGAGGATGAGCGGGACAGGGAAGTAGCCCGGCTGGGGGCGATGCTCAAACCCGGCGGGCGCCTGATTGTCATCGAACCCTATCTTAATTTCCTCACGGTGATGCGCCGGGCGCTGAAATTGCGCAAGCTGGCACCGACCGGTGGTGAAGTCCGCTATTTCAGTCGCGATGAACTGGAGCATCAGCTGGCCGCAGCGCTACCAACATTTAAGCGGCTGGAAACCCGCCTGTTCGGGATGCCGGTCACCGGATTGCCGCGTCTTCATATTGGCATTGCCATGGCGATCCCGAACTGAATCTGCCGGTCAGTTTTTGTCAGAGTCGGGACTGTTGCCAGCAGCCTGGTCGAGGAAATCCCGGGTAATGTGTTCCAGCGAAAAGGCGGCGGCCGCAGCGGCGATACCGTTGTCGTAATGATGCACTTCCTGCCTGAGCGCCTGCCGAATCGCCGCCGCGAAACCGGCAGCATCAACCTGGCTGGCGATGACTCCGCAGCAATACTGTTCCAGCAAGGCCGGCAGGTCGCCCACCGGACTGGCGATGACCGGTTTGCCCGCTTTCACGGCGTCGGAAAATACCACCGGAATGCTTTCAATGCGTGACGGAATCAGGACCCAGTCAGCCCAGGCAAACAGCTCGGCAGCACCCTGCTTGTTCAGGTAGCCGCCTCTGCTGACCGGTCTGCCCGCAGCTGTCAGTGCGTCTGCCGCCGTGGCCACGGTTTCCTGCAGCGGGCCTCCCCCGAATATCCTTACGGCATGGATGCTTTGCCAGTCCGTATCATCGAGCAATGCCAGCGCCTCCATGAGCAGGTCAGTGCCTTTGTTGGGATGCCAGCGCCCCAGAAAGGCCAGGTTGATACCCTGGTGGTGTGGAGAGGACGGTTTCGGTGCGGGGATGAAGCGGCGGGTGCTGGGCAAAAAGCGGCAACGTGTGCCTG
>CAZBBS010000107.1:0-8718 GCA_964490145.1 uncultured Enterobacteriaceae bacterium
CATACTGTATCTCCTGTGTGAATGCTGTGATAATGCCAATCCAGCTTACAACTACTCCATGAAATGGTGTTTGCTGTAAATCAAGGGCCTGCCAGGCCCGGTTAGATATTCGTCAAGTTCTACCAAGGTGTCCGGCATGCCTTTCCATTATGCCAATCCGATATCAGACAGGCCCTGAATGATGGCAATTCAGTCATATCTGACTGACCAGTTTTGAAAAAAAAGGAAAAAGCTGAGAAGTACATCAAATAAATAAAGGTCCAATTTCAGTAAATTCCCCCTGGTGGTTTAAAAAATGCTGGATGCCGCCTCGCTCGACAGGCTTTTACGCCTGGCTTTGCAGGGACGACATCAGGGCCGGAATAAACAAGAGTATCAAGCGCAGGTCCTGACGCTTTAGATCAGTATGGAGTGATGTAGGCGATGAAGTCCGGGTTTTTCAAAAGCACAGCTCCAGGTTCTTTTCCTGATATCCGGACCGCACTTGATCACCTGCTTGTCGAACATGCCAGTGAAGCTGTTTACGTTTTCGATGATCAGTCAAGAATCGTCCGGGTCAATGACAAGGCAGTAAAAGATAGTGGATTCAGTAAGCCTGAATTACTGGGTATGAAAATCACCGATCTCGATCCGGTCTTTTCCCGCCCGCCCCTGTCACCGGCTGTATCCGAAGATGGCATCTGCCAGACACTCAGCTTCCGCGCGCAGCACAAGCACAAGTCCGGGTACCTTTATCCGGTAGAAATTTCACTGTTGACGTTGAAAGAACATGAGCAACACTTTAATGCCTTTCTGGCCAGGGATATCAGCATGCTGGTAGAAGCGGAAGAATCCCTGGGACTGGGTGAAGAAAGTTTCAGGGTGATAGCCGATACGTCACCTGTCGCACTGGTCATCAGTCGGGTCAGTGATGGCCTGATCCGGTATGCCAATCGTCAGGCCTGCGAACTGTTCCATAGAACCACGGAAGAGCTTGTCGACAGCAGTATCATGGATCTCTATCAGGGTTACAGCCAGGACCCCGGGCTGACAGCAATGATCCGATCCGGCCTTGATGTCAAAAACCGCGAATTCCTCTTCCAAGATGATTTCAGGGATGCGATGTGGTTGTCAGTCAGTACCAAGACTCTGGTCCTTGATAAGGAGCAGTTCATTTGCAGTGCGCTGCTAGATGTCACGGAAGCCCATGAGCTGTCGCATCAGCTTAGCTACCAGGCCACCTATGATGACCTGACCGGGCTGGTAAACCGGCGTGAATTTGAAGATCGCTTGCAGGAAGCCATTGATATCGCCCGCGAGCAAAAAATTGAGAGTGTCCTGTGCTACCTCGACCTTGACCAGTTCAAGGTGATCAATGACACCTGCGGCCATGTGGCAGGAGATGAATTACTCCGGCAGTTATCCCAGGTTCTTCATCGCTGCATCAAACGGGAAGATACCCTTGCCAGGCTTGGCGGTGATGAGTTTGGTGTTCTACTGGAAAACTGTCCGCTTAAACAGGCGATATCAGTAGCCGACAACCTTCGTCAGGTGGTTCACGAGTTTCGATTCATATGGGAGGACAGCACCTATAACATCGGGGTGAGCATTGGCCTGACACCGATATCCCAGGAAGGTGAAAGCATATCCGACGTGCTGAGAAGAGCTGATACCGCCTGTTACGCTGCCAAGGATTCCGGTCGCAACCGGATTCATGTGTACCACTTTGATGACCTGGAACTGGAAGAAAAACACGGTGAAATGCGCCTGGTATCAAGTATCAATTCGGCGCTGGATGATGGACGCATGGAGCTGTGGCAGCAGAGTATTTCCCAGGTGAACAAGCTCAAGGGAACGATAAACCTGGGCAATGTGCATTTCGAATTGCTGCTGCGTATGCGGGAAAAGGACGGCACCCTGGTTGCACCGGAAGCCTTCCTGCCTTCCGCTGAACGTTATGATCTGGCGACACGCATCGACCGCTGGGTGATGGATGCCATGTTCAACTGGTTTGAAAAATACCCCGAATAACTGGCAAAGCTGGAAATCTGCGCCGTGAATCTGTCCGGCCAGTCCCTAGGTGATGAAAAGTTTCTCAAGGAGATTACGGATCATTTAACTCACTCGAATATTCCGGCTGAGAAAGTCTGTTTCGAGATCACCGAAACCGCAGCTATCCATAACCTGCACAACGCCAGTCAGTTCATCAAAACACTCAGGCGGCTTGGTTGTACCTTTGCCCTGGATGATTTTGGCAGCGGGTTGTCGTCCTTCGCCTACCTGAAAAGCCTGCCTGTGGACTTCGTCAAGATCGACGGCTTTTTCGTCAAGGATGTGGTATCTGATCCAGTGGATCTGGCCATGGTCAAGGCCATTAATGACATGGCGCATGCGATGGGTAAACTGACGATCGCGGAGTTTGTCGAGGATCGTGAAATATTACAAAAGCTCGTTGATTTGGTTGTGGATTACGTGCAAGGTTATGGCACTGCCCAGCCCATGCCCCTAATCAATGAGTCAGCCGAATAAGCCAACTACCGATAATCCTGCCTCAGCCTTTATCCGTATTACAGGCGTCACCCACAGCTATCCGGAAGGCAATGCACGACACCTGGTTCTGGATAACACGACCATAGCGATCAACCGCCATGAGAAAGTGGCTCTCCTTGGTCGCAGCGGCTCAGGTAAGACCACGCTCCTGAATCTGGTCGCGGGCATCGACAAGGCGGAAAAGGGATCTGTCACTGTGGATGGTCTGGAACTGACCACCCTGGATGAAAAGACGCGAACCCTGTTCCGGCGCCAGCATGTCGGCTTCGTTTACCAGTTCTTCAACCTGGTGCCCACCCTGACTGCACTGGAGAATGTTGCCTTCACCCTCGAGCTGAATGGTGTCAGGGGCAGCGAGGCACGTGAGAGGAGTTTGGCGCTGCTGGAGCGGCTTGGCATGGCCGGCAAGGCAGACAGTTTCCCCACACGTTTGTCCGGGGGTGAACAGCAGCGGGTTGCCATTGCCCGGGCGTTGGTCCACAGACCAGCCATCGTTCTGGCAGATGAACCCACCGGCAATCTGGATATGAAAACCGGTGAAGATGTGCTCGCGGTTTTCCATGAGGTGTTGCAGGAAAACAACAGCGCCTTGCTGCTGGTGACCCATAGTCTGGCTGTCGCCGGAATGGCGGATCGGATACTGACCCTGGAAAACGGTGAAATAGCAGAGCGTGATGGTGATTTCGCCTGGTAATCAACTGCGCTCTACCAGCACGCTGCTATGGCGCAGTGTCTGGCGCTATGTCCTCCAGCGGCGTTGGCAGAGCGGGCTGAATATACTCGGTATCCTGATCGGTGTGATGATGGTGGTTGCCGTTGATCTGGCCAACAACAGTGCCCGCCAGGCTTTTGATGATTCCATCGACATACTCAACGGCAGCATTACTCATCAGATTGTTGGCGGTTCCGATGGTGTTCCTGATGCTGTTTATACACGGCTGAAAACCGAGCTGGGTATAGCCAGGGCTGCACCGGCACTGGGCGGTCAGGTTCGCATCCATGACGATGAGCTGACATTGATCGGGCTGGACCTGCTCAGTGAGCGGACGCTGCAGCGAAAACGACCTGGACTGTCGGCTTCCGCCCTGCAGCTGACAGGCAACCTGATGACCGTTTTTGGCTCACCCAGGCATATTGTCCTGCCTGAAAAAATTGCCTCGCAGATCGGTCTGGCCGAGGGGGATACCTTTACGGTGGCAAGCCTGCAGGGAGTAACCGAGGTGACCCTGGCAGCGACATTTGCTGTACCCGGTGATGGTGAGGTGCCTTCCATCATGTTCGCGGACATCGCCGGGGCCCAGGCCATCCTGGGCAGGGAAGGCAGGATCAACAGTATCGACATGATACTTGATGAGGCGGATGTACTGACCATAACAAACTGGCTGCCGGTCAATCTTGCCCTGGTCACGGCTGAGGGCAGAAATGACAGCACCAGACAAATGAGTGATGCCTTTCATGTCAACCTGCTGGCGATGAGCCTGCTTTCCCTGCTGGTGGCAGGGTTGCTGATTTACAACACGGTAACACTTTCAGTTATCCAACGCTGGCAGACATTGGGAATATTCCGCGCTGAAGGGGTAACCGGAGGACAGGTCTTTCGTCTCGTGCTTATTGAGAATGCACTGACCGGTCTGATCGCCAGTCTGCTGGGTGTTGTCGCCGGGTACCTGTTGGGGCGTTTTCTGGTGACCATGGTGACTGCAACCGTGGATGCCCTATATCTTGATCTGGCTGTCAGTGCTTTCAGGGCCAGTCCTGTGGTATTGATTAAAGGCCTTGTACTGGGTGTGGTGCTGAGTCTTCTGTCAGCCTTGCTGCCTGCCTGGTATGCGTCGAGAGCCCAGCCCATTACCCTGCAGCACCAGGGAGTATCCGGGGAGCAGTGGATTCGCCGAATCCCCTGGCTGGCACTGTTGGGCCTGTGCTTCCTTCTTGCAGGCTGGGTGATGCTCCTGCCTGACTATGGCTCCCTGGTGATCGGTTTTGTGGCTTTAACGCTCATGGTGTTTGGCTATTGCCTGTGCGTTCCACTTTGCCTGTACGGGTTGCTGGGAGTGATTCTTCATAGCGCAGGACGCTGGCTGAATCTGGCCACGCTGATGGCGCTGCGCAACACCCGTATGGCCATCAACCGCAGCGGGCTGGCAGTTGCCGCATTATGTGTTGCGGTGAGTGTCACCGTCGGCGTCGGCGTCATGATAGGCAGTTTTCGCGGCACGGTCATTTTATGGCTGGAGCAGTCCCTGCCAGGGGATATCCAGTTAACGGCGGTATCAGGGCCCGCTCTGGCGACAGGCATGCCGGCAACCCTGAAAGATGATCTGGTCGGGTTGTCCGGCATTACTGCTGCACACAATTCTGTGTTGGGGCAGGTTGAATCGAACCTGGGGCGGATACGCCTGGGGGTGAATGACATACCAGCGGAAGAAAAGTTTTACCTGAAAGACACAACAAGTCATGGCGTGCAGGCGTTCAACAACGCCGAGGGCGTTTTCGTGTCAGAGCCGCTGGCCTATCTGAATCATTTATCACCGGGAGACAGCCTGACCCTTTTGACAGACAGCGGAGAAGTGGCATTCCCCATAGTCGGCATTTTTCATGACTATACATCCGGCAGCGGCATGGTTCACATGCATGAAAAACTCTACTCCCGGTATTGGGAACAGCGGCCGTTTTCCAGAATGACCCTTGAAACAGCGCCTGCCGTGGACGATGACGAAGTCCTTGTGCAGATAGAGCAGCGGCTGGATCGAGAAGACAGCAGCTATAACCTGATATCCAATCGCCAGCTCAGGGATTTAACCCTGCGCATTTTTGACCGGACGTTTGCCATTACCCGTGTCCTGCGAATGCTGGCAATACTGGTGGCCTTTGTCGGTGTGGTCAGTACCTTGATGGCACTGCAGCTGGAAAAGGGCAGGGAGTTTGCCATCCTCCGGGCAACGGGGATGACACCGGGCGGCATCGCCGGACTGATCCTGCAACAGACCATTATATTGGGCCTGTGTGCCGGACTGCTTGCATTACCACTTGGTCTGCTGATGTCGGACATACTCATCGATGTGATCAACCGGCGATCCTTCGGCTGGAGCATGCAGCACTTTCTACCGGAGTCAGTGCTGGTCGAAGGTTTTGTTCTGGCACTGGTTGCAGCAGTGCTCGCGGGCATTTACCCGGCATGGCGGGCAGGAAAAATAAGCACCGCTCTGGCGCTAAGGGAAGAGTAGAGGACCTGATGCTGAACATGCACTACATCAGGTCTGGTTGTTTGCTGCTTGCATGTCTACTGGCAGCCTGCCAGGAACAACAGCATGAGATTGAACAACCACAGCAATTGACAGCAGTTCAGGCATTGGCCGGTGATGACGTCGAAGGGTTTTTACGAGCCACCGGGCCGCGCCAGTTCGACTTTCCCCAGGACCACGGACCCCATCCGGGATTCCGCAATGAATGGTGGTATCTGACTGGCAATGTGGAAACTGAAGGTGGCAGGCGCTTTGGATATCAGGTCACTTTTTTCTCAACCGCCATTCGGCCGGATTCCACCAAGCGTGAGGGTTGCGAGAATGCATCCTGGTGTACGGACCATATCTGGATGGGTCATGCGGCGATTAGTGACGCACAGTCAGGTGAGCACCTGGCTGCAGAAATATTTTCAAGGCAGAACCCTGGCCTGGCAGGCGCGCAGCTGTCGCCTTTCAGGGTCTGGATACAGGACTGGCAATTGTTCGGTAAGACAGATGGGTTCCCCTGGGAACTGGAAGTCCTCACGGAGGACTTTGCCCTGTCGTTGTCTCTGTCTCCCCAAAAGTATCCCGTCTTGCAGGGTGATAATGGGCTGAGCAGGAAAAGCGCTGAGCCGGGAAATGCCTCCTATTATTACAGCATGACCCGGGTGATGACCCGGGGAAAGCTCATCCTTGAAGGGGAAACATTTGACGTCAGTGGCCTGAGCTGGCTTGACCGGGAATGGAGCACCAGTGTCCTGGCGGATGACCAGAGCGGCTGGGACTGGTTTTCCCTGCAATTCAATGATGAAACAGAGCTGATGTACTACCAGCTGCGCGATCAAGAAGGGCAAGCTCACGCAAACAGCAGCGGCAATTTCACCACGTTGATGGGCGGCCAGCGTCACATTGACCGGGAAGACCTGCAACTTGAACCCCTGGCCCACTGGCAGGCACCCGATGGTACGCTTTACGATACCCGGTGGCTGATGAAGTATGGTGATCAGACCTGGATTATCGAGGCTGTGTTTGATGACCAGCTCATGGATGTCACTTTCCAGTACTGGGAAGGGGCGGTGACCGTGGAGCAGATGGAAAGCGGTGAAGTTGTCGGCCGCGGCTACCTAGAAATGGTGCGCTAGAAGCCGCCGGGCTTCCTGCTCCAACGTATTGATGGGGCTGGATCAAGCCGACTTTAAAAGCTTCCACTTTTCCTTAATCCTTGCACACTCTCACAATACTTATCGCTACAATTCGCCACAGGTATGCCATTGCAAGTGACCGGGGTTTTACATAAAAAACTGGCCTGTCAGCTTAAACAAGCCAGCTTGAATCTCGACATGATGTGGTTTACTTTAGGTTGTGCTTTTTCAGGAAACGTGTTGAAAAACACAGATCAAAGGGGATGCATAATAAGACCGGATTAACACGGCTCGTTGATGTTGATATTGATCAACCAATCACTATTCAGTTTTAACCCCGTCTTTTCCGTGTCATAACGTTGTGCTGTAATTCAGGCACTTATAAAACCAGAAAACAATAAGTGAGACTTGCATATGGGCTTTTTAGTTTGGCTAGAAGAGGGGGCTTTGGGGGTATTCATTCGTGAATCCCTGTGGGGCTACCCCATCGTACTCTCGAGCCATGCCGTTGGTATGGCAACGGTCATGGGTGTCGTGGTGGCCCTGAACTTCAGGGTGCTTGGATACGCAAAAGATATTTCCGCACTGGCTTTTGACAAGCTATTCCTTGTCGGCTGGGCGGGATTCATCATCAACCTGATCTCAGGCTTGATCCTGTTTTGCAACACGCCTACCACCTACTTTTTCCAGGGATCCTTCCAACTCAAGATCGCCTTTATTGTCATGGGCGGCATCCTGATGAAGGTTGTGATGAACAGTGTCAGGGGCGACACCAGCGAGGGTATCACCAAGCTGCTTTCTGCCGCCTGTATCGCCTGCTGGTTCGGTGGCGTTATCACCGGCCGCCTGATGGCCTACGTATAAGGGGGGAGTAGCACATGTGGGATTATGATACTTATGCTCCGATAGCCTCCTGGTTTGAATCCACCTGGGTAGGTGAGCAAATGCGGAATATCTTCTGGATGTTCCCGATGATGGAAACCTTCCATTTTATTGGCCTGACGATCCTGTTTGGTTCACTGCTCGTCATTGACGTTCGTGTTCTGGGTTTTGGCCGTTTCATTAATATGCGTGCTGCCATGCATTTTATTCCGGTTGCCATTGGTGCCTTCTGCATCAACCTGCTGTCCGGCCTGGCCTTCCTCTGTGCAGACCCGTTCAGGTATTTCCCGAACGTGGCCTTCCAGTGGAAAATGGGTCTGATCCTGATTGCCGGTATCAATGCCCTGTGGTTCTGGTTTGGTGAGCATGAAGAACTGAAGCAGCTGGCTGATGGTGAGGATGCGGACTTCCGTGCCAAGGTTATCGCTGGTCTGTCACTGGCTCTGTGGGTATGTATTATCGTTCTCGGACGTTTCATGCCTTACGTGGAATACTGATCAAGTCAGTATTGCCATTTCTCGACTGCAAAGGGGCCCGTGGGCCCCTTTGTTGATTCGGGGATATCCCTATTTTCCCGCTTTTCCCTTTTTCCCCTCTTCATCGGCCTTCAACGCCTTGAGTTGAAACTCATGGGGGTTGGTGTTGATCACGTCTTGATCAGTGTGCGGCCAGTTGCAGGCCATAGAGAAGCAGGCAAGGCAAGGCCATGTGTTCGATTGACTGTCATTGAGGCTTTCCGGTCACTGATATGAGCTTCACGTGACCGGCAGGCAGATGTGTCAATGTAGAGAGCATCCGGCAGCCAGGGAAAAGGTTTCCTCAGCCTGAAAGCGCCGCTTGGGAGCCTAGCTGGAGAAATAGGCAGCGCCACAGGTAATCAGGACCATCACGAACAGCACCCACTTGAGAACACTCTGCGGCACGTTTATCGCGAACTG
>CAZBBS010000108.1:0-8653 GCA_964490145.1 uncultured Enterobacteriaceae bacterium
GCGGCATGGACATCCATGGGGTGGCTGTTTATGCTTGGGCCTCGTCCGAATTATGAAAACAACATTCATTAAAACAATACCTTATTAATAAGGAGCCTCCACCATGCAACTCGTTTTACCCCCCGGCATCAGCGCCAGGAGCTTTGAACAGGCCCTGACAGATTTTCGTGCTGTTGTCGGCGACCAGTGGGTTTTTGCCACTGACCAGGACCGCGATACCTATCTCGATCATTTTGGTTTTGACCAGAGCGCCCATGTGGCCGCAGCCGCGGTAGCTCCTGAAACGGCAGATCAGGTCCAGGCCATCGTCAAACTGGCCAACGAACACAAAATCCCCCTGTGGCCCATCAGTCGCGGCAAGAATTTCGGTTATGGCAGTGCCGCTCCCGTGATGTCGGGTACGGTTATCCTTGATATGTCGCGGATGAAGAAAATTCAGATGGACGTTGAAAACGGCGTGGTTCTGCTGGAGCCGGGCGTGGGGTTTTATGACCTTTATGATTACGTCGAGGCAAACGATGTGCCTTACTGGATTTCTCCCATCGGCAATTCCTGGGGTTCGGTGATTGGCAATGCCCTGGATCGCGGTGTGGGCTACACCCCTTATGGTGATCACGCATCACGAGTCTGCGGCATGGAAGTGGTCATGCCCGATGGCGATGTCATGCGCACCGGCATGGGTGCCATGGCGGATTCGCCCAGCTGGAACCTGCATCCCTATGGTTTCGGTCCGGGTTGGCAGCAGATGTTCATGCAATCGAACTTTGGCATCGTGGTCAAAGCCGGTATGTGGCTGATGCCGAAACCCGAAGTCGTGATTAACCTGGATATGGAGCTGGACCAGATGGATGACCTGGGCTGGGCCATCGACACGCTGGCCCCTATGCGTCGTTCAGGACTTCTTCAGCAGTCACCTTCCATTGGCAACTGGCTCAGGGCCGCTGCCGTACTGACCAGCCGTTCAGACTGGTACGATGGGGAAGGCGCGATTCCTGCCCCGGTGATCGAGAATATCCGCAAGGCCTTCAATCTTGGCTGGTGGAGTATTAACCTGCGTCTGTATGGGTATGAGGAAATCGCTCTGGCCACCGCAGAGAAGATCAAGAGCCAGTTCGCGGCACGCACCTCCTACGAGATGAAGCAAAGCATGTGGAAGGAAGGGCAGCCGCGGGAAATTCAGCCTTTTGCCGGCGTGCCAATTACCTTCCCGATGATGAACTCCCGCTGGCATGGCGGTCGTGGTGCCCACGTGGGCTTTTCACCTGCCTTGCCGCAATCCGGTGCGGCTGCCCTGGCACAGTTCCATCGCACCTATGATCGCTATAACGAATTTGGTATGGATTATCACGGTTCATTTTCGCTGTCTGAAAGGCACATCACCAACGTGAACCAGGTATTGTTCAATAAGGATGATCCGGACATGGTGGAGCGTGTGGACCGTTTCTTCCGGGCCATGGTCGGCGATGCCAATATCCAGCGCTATGGTGAATACCGCGCTCATATCGAATACATGGACCTGATATCCGATTCCTACGATTTCAATGATCATGCCCAGCGCAGGATCAATGAAAAAGTGAAAGACGCACTGGACCCCAATGGCATTCTGGCCCCTGGCAAGAGTGGTATCTGGCCGGCGGCTTACCGGAACAGGAGGGCATGAGCATGAAAAAATCAAGCATACTGGCATCCATCCTGCTGTGTTCCTGTGTTGCCCAGGCTGAAGACAACTGGGTGAGCCTGGAAAAAACCACCGGTCAGGAATTGTTCAAGGAAAAATGCGGCATGTGCCATGGCGATGTCATGGGCATGGGCACCGGCATTCTGGCCAGGCGCATGGATCCGGAAATTGCCCTGCTGGAAAAACGCGATGACCTGCAGGGTCCCTTTATTGAAAATGTTGTCCGCAGCGGCTTCGGGGTTATGTTCCCCATGAGTCGGGGCGAAGTCAGCGACGTGCAGCTGCAAAGCATCATCGGCTATCTGGAAGAGGAGAAATAACCATGAATGATGATTACACCTTTTACCAGGATAGGCGCCGGTTCATGAAAGGCACCGGTTCCATGTTGGCACTGGGGTCACTGCCCGCTTATCTGACAGCCAATGCCAATGATCTGAAAGTCACTCTGGGCGAGCTGCAGCAACACCAGGGCATCGTGGTGTATCGTGAAGACGATGCGCACTCGGTGGCCTTTGCCGACACCATGGCAAAAGCCGGACTGAAAACTGTGGCACTGACAGACGATCTGGTACGTCAATGGCGTGATGGCCTGGGTGAGGCTGTCAGCACATCCGGTACGCCGCTGCTGGGTTTAACCAGCTGGCCGGATTATCTGCTGCTCAGTGGACTGGCCTTTGAAGCACGTAAATATCCCCTGCTGGAACTGCAGCATGCTGTTGAGCAGCCAGGCAAGGCCAACTGGTCTGCCAGTCTGGCACTGGATTACATGCACCTGCCGGTCACTTCTGACAAACAGATTATCCAGGAAATGGCGCAGCAGCATTTGTCATCACAATCTATTGCGCCCAAAACACCATCTTTGTTCAGCTGGCTGATCGGATAGAGGGGCGACATGATGGACAGAAGAACATTTATCAATGACATGAGTAAATTCGGCATGGCCATGGCGGCCGTGCCGGCGGTTTCATCGGCCCAGGAGAACAACCGCTCCAGTGGTAATGCCGACTGGTCCAGTCCTTTTGACGGGGTATCCCGATACGATGAGCCCAAGCTGGAATACGTGTTTGAAATCGATCTCGATTTCACCCGGGTGCAGAGTATTGCCAACATGCCTACCGGCGCCGGACGCGGTGCGGTATACCTGGATGCGGGCAAGGTTTCCGGACCTCACCTGAACGGCAAGGCTGTACCGAATTCCGGCGGTGACTGGGCACTGTTCCGCCCCGATGATGTGCTGGCCTTTGATGCCCGTTACATGCTTGAAGAGGATGACGGCACCCTGATCCTGCTCCGTAACAACGGCTACCTGTGGGGACGCTACCCGGACACCATCGCCAAGATCCAGGCCTGGATTTTCGACAATGGACCGGTGGTTCCTGAAGACGAATACTACCTGCGTGCCTTTCCGACCTTCGAGGTGGAAAAAGGCAAACACGACTGGCTGATGCGTCATGTCATCATCGGTATTGGCCGACGCAAGGAAGCCGGTAACGTCGTCAGATACTACGCCTTGTTATAAAAATAATATTCAATCTTTTGGGGGATTCCTGATGAAAAAGATCAACCTGGCATTAGCCATACTGCTGTTTTCGCTTTCCGGTCTGGTCAATGCCCAGATCGGTTGCGACCGCGCCTGCCTTGAGGGGCATATCAGTACCTATCTGGATGCCCTGATAGCCAACAATGCCCGAGGTCTGCCGCTGGCATCCAATGCCAAAATTTCCACCAACAACAAGCTGGGCACTGTGGCAGAAGGGTTCTGGAATAACGCCGATGAAGTGATTTATCGCTGGGATATCGCCAACACCCGACGCGGTGATGTGGCCACCGAATCCGTGATTCGCAACAGTGACGGCAGTGTGACCATGATCATGGTACGGCTGAAGGTCGCGGGTAATACCTGGACAGAAGTGGAAGTGATCTATGCCAACGAAGGCGATTCCGACCGCATCTGGGGACCTGAGCAGATTCTGGATTACCCCCTGTCAGAGAATCTCACCAAGAGCATCCGCCCTGTTGACCGGGACAGCTACTATGCTCTGATTGCGGCCACCGAGGGTTACTGGCGCGCTTTCCAGACCAATGGCACGGATGAATATCGTGCAGCCGAATGGCTCTATGATGCCCGCCGCTATGAAAATGGCATGCAGACCACTGGCCTGTTTCCCGATGGTACTTTCAGGCCAATTGCCCAGGGATTCGAGGAAGGCCGTTACATCGGCCGTAACCTCTGGGACCGTCGCTACCCGGTAGTTGATGAAGAACGGGGCATCGTGCTGTCCATCGTCCGCTTCGGCATCAAGGCCGGCATGGAAAGCCAGAGCGTCGTCACTTCGAACAATCGCCTGGTCGGTGAATTCTTCCAGATCAACGCCGGTAAGATTCAGGAAATCCAGGCGGTCCTGACCAATATTCCGGACGCTGTCCCCAGCGTGTGGGAAGCCGACTACGGTCCGGGTGTCGGGGGCTGGTAACAGGAACAAGGAACAAGGGACAAGAGGCAGGATGCAAGAGGCAAGAGGCAAGAGGAAGTTTCCCGGACCTGGTTGGAATTGGAAAAGGAAAAGAGACCAATCCGGGTAACGAGGGTTTAGCATGAGAATATCCAACATACTGGTAATACTGATGGGCATCTTGTCAGTGCCGGTACTGGCCCATCACTCCTTTACCGCCCATTTCGATATGTCCAGGCGGCTGGAGATTCGCGGCACGGTCGTGGATTACAAGTTGCGCAGTCCCCATTCCTCCCTGGTCGTTGACGGCATCGCCTATGTGGATGGTGTCGCCCAGGGCGATGATGTCCAGCGCTGGGAAGTGGAATCCATGGCCGCGTCCGGCCTTCGGCAGATGGGCATGACTGCTGAGACCTTTCAGGCAGGCGATGCCATAACACTGATCGGTAATCCCAATCGCGAGCCAGGTTTCCGCTTCGTCAATGCCTCCACCTTTATCGACGGCAATGGCCGTCAGTTCAGTTTTCGTGACCGTCAGCCGTTCGAAAAAGTTGATGCCGATGCCTTGATTCAGGTCAGCGGGCTGGAGCGCTTGGCCGGACGCTGGAGTTCACCAGGCGGTTTCGCAGGCAACGGTACGCCATTGCCGTTGAATGCCCGTGGACAGAGGGCCTGGGACAGCTATGAGGCCAAGGAGTCACCGGCCAATACCTGTGAGCCGATGAATTTTCCGGACATGTTCAATGCCCCCTATCTTTTCGATCTCAGAATCGAGGATGGTGTCGCCATCCTGTACAACGTGCCCTGGGAAGTGGAACGGCGAATTCCCATAAACGGCCAGCCAACGCGGCCCCGGCTCGATGGTCTCTTTGGTGTGGTGTTGGCGCGTCAGGAAGGAGAGGACCTGGTACTGGAGAGCGGTGGTTATATCCCGTCAGCCTGGGGGCTGGGTTCGGCCACCCAGAAGCTTGGCGGTGGCCGGGACATGCCTGCGAGTGCCCGCAAAAGGGTGACTGAACGGTTCTCTGTCAGTGACGATGGCCAGACCCTTGTCTATGAATACACGGTGACAGACCCCATCTACCTGCGTGCCCCCTACAGTGATCGCCTGGAATTGTCCCGGGTCGCCGACAGTACGCCGCTATATGACTATGTCTGTGAACAGGAGGCGGCCTCAATGTGGTCACGCACCGCTTCGGACCCCGCCCTGCGGGTTGGCAACTGATTTCCACAGACTTGTTTTAAATCAGGACTCAGGCTTTATCTTTTACTATAATAGGCGCCTCCTGAGAGCCGCTTACGCGGTTTTTTATCGCTTAACATATTGAAAAACAAGCGAAAACCTGAAATTTCAATACAATAAAGGCCACCCCTTATGGTTTGGAAAAAGCACGATTACGAAGATATCCCGGGCACCTATGTGTTCGATGGAAAGGTTGCGCATGCTTCCTACAATATCAACAAGATGCTGTTCACTTTCAATCACGAGGAATGTCGTGATGAGTTTGAAGCGGACCCTGCCGCCTATTGCGACAAGTTCGGCGTGACAGGTGATTTCAAGGAATGTGTCGTCCAGAAGGACTTCCTGCGCATGCTGCGTCTTGGCTGCAATATTTATTTCATGGCCAAGATGGCCATTCCACGCGGCACATCCGTACAGGATGCCGGTGCTGCCTTCCAGGGCATCACCACGGAGGAGTTCCAGGCGAAACTGTTGAAAAATCGTGAGGGACTGGAAGAGAGACTGGCAAAAGTTGGAGGATACTGGAATGGCTAAAATTATTGGTGGACTGACATCCTCCCATATTCCTGCGGTTGGCAATGCGATTGAACATGGTCTGCAGCAGGAACCTTACTGGAAACGTTTTTTTGATGGTTACGAGCCGGCAAAAGCCTGGTTGAAGGAAGCGAATCCCGACATCATCATCAATGTCTATAACGATCACGGGCTGAACTTCTTCCTGGACAAAGTACCGACTTTTGCCCTGGGTTGTGCCGATATCTACCACAATGCCGATGAAGGCTGGGGACTGAAACCGCAGGCACCGTTCCCGGGTGATGCTCAATTCTCCTGGCATATCGCCGAGTCCCTGATTGAACAGGAATTTGATATCTGTACCTGTCAGGAAATGCTGGTGGATCACGGATTTGTGAATCCTATCCGTGCTCTTTACGGCACTCTCCAGGAATGGCCGGTGAAAACCATCCCGTTGGCGGTCAACACCGTGCAGCATCCGGTGCCGACTGCAGCCCGCTGCCTGAAGCTGGGCCGTGCACTGGGCAAGGCGATTGAGTCCTATCCTGAAGATCTGCGTGTTGTTATCTTCGGTACCGGCGGACTGTCTCACCAGTTACAGGGTGAACGTGCAGGTTTCATCAATGTGGACTTCGATATCGAGTGTATGGAGAACATCGCGACCAATCCTGAATGGATGACTCAATTCTCCAACGGCGAGATCATGGAAAAAGCAGGTACCGAAGGCATTGAAACCATCATGTGGCTGGTGATGCGTGGTGCCCTGCAGGATGATGCCAAGGTAATCCACAAACATTACCATGCACCGATTTCCAATACCGGTGCCGGTGTGCTGGTGCTGGAAAACCAGTACTGAGTCACGCATGCAACGGAAAAAACCGGGGACCTTCCCCGGTTTTTTTTTGCCCGTAAATATTGTAGCTGGACAGGAAAAATTGGGAGTAGAATGCCGGCCTGTTCCATTTACACTAATATTTAACTGAGGTTCTCATGTCCGAATCCCTTTCCCTTTACCAGTTCAGTGTGCCGGTGTTGGTGCATTCCCTGAAAGCCCTGTCAGCAATCGTGGACAAGGCCCAGGCCTATGCCGGAGACAGCAATGTTGATGAAACCGTGCTGACCAGCGCCCGCCTGTTTCCCAATATGTTTCCCTTCAGCCGCCAGATCCAGATTGCCTGCGATGTGTCCAAGGCCTGCGGTGCCCGCCTGGCGGGGGTGGAAAATCCTTCCATGGTCGATACGGAAACCACCTTTGACGAACTGAAAGAACGCATAGCCAAAACTGTCGCTTTTCTGGAAGGCCTCGACAAGGAAGCTATTGATGGCGCCGGTGATAAGGAAATCAGTTTCAAGGCTGGCCCACATGAGTTGACGTTCAGTGGTCAGGCTTACGTACGTGAGTGGGTGTATCCGAATTTCTATTTCCATGTGACCACCGCTTACAACCTGTTGCGTCACAATGGCCTGTCCATTGGCAAGCCTGACTTTTTGGGCATGTAAGCCAGTCTCCTAGCGCAGCGGCCAGCTTTCCAGTTCACGGTATTCCACCCCTTCCGGGTGGAGGAAGGATTCCATCAGACTGAAGCTGTCCGCTTGCCAGGTAAACGGCTTCACCAGCGGGTGAAGCGGGGCTGCCATGACTTTGCGCATCAGGGTGATATGGGGCACATAGGGGCGGTTTTCCCGAGGAAGTTTACGCTGACCTGCAAGGGCACTGAGTTGATCAACCAGGTCCTGAAGCGAATCAGGTATCTGTTTTGGTCCAAGCCATAAAATACCGGCTTTTTTCCACCAGCCAACGTCTGAAATGGTCATCGTTATTGCAGGGACGTGCAGCCCCTGGCAATCCATCCTCAGGGCATCCAGAGTACGCTGGTCAACATGGCCGAGAAAGCGCAGGGTGATGTGGTAATTGGCTGGATCAACTTTCTTGCCTGCCAGCGGGGAATACTGCGCGGCATGGCGATCTATGGCTGCAATGGTCGCGGCATCCGGCAAGAGGGCAAAGAAAACCCGCTTGCCATTTTGCGGCACCGCCTGGGAATGACGTTGTTTCTGGCGCATAAACCAGGCGAAGCTTGTAGAAATCTAGTGGAAAAGTCTTGGGGCAAAATCTGCCAGGTAGGCGCGCCAGTTCAGCCAGGTATGACCACCACCGGTTTCAATGAACTGGTGATCAATGCCATGCTTGTCGAGCGTTTCGTGTAACAGCCTGGCACCGGGATGAGCGAAATCATCGGTGCCCACCATGATGGCGAAATAGTCCACGTCGCGATTGACCTTTTTGGCACTGGTCAGGAAATCCGCATACTGCTGCTCGAATTCTTCCGCATTGCCATTGAAGATGCCGGCACTCCAGATATTGACATAGGCAAACTGGTCAGGGTTCAGGCCAAAGACCTGGGTGGTGTGACCGCCGCCCATGGACAGCCCTGCAATGGCCCGGCTTTCAGGGCGGGCGCGAACCCGGAACTGTTTTTCCACTTCCGGTATTACATCGCCCATCAGTTCCCGCTCAAAGCTGGCCTCACGGCTGGGCAGACTACCGTTGGGCATGACCACGATCATGGGCACGGCTTTGCCCTCGGCAATCAGGTTGTCCATGATAAGTCCTGCACGACCGATGGTGCTCCAGCCGGAATCTTCATCACCGCCACCATGCAGAAGGTAGAACACCGGATAGGCACGGTTGTTGTCGTCGTAGCCGGGTGGGGTGTAGACGTGCATACGGCGCTGCATCCCCAGGTTGTCGGAGTAGTACCAGAC
>CAZBBS010000109.1:0-8605 GCA_964490145.1 uncultured Enterobacteriaceae bacterium
GCGCAGTCGAAACCTGTTCAGGCGCCGCTAAACCGGGTGTGGGCATTAGCCACTGTACAGGCTAAAATGTGCGGCTTTTGTTCGAATCGAACTTTCATAAACAGGCTAGGGTTCTTCCATGCAATTTCCGACAATCGAAGATACAGTAGGAAACACTCCTCTGGTTCGCCTTCAGCGTCTGCCTGGTAATACCAGCAATACCATTTTGGTTAAACTGGAAGGGAATAACCCTGCAGGGTCGGTAAAGGATAGACCGGTACTCAGTATGATTACCAAAGCTGAAGCCAGGGGGGATATCCGCCCGGGAGATACCCTGATAGAAGCAACCAGCGGCAACACCGGTATAGCCTTGGCGATGGTGGCTGCCATCAAGGGTTATCGAATGATATTGATCATGCCGGAAAGCTCTACCCAGGAACGCAAGGATTCCATGACTGCCTACGGGGCGACTCTCATTGAAGTGACCTCCGAAGAAGGTATGGAAGGTGCTCGTGACCTGGCCAAAAAAATGGAACGGGAAGGCAAAGGCAAGGTACTCGACCAGTTTGCCAATCCGGATAATTTTGCGGCGCATGTGGAGCACACTGGACCGGAAATCTGGCGCGATACGCAGGGCAAGATAACGCACTTTGTCAGCTCCATGGGGACCACGGGAACCATCATGGGCGTTTCGCGTTTTCTGAAATCCCAAAATCCTGCTGTTGAAATTATCGGCCTGCAACCTACCGAGGGGGCCAAGATACCGGGAATCCGCCGTTGGCCTGAAGCCTACCTGCCCAAAATTTTCGAGGGCGAACGTGTGGATCGCATTATGGATATCCGCCAGGAGGATGCTGAAAACACCATGCGTGCGCTGGCTCGTCAGGAAGGCATCAGTTGCGGTGTATCTTCAGGTGGCGCAGTGTTTGCTGCGCTGGAAATATCCCGCGAGGTGGAAAACGCCATTATCGTGGCCATCATTTGCGACCGCGGGGACCGTTATCTGTCCTCGGGTTTATTTGGAATCTGATCCAGGCCGGTTATGCGCAGACGTCGTCGTAAAAGTCTTCCCCAGACTCCCTTGTCCCTGCACATCGAAAAAATGAGTCATGAGGGCCGCGGTATTGCACACCATGAAGGCAAGGTGGTCTTTGTCGAGGGTGCCCTGACGGGTGAAGCCGTGGAAGCCCAGTTGACCTCAAGGCGTGACAGTTTTGATGAAGCAAAAGTGCTCGAGATCATACAGCCATCTTCTGACCGAGTTGAGCCTCCC
The DNA here is from genome assembly GCA_964490145.1 of uncultured Enterobacteriaceae bacterium. GTDB lineage: Bacteria > Pseudomonadota > Gammaproteobacteria > Pseudomonadales > Pseudohongiellaceae > Eutrophocola. The sequence goes on from CAZBBS010000109.1 coordinate 1,253, forward strand.
TGTGAATATGCGGGCATCTGCGGAGGCTGCAGTCTGCAGCATATGCAGCCGCAGGCGCAGTTATCCTTCAAGGAAGCTGTCCTTTATGAAAAGCTGGAGCATGAAGTAGGTGATCACACTTTTGAACACCTGCCTGCTCTGACAGGACCAGTCCAGGGATATCGTCGTAAAGCGCGCCTGGCTGTACGTTATGTCCATAAAAAAGAGCAGGTTCTTGTCGGTTTCAGGGAGAAGCACTCCTCGTTTATCACACACATGGAAAGCTGTGAGGTTCTTGATCCACGAATTTCCGGATTGCTGCCGGCGTTATCCACCCTGATTGGCGAGTTGAAGGAGTTCAGGCAAATTCCCCAGATTGAAGTCGCTGCTGGTGACCCGGATTTGGATGGCCCGAGCGTAGCCATGGTATTCAGGCACCTGACTCCTTTGCCGGCCTCAGACCAGGACAAACTGCAGGCGTTTGCTGTAGACAAGGCAATCGCTTTGTATCTTCAGCCTGGAGGAATGGACACGATACATCGAGTGGTTCCTGACAGTGGCATGGACAGGCTTTATTATCGTCTGCCTGAATTTGATCTGACCATGGCGTTTCATCCCACCGACTTTACCCAGGTCAATGCGGACATTAACCGGAAAATGATTTCCCGCGCCATTGAGCTGCTGGCATTATCAGCAGGGGACATTGTGCTGGATCTGTTTTGTGGTCTCGGTAATTTCACGCTGCCTGTTGCCAGGCGTTGTCTGCGAGTCACTGGTGTGGAAGGGGCCGATGTCATGGTTGACCGGGGATATGAAAATGCCTCAAACAACGGGATAGGAAATGCCGCTTTTTACTGTGCGGATTTAACCAAGCTCATGTCGGATATGCCCTGGATGACGGATCACTACACCAAGGTTCTGCTGGATCCGCCAAGGTCGGGAGCATTCGAAATCCTTCCTGACATTCTTTCCATGGGACCGGAACGTATTGTGTATGTTTCCTGCAATCCTGCCACGCTGGCGCGGGATGCCGGGTTCCTGACCGCCAATGGCTATAGCATGCGTTTTGCCGGCGCTATGGACATGTTCCCGCATACAGCCCATGTAGAAGCCATGGCCCTGTTTATCAAATCATCCTGACAGCTGGGTAAGATTGCGAATATGTCTGTGAATGTTGAAAAACTGCTGACGATCATGTCAATGCTAAGGGATGAATCACATGGTTGTCCCTGGGACAGAAAACAGACTTTTCAGACGATAGCTCCACATACCCTGGAGGAAGTCTATGAAGTGGTGGATACCATTGAGCGGGAAGATTATGCTCATCTGGCCAATGAGCTGGGAGATCTGCTGTTCCAGGTGGTTTTTTACGCCCAGCTTGGTAAGGAGGCCGGTTATTTTGATTTCCAGAATGTTGTGGACGAAATCACCACGAAACTGTTGCAGCGGCATCCCCATGTTTTTCCAGAGGCAACCGTTGAAAGCTTTGGCACCAGGCCTGCACTGACAGCCTCCCAGGTTGAAGGAAACTGGGAAGAGCTCAAGAAACAGGAAAGGCAGGACAAGCATGGTAAGACTGTCAGCGTACTGGATGATGTGCCTGCAACCCTGCCGGCGTTGACCCGTGCCGGGAAACTGCAGAAACGGGCTGCCACTGTCGGTTTTGACTGGCCGGATATACAAGGTGTCATAGAAAAATGCCGGGAGGAAGTGGAAGAAATTCAGGAAGCTGTTGATAGTCGTGTCCATGACGATATTGAAGGGGAAGTGGGTGACATGTTTTTCACCCTCGTGAACCTCAGTCGGCATCTGGGGATTGACCCGGAAACCAGTTTGCGAAAAGCCAACAGCAAATTTGAAAACAGGTTCAGGCATGTGGAGGCCGCAGCTAAAGCCGATAATGCAGATCTGCAGTCGGCTTCACTTGAAAAGCTTGAATCATACTGGCAACAGGCCAAAAAGACATCAACGTGAATGAGTTAAATGTAGACCTGCCAGGGATTGTGACTATCCTGGCATCAATGTATTGTTCAAAGATCACGCAGGAGTAAAAATAATGAAAATGATTTTATTGGGAGCACCGGGGGCCGGTAAGGGCACCCAGGCCAAGTTTCTGACTGAAACCTACGGAATTCCACAGATTTCTACGGGAGATATGCTGCGTGCAGCGGTGAAGGCAGGTACCGACGTAGGCTTGAAAGCCAAGGCAGTCATGGATGCCGGCGGCCTGGTAACCGACGATATCATTATTGCTCTGGTGAAGGATCGGTTGACGCAGGACGATTGCCAGCCAGGATTCCTGTTCGACGGATTTCCCAGAACCATTCCCCAGGCAGAAGCCATGCGTGATGCAGGAGTAGGAATAGATGTTGTTCTTGAAATTGATGTGCCAGACGAAGAAATCGTCAGGCGCTTAAGTGGGCGTCGTGTTCACCTGGAGTCTGGGCGTGTTTATCACGTTGAGTTCAATCCACCAGCCAATGAGGGAGTGGATGATGTTACGGGCGAACCCTTGATCCAGAGGGACGATGACAAGGAAGCTACCGTGAGAAACCGGCTGGAAATTTACCATTCCCAAACCAAGCCTCTGGTTGATTTTTATCAGAACATGGAAAAAGACACCGGCTCGGTAAAATTTATAAAAATAGATGGCACCAGAAAAATTGATGACATTGTTGAAGACATCAAATCCAAGCTGGCAATAGCCTGAAATATATTTTCTTGACGCTTTGGCTTGACCAAAATTTTTCTCAAAAAATATTTTTTAATTTACTTAAAAGAATTTGAATCTTAATTAACTGATTTTTAAAAAAATATTTTTTGTGTTATGTTCCTCGAAGAACGTTAGACGACTTGTACTCCTTTTGTCCGGATCGTTTACTTTCACGTTTAGAGGAGATGATTATGCCTAAAGCCAAAGCAAAGAAAAAAGCCGCCATTGTTGATGCTGTACAGGTATCTGTAACTCCCGTCAAACGTCGAGCTGTATCGGCAAGCAAAAAAGCCCAGTCCAATCTACGTAAAGCGCAAAAAAGCCTGGCCAAACAAGCCAAGGCAGTGAGTGCTGCACGAAAAAAAGTAAAAGCAGCGGCTACCAAAAAAGGGGCTGCCAGTGCCAAAGCGCAGGTCAGGAAATCAACCACAAAATTGAACGCAGCCAAAAACAAGGTTTTGAAAGCACGGCAAGTTCTGGCAAAAGCCAAGGCAGCTGATGTGGCGCAGGAAAAAGTGGCGGAACAGGCAAAGGCTGTTTCAGTCTATAAAGACAAACTTAAAAAGAAAGCTGTCCAGGATCTGAAAAAAGCCCTGAAGAAATTTGAAGCTTCATGGGCTAAAAAACGTGCCAAGCAGGATGCAAAGAAATTGGCCTCAAAATTGAAGAAGGAGGCCGCCAAGGCGGCAAAAGCTAAAAAGAAAGCAGAGGCCAAAGCCAGTGCCGTTGCCAGAAAACTGCTCAGAAAGGCGAAAGCCGAAGAACGAAAGGAAAAAGCCAGGCTCAAGGCAAAAGCACAGAAGATCGAGCGAAAGGCAAAAGCTGTTGAGCGTAAGGCTGCGGCCAAAGCCAAGGCAAAGGCCAGAAAGCAGGCTGTCAGGCTGAAATCCAAGGCTCGCAAGGAGAAGGCAAAGGCCAAGGCCAAAGCGAAGAAGGAAAAGGCCAGGCTCAGGGTAAAAGTTAAAAAAGAAAAGGCCAGAATCAAGGCAAAAGCTGAAAGAATGGCGAAAAAAGCCAAAAAGAAAGTTGCAGGTAAAAAATCTGGCGCGACCAAAAAGGCAAAAAAGAATAGTGCCCTGAAAAAGAAAACGGCTAAAACCAGACCGGCCAGGAAAAAGGTTGCTGGCAAGGTGGCGGCAAAGCGCAAAACAACCGCCAAAAAAGTGGCATCCAAAAAGAAAACGGCAAGGAAAGCCACCAAAAAAGCCGCAAAGAAGATTGTAAAAAAAGCTGGTAAAAAGCAGGCGGTAACGCCGGCTCTAAAAAAGAAGGCCGCCAAAAAGAAAGCCGTTAAAAAGGTTGCTAAAAAGGCCCCCAAAAAGGTCGCCAAGGCCCCCAAAAAAACTGCCAGGAAAGTTCCAAAAAAAGGCTCTAAAAAACGCTAGGGTCGAGCCTGGTTAATGCGCCAAAAGTACAGGGCCCGGCAACCGTTTCCGCTGATCAAAGATGTTCCTGTTCATTGGTTGGCAGCTAGGTCTGGCCCGGTGAATCCCCTATAATGAATCCTCCCTGACACCTGTCCGGGAGGATTTATTCATGACAACCATACCATGCCCAACATATTAGCCCTTGATACTTCCACTACCGCCTGTTCCTGTGCACTTGTGTGTGATGGATGTGATGGAGAGGTGCATGAGCAATTTGAAATTATTCCCAGGCAGCATGCGGCGAGACTTCTGGGCATGATAGAAACGCTCATGGCGAGCCGGGGTCTCTCATACTGTGACCTTGATGCCGTGGCCTATGGATGTGGACCAGGTTCGTTTACAGGGCTGCGTATTGCCGCAGGCGTAACACAGGGGATAGCCCTGGGGGCTGACAAACCTGTTGTGGCTGTTTCGTCTCTGGCATCCATAGCCTTGCAGTCAGAGTCGGATGGTCTGGTATTTACCGCGCTTGATGCCAAAATTGATGAGGTTTACTGGGGTTTTTACCGTCGTTCGGGGGCAACAGTAGAGCTTGTTGGTGCTGAAGGCTTGTGCAAGCCGGAATTACTACCTGCACAGTTGAGTGAAAGCCTGAAAAATTTTGCAGGGATGGGCAGCGGGCTGGCATTTATTGATCGTATGCCGTCAACCTTTGTCCAACAAATGGATTCATATCAGACTGATATTTATCCAAGGGCCGGCACAATTGCCAGATTAGCTGTTCCCATGTTTGAAGCAGGTTGTATACAACAGCCTGAAGATGTCAGCCCTGTCTATCTGCGGGATAAAGTGACAAATACCTGATCGGGGAGTGACTGTGGATTTTGACGTTATACGTTTGAGCTTCCTGGCTTTTATACAGGGCCTTACCGAATTTTTGCCCATATCCAGTTCGGCGCACCTGATTTTGCCTTCAGCCCTGTTTGGCTGGGAAGATCAGGGGCTGGCTTTTGATGTTGCAGTACATCTGGGCACATTGCTGGCTGTGCTGGTTTATTTCTACACAGACCTGATGGCCATCGTTAAGGGGTGCCTGCTGCACCTCTTCAAAAAGCAGGCATCAGCAGACAGCCGCCTTGGCTGGCAATTGCTGGTGGCAACGCTGCCAGTCATCCTTGCCGGTTTTTTGTTGAAGGATGTCGTGGATGAGCACTTTCGACAGACTGTCATTATTGCCACAACAACCATTTTCTTCGGCCTGATCCTGTTCTGGTCTGATAAACATTCTGCTGGGCACACAACACTCACCGGGCTGACATGGAAGGCTGCCATCATCATTGGCCTGGCCCAGGTGCTGGCACTGGTGCCTGGAACATCCCGTTCCGGTATTACCATGACTGCGGCATTGTTTTGCCATCTGGATCGCCATAGTGCATCGCGCTTTTCATTCCTGCTCTCCATCCCGACAATTGCCGGCGCTGCCTTGCTGCTTATTCTGGATTTGCTGCAGCAAAGTCATGTCAATTGGCTGGAACTGGGTTATGGATTATGCCTTTCGGGTATCGTGGCCTATGCCTGCATTTCATTATTTCTGGGTACTATCAACAGGCTTGGATTTTTACCCTTTGTCATATATCGCCTGCTGCTTGGCGGTGTACTTTTTCTGTTTTTTGTTTGAGGGGAATCTTAATGAACGCTCAGGAAAGTCTTCAGATCGAAATGGCCTGTACCCGATTGGTTAACCAGTTTTCCCTGTTTAATGATGCCCGTAACTTTGAAGCCCTGAGCCAGTTGTTTGCAGCGGATGGCGCGTTTGCCAGGCCAACAGATCCAGAGAATTTTGTCAGTGGGCGTGACGGTATCCTGGCGGCTTTCCAGGCAAGGCCGCATGATCGAATAACCCGTCACATCATCAGCAATATTGTTATTGATGTGGTGGATGCTGAAAAGGCCAGGGGCGTTTGCTATGCGACCCTGTTCATGGCACCTGTTGATGCTGAGCCGGCAATGTTTGGCGTCAAAGCCAATCCTTCCCAGCTGATTGGTGAGTTCTATATGGATTTTGTCCAGACGGGCGACGGGTGGAAAATTGCCCGGCAAACAGGAAAGATTATTCTGGCAACCTGATTCTGACTTAAACCCTGAAGTTCAGTTCCAGCTTGATGCCGTTTGGATCATTGAGGAACAACTGCACAAGACCTGCATGTGGCACGTCATTCCTGTGGTAGGCAAGATGGCGTTCTTCCAAGCGGCTGATCAATGCCTCAGGGTCCGTTCCATTGAAAGCAACATGATCAAAGGCACCAGTACTCACGGACTTTGTGCTGACAGGGATGCCGACCTTGTTGGAGTGGGCAGTATAGGTTTCCCATTCGGCAATATGCAGGACAGGAATATCCTGTAAATACAGCCAGTACCCGGGAAATCCCAGTTCCGGACGGAAGCCGTCTGCAAGTCCGAGCACCTCGATATAAAACTCACGTGTCATATCGATATCATCGGTTAGCACCAGGTAGTGTTCCATCAAGTTCAGGGGCATGGTGATCCTCGTTTTTACAAGTCGCAGATAAGTTGGAAATTCAGGTGGGCAATCAGGTTACTTTAAAAAACCAGAGTTTGATGCCATTTGCGGAGCGGGCACCGGTGCCGATGAATATGCCCTTGTTCAGCCATTCATATTTCCCGGCCGGGGCTTTGAAGCGCGGGTTGGTCCGGAAGTAGTAATCATTGGGATCGACATCTTCACCGGCAGCCAGTCGCTGCATGACATCTGCAGGGCCGAAACGCAATCCGTAATTTTCCACCTGGATCAGAACACCATCATCAGTCTCAATGGCGTAAGTGGCTTCAGCCTGGGTCACCCCGTCAAGGCGGGTATATTGCCAGTCGGCTGCTGCAGTTGGAAAAAATCGTCCACGGATATCAGGACCTTCAAACGTACCTTCAATAATAGGTATCAAGCGTCTTGGTCCTTCAAATGTTTCTCCAAACTGAATGGGGTCTCCGAGAACACCCTCGGCAGCAAAGATAAATTCAAAGCCGGGTTCAATCATGTGTTTAATCCTGTTCCAGTGAGTTCGCACCTGGTAAATAGACTGCAAATAATACCATGCTAAAGCTGTCAGGATGGTTTATTTCTGACAGCAGAACCAGTAGAGTCATGTCTGAATTTTTTAGCCAGGAATGAACTATGAATCTAGAACTGCCCGTTGTTGATGATAAAGCTGTTTGGAATGCCTGGCTGGTCATGTTGAATGTACCGGCGATTTCTGCAGCAATGGAATTAGGTATTTT
>CAZBBS010000110.1:0-8531 GCA_964490145.1 uncultured Enterobacteriaceae bacterium
CATTTTTCATGATGATCAGGCGTTCGCTGAACACTTTCATGAATGCCTTTACCAGTAGTGACTGGACGGCTTATCCCTTTGCCAGTCAGAACCGAAAGGATTTCCAGAACCTGTTGCAGGTCTACCTTGATGCGGTTTTTTTCTCTTCCCTCAATGAACTGGATTTCGCTCAGGAAGGCCATCGTATTGAGTTTGCAGAACCTGCCAACCCACAGTCACCCCTTGAATACAAGGGCGTTGTATACAATGAAATGAAAGGGGCAATGAGCTCCCCAACCTCCCGCATCTGGCAGCAAATGTGTGCTCACCTGTTTCCGACAACAACCTACCACTACAACAGTGGCGGCGAGCCTGAGGATATTCCTGATCTGACTTATGAGCAGCTGCAGCAGTTCTACAGGACCCACTACCATCCCAGCAATGCGATTTTCATGACTTATGGCGATATTCCTGCCAGTGAACATCAGGCCCAGTTTGAAGAGCTGGCCCTCAAGGCATTTAACAAGCTTGATGTGCATATCGCTGTGGGAGACGAGCAGCGTTACAGCGAGCCGTTGAAAGTCACTGAAACCTACCCGCTTGACGAGGATGACAGTACGGGCAAGAGTCATATTGTCATGGGTTGGCTGCTCGGTAAAAGCACAGACCTGGCTGACATGTACAAGGCCCAGATGCTGGCCAACGTACTGCTAGATAACAGTGCCAGCCCGCTTTTGCAGGCCCTGGAGACAACCTCGCTGGGGCGCTCACCTTCACCCTTGTGCGGCCTCGAAGATTCGCATCGCGAGATGAGCTTCATGTGCGGCCTGGAAGGCTGTGATTCCCGGAGTACTGAAGAGATAGAGGCTCTTGTTCTTGAGACATTAAAGGACATCGCCGACAATGGTGTGGCACAGGACAAGGTCGAAGCGGCATTGCATAGCCTGGAACTGAGCCAGCGGGAGATCAGCGGCGATTCCTATCCCTATGGCCTGCAACTGATACTCGCTGCCCTGTCCACCGCCACGCACAGGGGGGATCCAATAGAGCTGTTGAATATCGATCCTGCCCTGGAACAGCTGAAAAAAGATATACAGGACCCGCAATATATTCCTGACCTGATCAGGGAATATCTGCTGGATAACCCCCACCGGGTAACTTTGACCGTCAATCCTGATACCGGCCTGTCTGAAAAAATGGCCGCTGATGAGGCGGCAAAACTGGCAGAAATCAAGGCTGACCTGGACGAGGATTCCATTGCCGCTATCATTGAACAGGCGGCACGCCTGAAGGCCAGACAGGAGCAGGAGGATGACCCTTCAATTCTGCCGAAAGTCAGCCTGAGCGATGTGCCTGCCGACATTAAATGGCCTGACAGCAGCAATCATGAACTGGAAATTAGCAGTCAGTCCTGCAAAGTCAGACACTATCCCCAGGGGACCAACGGGATAAGCTACCAGCAGGTCATCCTCAACATGCCTGACCTGGACGAAGAGCTGAAAATAAATCTTCCCTATTACAGTGGCTGCGTGCCGGAACTTGGTATCGGGACCCGAAGCTATCTGGATATTCAGGCCCTGCAGTCCTCCATATCCGGTGGTGTGAACGTTCAGCACAGCATCCGCAGCAGCGTCGATGATGAACAGCAGTTCAACAGTTATTTCATACTGTCCAGCAAATCCCTGTATTCGAACCAGTCCGCTGTCAGCGCATTACTCAGAGACACTCTGACAGACTGCCGTTTCGATGAGCATCAACGTATCAGGGAAATCATGGAGCAGATCACTTCCCGCAAGGAGCAAAGCATCACCAGCCAGGGTCACAGCCTCGCCGTCGGTGTAGCCTGCAGCAAATCCAGCCCGATAGCAGCGATCAATTACCGCAGCTCAGGCATGGCGGGAATCCGGTATCTCAAGCAATTGACCCGCAGTTTCAGTGATCAGGATGAATTGGCCCGCTTTGCCGACAGTTTCCAGCGGATACATGATCAACTGACCAGCGCTGATAAGCAGTTCCTCCTTGTCAGTGAAGCCTCGGAGCGTGAAGCGCTTTTAAAGGGCATCGAAGACACCTGGCGTGAAGCCAGTGGAATTGCGGGCAATACCACCCGTTTCCAGTCAGATAACTGTCGCGAAAATGTTGCAGAAGCCTGGCTGACAAATACCCAGGTCAACTTCTGTGCAATGGCTTTTCCGACAGTCCCGGTTGGCCATCAGGATGCTGCAGCTTTAACGGTACTTGGTGGTTTTCTGCGCAATGGTTTTCTGCACAGGGCGATCCGTGAACAAGGCGGCGCCTATGGTGGTGGTGCCAACCAGGACTCCGGCACGGCCACTTTCCGGTTTTATTCTTACAGGGATCCACGGCTGACGGAAACCCTGGATGACTACAAACGGTCAATCGACTGGCTGCTAAACTCAAACCATGAATACCGCCCTCTTGAGGAAGCCATACTGGGAGTCATTTCCAGCCTGGACAAACCTTCATCTCCTGCCGGCACAGCCAAGCAGGCGTTTTACAATGAATTATTTGGCCGAAATCGCGAGCAGCGTGCCGCATTCCGCCAACAGGTACTGCAGGTAACCGTAGAGCAGCTCAGGCAGGTAACCGAAAAATATCTGACCCTGTCATCCCCTAGTATTGGGGTGGTCAGTAATAAAGCACATCAGGATGAACTGACTTCATTGGGACTGGATATCCAGGTGTTGTAAATTTTTTCGTCGCCCGGGAACTTGTGCCGCAAGCCCGTATCAAACACATGGAGATGCAAGGATTGTGGTTGCTGTACCTGGCCTCTCTTCCTTCAAAAAAGCCTGATTTGTGTCAGGCTTTTTTTGTCCGGCAAAATATAATGGTCCAATGAGTACACCGCAAAAAACCTCCGATCTTCATGCCGCGACTCAGGTCACTCTGATAGGAGCAGTTCTTGACCTTGTTCTCGGCATCCTGAAAATCCTCATTGGATTGCTATCCTCCTCATTTGCCCTGGTCACAGACGGCATACATTCACTGTCAGACCTCGTCACAGATGCCTTTGTCCTGGTCATTGCCAGGTTTTCCCATGCGGCTCCGGACCGGGACCATCCCTATGGACATCGCCGTTTTGAAACTCTTGGCACCATAGCCTTGGGGGTCGTACTTTTTGCTGTTGCCGGAGTAATCTGTTTTGACAGTGTGCGCCGGATGAATCAGGTTGACCCACTGCCCACGCCAGGATGGACCGGGTTGCTGATAGCCGCCCTGAGCATTGCCGGAAAAGAATGGATTTACCGCTACACACGCCAGGTCGCCGAACAAATCAAATCCTCTCTGCTCCTGGCCAATGCCTGGCACAGCAGGACGGATGCCCTGTCATCAGTTGCTGTGCTGATTGGTATTCTCGGTGCCCAAATGGGCTATCCCGGCATGGATCTGGCCGCTGCATTTTTTGTTGGCCTGATGATTGCCAAAATAGCCTGGGATCTGATTCGCAGCAGCCTGAGCGAACTGGTGGATACTGCTTTGCCTGAGGAACAGGTGCGTGCTATCAGGCAGCACGTAAACACCCTGTCCGGCATAAGGGGCGCTCATGAGCTTCGCACGAGGCGGCATGGAGGCCATATCCTGGTGGATCTGCATTTACAGGTCGATGAACGCATATCGGTCTCGGAAGGTCATTATTTATCCGACCTGATTGAGGATTCGCTACGCCAGGAATTTCCGGAAATCACAGATGTTGTCGTACATATCGATCCGGAGCCCGATAATGTGGATGTTCCACAAAACCTGCGGCTGCCACTGCGTAAAGAGGTTAAAGAGACCTTGATGAAATGCTGGCAGGGAATCCTGCCGGAAGGCGCATTGCATCGACTGGAACTGCATTATCTGAACAATCAGATTGAGGCAGATGTTTATCTTGAAATATCTATAATAAACAGCGATTTAGAAGAACTTCTTAAAGAAAGATCACAGAGCGTTCCCTGGCTTTCAGGCCTCAATGTTTACGGGATGCTTTAATGGCTTCGTAGGCTGTCTTGATATCCTGGGCCTTACGATTCGCCAGTTCCATCATTTCCTCAGGAAGCCCTTTTGACACCAGTTTGTCTGGATGATGCTGATTCATTTGTCGTCTGTAGGCTTTTTTCACGTCCTGGTCTGAGGCACTACTCGGAACGCCAAGTAATTTGTAAGCGTCTTCCAGCGACATGCCCTGCTGTGCTGTATGCGCATGCTGCTGCGCTCTGATCCCCTGGAGAATGGCCTCATAGTCTGCCCGACTGAAGCCTAGCTGTGAGGCAATGTGCTCAAGCAATTTTCGTTCATTGGCATGCAGTTTCCCGTCAGACATGGCTATGGCAACCTGTATTTCAAGGAACATCTGCAACAGGCTGCGCCGACGGTGGCATTCCATCCTGAACTGACGAAGGACATCATCCAGGGGAAAATTGCTTTGTTTACCCTCACTGAAAAGTTTTTGGGCCGCCTTCCTCTGCTCGGCATTGAGCTTCATCTGCCGCATGATATTTTCTGCGACATCTATTTCGACCTGGGTTACCTGGCCATCAGCTTTGGCCAAATGCCCCATGATGGAGAAGGTGGCCGTAAAAAACACCGTCTGGATACGCTCCAGATTGGCCCCCAGGCCAATATTCCCACCAAGCGAGTTCAGCCCCTGGTCAAAATTATGGCCAAAGGCAGCGCCGAACAAGGCTCCCAGGGGGCCTCCAAGCATGAAGCCCAGGCTCCCTCCTATGATTTTTCCCCACCAGCTCAGAAGATCAGCCTCATCAACCAGTTACGGCCCAGCGCTTTCTCACAGCCCTCATACTGACTGGCATAAAGATTGGCGTTGGCCTGGACCTTGCGGCTGACATCTATCAACCAGGGCTTGCCATTGTAGGTCCGACGGGAGAATCCACCGTTGCCTTCGTGATAGGCCAGATAATGGTTATAGGCATCATCACGGGCTATGCCATTAACGCGCGAGGAGTTGTTGGTGTACCAGCCGACAAAGTCGATAGCATCGGCAAAATTGGATCGTCTTGCGCCCCAGTTGCCTGCCTCAGCCTTGTATTCCGTCCAGGTTTCATCCAGCACCTGGGCATAGCCAAAAGCGGAGGATGGGCGCTTCCAGGGGATTACCCAGAGCAACTTCGTGCGTTCAGGTTTCGCCCGACCTTCAAAGCTGGACTCCTGCTGAATAATGGCCATGGATACTGTCAATGGTGTTTTCCAGCGTTTTTCCGACTTCACGGCGGCCTTGTACCAGCCGCGGCGTTCCTCGAACATACTGCAGATATTGGTGGTATTTTTGGGAGGAGCACTGGCACATGACGTCAGTGCCATGAGCAGCAGCAGGGTCAGTGTGGTTTTCATGGGCGTTCTGGCCGTTTCCGGCATCTCCAGGGCGTTTACAGGCTTTCGGTGTGTACTTTACACGGTTTTAAGGGGTAATGTCATGCTGCTTGAGCAGTGACAAAAAGGCGGATTCGTCGATAACACGCACACCCAGGGATTCTGCCTTGTCCAGTTTGGAACCAGCGCCCGGACCTGCGACCACGCAGGTGGTTTTTGCAGATACGCTGCCCGCCACCTTGGCTCCCAGCGCCATGAGTTTTTCCTTCGCTTCACTGCGGCCCATGGCATCAAGCGTACCGGTAATAACCCAGGTTTCGCCGGACAACGGCAAGGCAGTGGTATCAACAGGTTCACTCTCAACAGGACTGACCCCGGCGTCCAGAAGCTGTGCAATGACGTCAAGATTATGCTGCTCTGCAAAAAAAGCCCGGATATGATGTGCCACCACCTGCCCGATATCGGGCACCTGTACCAGCGCTTCTTCATCGGCGGCGATGATGCTGGCCAGGGTACCAAAATACTTGACCAAACCAGACGCTGTTGCTTCCCCGACTTCGCGAATGCCCAGAGCGAAAAGAAAGCGAGCCAAAGACACCTGTTTGCTGTTTTCTATGGCCAGAAGCAGATTGCTGGCAGATTTTTCGCCCATGCGCTCCAAACCGGATAGGGTTGGAAGATCAAGCCTGTAGATGTCAGCCACAGACGTCAGGAGGTCGCGACTGACCAGTTGCTCAACAAGCTTGTTTCCCAGGCCTTCGATATCCATCGCGGCCCTGGAGGCAAAATGGATGATGGACTGGGTTCGCTGGGCCTGGCAAAACAAGCCGCCAGTACAGCGCATCAATACCTCATCCTCGATATGCTCGATATCGGAATGGCAAACCGGGCAATTGACAGGGGGTATGATGTCTTTCGCATCCGCGGGGCGGCGGGAAGTAATGACTGACACGATTTTGGGTATCACATCCCCTGCTCGCCTGATGATCACTTCATCACCAATTTTCAGATTCAGCCTGGCAATTTCATCCATGTTATGGAGCGTGGCATTACTGACAGTCACACCGCCAACAAAAACCGGTTCAAGTCGGGCAACCGGAGTGATAGTCCCGGTTCGCCCTACCTGGAATTCCACATCCTTGAGAATGGTTGATACTTCTTCGGCAGGGAATTTGAAGGCCATGGCCCACCGAGGCGTACGGGCATTCATCCCGAGCCTGTCCTGCAAGGCAAACTGGTTAACCTTGATGACAACGCCGTCAATCTCATAATCAAGACTGTCACGTTTATCCAGAAGCTGCTGGCAATAATGATAGCCCTCTTCAACCCCGGTACAGACCGAACGTATCGGGTTCACCGGCAAGCCCCAGGTTTCGAATAGGTCAAACACCTCGCTCAAGGTTGACGGCAGTTCCCCCCCCTCCATCAGGCCATAGCTGTAACAAAACATTTTCAGGGGACGCCTGGATGTTATTCGGGGGTCCAGTTGCCGCAGTGTGCCGGCAGCGGCATTTCGTGGATTTACAAAGGTTTTTTCACCAGCAGCCAGAGCCTGGTCATTCATTCGGGCAAAGCCGGATTTCGTCATGTAGATTTCACCGCGCACCTCAATCCTGTGGGGGATACTTTCACCTTTCAACCTGAGGGGGATGTCATTGATGGTCCTGACATTATGGGTGATATCTTCACCTGTTGTACCATCGCCGCGTGTTGCTCCCTGCACCAGCAGACCATCTTCATAGAGGATACTGACAGCTACACCATCAATTTTTGGCTCACAGCTGAACGCCACAGGTGCATTATCCTCCAGGCGTTTCTGTATGCGGTTTTCAAAGCGCTGAAGATCATCCTCGTTAAAAACCTTGTCCAGTGACAACATCGGTATTTGATGGGAAACCTGGATAAAACCTGCCAGAGGCGCTCCCCCTACACGCTGACTTGGTGAATCAGCAGTTACCAGCTCAGGCCATTGCTGTTCGAGTTCAAGCAGTCGATCAAAGAGTCTGTCATATTCCTGATCGGTAATTTCCGGAGCATCCAGGTGGTAATACAGACGACTATGATGGTCAATCTGCTCTCGCAAGGCTTCAAGCTCTGTCACAAGCTCTGTCGGGGGAGTTCTGGAGGATGTGGTCATTCCACGTGATCCGGGTTAGCTATCCAGATGCCTGGCACTTATTTCCGGGCAAGCATTTCCAGTTCGAAATCGCGAACCCGTTGTCTGCAGTGTTCTATGGTCTGGCGGGTGAATACACTGCGATTTTCGTCTTTCAACTGTGCGTCAAATTCGTTACGGATAGCATCGGCTGTCTTCAGCATTTGATCAAAACAGGCCATGTTGCCGAGTTTATTTGGCATCTGCATGAAAAAACTGACACCTGGCGTACTGAACGTTTCCATGTCGCTCATGGAAAAAGTGCCGGGTTTAATCATGTTTGCCATACTGAACATAACGGGGCCTTTGCCATCCATGTCAGCATGCCGGTGGAAAATACTCATGTCCCCCAGTCTCATGCCCTGTTTAAGCAAAACCGGAAGCAGCCTGGCACCCTCCAGTTCAGCTCCCGCCCTGGCCATCACATTGATCACGATAACTTCAACAGGGTGGTCCTCATCTTCCGGTTCTTCTGCTGCAGTTTCTTCCTCTGACCCGACATCAAACAGGTCATGGTTTTCCAGTGGCATATCGGGGATATCACGGCTGTCTGAATCGGATTCGTCTTGTCCGAAGGTGGGCTCAATGCGCTCTTCACGATCACCGCGGTTGTTCAGGAAGGCTTTTCTCAGTGCCGCGCCTGCAGATCTTTTGGTCGGCTCAACCGGTGTTTCTTGCGCCGTGTCCTCAGCCTCATCAGCCTCTTCAGGTTCAAGATCTTCAACGTCGTCTACTTCATTCGCCACCCAGGGGTCGCTTGAGAGCCGTGTATCCTGATCCAGGTCATCATCAGAATCATCGGCATCATGTTCCCAATCATCATTCCAATCATCTTCAGAGTCGTCATCTTCCCTGGCATACTCATCAGGATAATGTTCATACTCTTCTGATTCCCTAGTTCCGGCTTCCGCTTCCTCGGAATCAGCGTCATAGTCCTCTTTTTCATCATCCTCATCATCCTCATCATAGTCATCCAAGGATGAGTGAACATTACCCCATTCTTCTGTATCAGCTGAACTGTCGACATCTCCATAGTCACTGTCCCCTGGGTAATCCTCTATCT
>CAZBBS010000111.1:0-8469 GCA_964490145.1 uncultured Enterobacteriaceae bacterium
CGTTCACTTCTAAACCAGCACCATGCAGGAGACCTGGGAAAAAAAGCCTGAACCTGATGCTGGATGGCCTCGGCATCAAGCTGCCAGTCGATATGGGCATCTTCCTTGGAAAGCTTGGCGGCATAGCAGGCTAAAGCTGGGTCCTGGGGTATGGATGTTGACTGGTAAGTCCCAAGATCCCGGAGCACTTCGACAAGACCATCGATGCCCAGATCAATGAGGCGGTCAGTCAGTGTAGCGGCATTATCATCATCCAGGATGGGGGTTTTGAGCTCAAGCAGGACATTTCCGGTATCCAGCCCGGCATCCATTTGCATGATGGAAACGCCGGTTTCAGAGTCCCCTGCCAGGATGGCTCGCTCTATTGGTGCGGCTCCGCGCCACCGGGGCAGCAGTGAAGCGTGGACATTGATACAGCCAAACCTGGGCATTTCAAGGATATCCGGCTTCAAAATGATGCCGTAGGCCACCACGATCATAAGATCTGCATCAAGGCTGGCCAGAAGATCACCGGTATCTCCTTCCAGGCGTTCAGGTTGAAAGACCGGAATCTGGTGCTCCTGGGCAAGGGCTTTAACAGGTGTTGGCAGTATTTTCTTGCCGCGTCCCACTGGACGGTCGGGCTGGGTGAATACTGCAACGGGCACAAGACCATGCTGAATGAGCCCTTTTAGATGCCGGGCAGCAAAATCAGGGGTTCCAGCGAAAACTAGACGCAGGGATTGGTCAGGCATGGATATACCGCGGGATCAGGCTGTTTTTTGCTGGAGATGTTCTTTTTCCAGCTTGGATTTAATGCGTTGGCGCTTGAGCAGTGACAGGTAGTCCACAAACAGCTTGCCATTAAGGTGGTCAAGCTCATGCTGGATGCAGACGGCCAGAATGCCTTCGGCTTCAAGTTCAAAGTTCTCCCCTTCACGGTTTACGGCACTGATCAGGACTTTTCGCGGCCGCTGGACCAGTTCGTAAAAGCCGGGTACAGAAAGACAGCCCTCTTCATGCCCCAGGGGCTCCGGGTCGAGTATCTTGACCTCCGGGTTAATGAAAAACATCGGGGTATCGCGGTTTTCAGAAATATCGATAACCAGCATCCGCAGATGGACATTAACCTGAGTGGCTGCCAGGCCGATACCCTCAGCGTGATACATGGTCTCGACCATATCGTCCAGTGTCTGCCGAATATCGTCATTGACCTCGGCAACAGGCTCGGCAATTTTTCTCAGCCTGGGATCAGGAAACTCAAGAATGGTCAGTATGCTCATATCTGGCTATATCGGGGCGTCGCTAAAAATGGTCAAGGGGCAATGATACGCCATTCAGCGTGAATATTTTATTTTTCGTGGTAAATCACGACTTACTTGAAAATCCGATTACGTCACAATTTACCTAAAATATCATAGCTAACCATATATAATTTAGGCACTTATTGTTACTATTGCCTGAAATTTCCATCGCCCGGCAGGTGATTTCCTGCCAGATGAGGTATTCCATGACTGTGAATCTGCAAAAGCTTTTCCCGGTTTTGTTGGCCATGTTGCTGATGCCCGCCTTTCTGGGCGCTGCTGACCAGATACGTATCCGGGATGATGCGCCTGCCCAGTATGAAGTGGTCAGGGGTGATACCTTGTGGGATATCTCTGGACGATTCCTGGAAGATCCCTGGTTGTGGCCTGAAGTCTGGGAACTGAATCCCCAAATAGAAAACCCCCATCTTATCTATCCAGGCGATGTTATCGAGTTGCAGTATTCGGCCAATGGTCCCCTGCTTACCTTGAGACGTGCCGGCAGTGATACCAATGCTGGTGGGTTGCGAACGGTCAAATTGTCTCCCCGGGTGCGTCGGGAACCCCTGGATAATGCTATCCCTGCCATTCCACTGGATCGTATCAGTTCTGTCCTCAGCGAAAACATCGTGGTGCCGGAAACAGAACTTGATGCAGCGCCTTACCTGATTGGTAACCGCAGTGGCAGTTTGCTTTCCAGGGATGGTGATGAAGTATTTGCGAAAGGCGCATGGGATACCCGGGTCCAGCAATACGACATTATTCGTCCAGGCAGGAAATACCAGGACCCGGAAACCAAAAAGACCTATGGCGTGGAAGGCAAGATGGTGGGCACGGCTACCCTGGTCGAACGAAATGGAGACAAGGCGACCCTGCTGGTGACAGATAGCATCGAAGAAGGTCGTGCCGGTGACCGCTTCATTCCCAGTGCCGGGAACCGCATCGACTCCAACTATTTTCCACAGCCGCCCAAATTCAATATCAATGGCGATATTCTGGATATTGTTGCCAACAGGACCATGGGCAGCGTTTATGATTCGATCGTGATCAACAAGGGCAGCAATGACAACCTCAAGGCCGGTGATCTGCTGGCCCTGCAAAAACCGGAGGTCATTGTTGAAGACACCATAGAAGAGGTGACCCTGGGAGAGCGCTTCCGACGCGCCATTGGCACTGACAAGGGACATCTCCAGACCTTTAATGGCGAAAAGTACGGAACGGTACTAGTCTACAGGGTATTCGAGAACGCCAGCCTGGGCATCATCATGAGTGCTGATGATATCGTCCGCCAGGAAGATAAGATCGTCACACCATAATCCTGACCCGGGCTGATTAATGGACAATCAGCCCGGTGATCAAGCCCTGTAACAAAACCTCCCGCCTGACAAACAACAGCCCGTCGATCCTGGAACAGTGGTTGATCCTTGCCCACGTTCCCGGCATGTATTCCCGAATGTTCAATGCCCTGCTTGACCAGTTTCAGGAAAATCCGGCTGCGATCTTGTCTGCAGATTACCCCTTGCTGATGAACGCCGGCATCGGTGAGCCATTGGCACGTGCCATTAGTCAGGCAGGAAGCGGGCAGTTGCCCGATTCTGTTCAATACAGTGTCGATTCGTGCCTGATCAGTCATGAGCTAGGGCAGTATGCGATTGTGACGCGTGATGCTCAGGACTATCCCGCCTTGCTCAGGGGAACTGTTGACCCGCCGCCCATCCTTTATATCAAAGGGAATGTTGATAGCCTGCATTTACCGATGGTTGCTATGGTAGGCAGCAGGCGTCCCAGTGCTGATGGTCGTCGTCATGCCTGGCGTTTTGCCAGGCAGTTTGCAGAAGGCGGGTTGGGTGTGTTGAGTGGGCTGGCGCTGGGTATAGATACCGAGTGTCATCGGGGAGCCCTTGATGGTCAGGGTCAAACCGTGGCGGTGCTGGGTTGCGGAATTGATCGTGTGTATCCCGCAAGCAACAGGTCCCTGGCTGACCAGATAGCCGGACAGGGCGCGCTGATAACTGAATTCAATCCTGGTACACCGCCCTTGGCCATGCACTTCCCCAGACGCAACCGGATTATCAGCGGCCTGAGTCTTGGTGTTGTGGTTGTTGAAGCCGGACTCAAAAGTGGAACTCTTATTACAGCACGCTGCGCCCTGGAGCAGGGACGAGAGGTTTATGCCATTCCCGGTTCAATTAACAATCCCATGGCAAGAGGTTGTCATAGCCTGATTAATCAGGGTTCACGGCTTATCGAAAGTCCTTGCGATGTGGTGGAGGATAATGCCGCACTATTGGCCCATTTTCGGCAACAGACACAGGATCAGCGGAACGCATCTGACACCGCGGCTGATTACAGCAAGCTATCGAGGCAGGCCAGGCAAATAATCGAGCGCATTGGCTTTGATCCGGTTCCAGCGGAGAGACTGCTGCAGGAGATGCCAAATGATGCGGCAGCAATAACTGCTGCCCTCGTGGAGCTTGAGATTCAGGGCTTGATTACGAAAAGTGCAGGCGGTTACGTCAGGCAGAAGGCTGATTAGGTCCCGGCGTTAAAAAATGCGAGAATACCCCGCGTTTTATCGCGGTGTACCGGCTTAGTATGATTGATCAGTCTATTGGCAATGTTTTACGACATGGCGGCGTGATTGCCTACCCGACCGAAGGTGTCTGGGGCCTGGGTTGCGACCCATTCCATGAAGCGGCGGTTATGCGCATACTGGCATTGAAAGTCAGGCCCGTTGAAAAAGGCCTGATTCTGATTGCTGCCGGCATGGATCAGGTTGAAGCGCTCACTGCCAATCTGGACCCTGCCTACAAATCGCTTCTGGATGAGAGTTGGCCGGGCCCAAATACCTGGTTGTTGCCTGATGATAACAACCTGATTCCTGCCTGGATCAAAGGGGAGTTTTCCACGGTGGCCATCCGGGTAACGGATCATCCCGTAGCGGCAGCCTTGTGCAGTGCCTTTGGCGGCATGCTGGTATCCACTTCGGCAAACCCGGCTGATTTGCCGCCAGCAAAAACCCGGGAAGAGGTTCAGGCCTATTTTCCGGAGGGGATAGACCAGATCGTCCCCGGTGAACTTGGCAGGCAGCAGGGGCCCAGTACCATCAGGGACCTGATGAGCCAGCAGGTTTTTCGCCAGTAACGTGTATATGGAGTTTGAGTGTGTCGAATGTAGATAGTGAAGCGGTCAAAGCCTATTTGCTGGACCTGCAGGACAGGATTTGCAGAGGCCTGGAGCAGGTCGATGGCAGTGCAGTCTTTGGTGAAGATCAGTGGGAACGTGAAACCGGCGGCAGCGGCAGGACCCGGGTCATTACTGGCAAGGTTCTGCAAAAAGGGGGAGTGGCTTTTTCCCACGTGTATGGCGATCAACTTCCGGCGTCGGCTACAGCGAGCAGGCCGGAACTGGCAGGCAGTTCTTTCCAGGCCATGGGCGTGTCGCTGGTTATCCACCCGGATAACCCCTACGTCCCAACATCCCACGCCAATGTCAGGTTTTTTATTGCCAGCAAGGAAGGCCAGGATCCGGTCTGGTGGTTCGGTGGGGGTTATGACCTGACACCGTATTATGGATTTGAAGAAGACTGTGTGCACTGGCACCAGGTTGCCAGGAATGCCTGTAAGGGCTTTGGCGAAGACACCTATCCGCGGTTCAAGAAATGGTGTGATGAGTATTTTTACCTGGGCCATCGCAAGGAAGCACGCGGCATAGGCGGGCTGTTCTATGATGACCTGAATGAATGGGATTTTGACCAGTGCTTTGCATTCATGCGCTCTGTCGGTGACAGCTATCTTGATGCCTATTTGCCTATCGTAGAAAAACGTAAAGCGACACCCTTCGGTGAAAAGGAAAAATGGTTCCAGGAATATCGCCGTGGTCGTTATGCCGAATTCAATCTGGTCTTTGACCGGGGCACCATTTTTGGCCTGCGTTCTGGCGTTGGACGGACAGAATCCATCCTGATGTCACTGCCGCCACAGGTACGCTGGGAATATAACTGGCAGCCGGAACCGGGGTCGGAAGAGGCCAGGTTGTACACGGATTTCCTGCCGGCAAAAGACTGGCTGGCATGATCAGGTTTTATCAGCCGTGCTGTTGAGTCGGCTGTTGCCAGGGAATTCAGGGCATACTCCTCCTGTTTATTAACGCAGACCAATGCAGCATTGAGGTATCACGTTGGATCACTACGTCGTCATCGGTAATCCTGTCAGCCATAGCAAGTCGCCATTTATTCACCGGTGTTTTGCCGACCAAACCGGGCAATCCATGGAATACAGAACGATGCTGGTTGAACGGGGTAATTTTGCCCATGATGCCAGGGCTTTTTTTGCCGATGGCGGGAAAGGGGCAAACGTCACCGTACCCTTCAAGGAGGAGGCCTTTAGCCTGGTCAAGCGGTTGACGCCGGAAGCAGCCACTGCCGGGGCGGTTAACACGCTGTATCTGGACAATGAGCAGAATATCTGTGGCCACAACACTGATGGCCTGGGTCTTGTCAGGGATGTATGCACAAATCAGGCAGGATCCCTTACTGGAAAACGCATCCTGATTCTCGGGGCAGGGGGGGCTACCAGGGGTATGCTGCATCCTTTTATACAGCAGCAGCCTGCCGGGATCTGTATAGCCAACCGCACGGTGGAAAAAGCGGAAACTCTGGCTCGCGACTTTAACCAGGTTGCCAGGGAAAATCAGGTGTCGGTGCTGACAGGCTGCGGCTTTGATGCGCTCGCGGGCGAGCAGTTTGACTGGATTTTCAATGCCACATCAGCCAGTCTGCACGGGGACTTACCCCCGCTAACGGCGGGTCTGGTGACAAGCCAGACCTGGTGCTATGACCTTATGTATGCCAAAGAGCCCACGCTATTTTGTACCTGGGCCATGGAACAGGGTGCGGCTCGGATTATGGATGGTCTGGGCATGCTGGTTGAGCAGGCAGCAGAATCATTTCAGCTGTGGCGGGGGGTTCGCCCGGAAACCGGACCCGTTCTGGCAAAGCTTAGCGAAGCCTGATTACTTCAATTCCACGGAAGAATTCAGGTGCAGGTCCTTGAGTTTGGCGTAGTGTCTGGCGCTGTAGAGCAAAAAGTCTATCTCTTCCTGTCGCAGGTCCCGCACCCGTTTGGCCGGGGAGCCGACATACAGGCCGCCACTGGCCAGGGTCTTGCCTGGTGAGACCACGCTGCCTCCTCCCAGAATCACATCGGATTCAATCACCGCGCCATCCATGACAATCGCCCCCATGCCGATCAACACGCGATCCTGAATAGTGCAGCCGTGCAGGACCGCCCTGTGGCCAACAGTGACATCACTGCCAATGGTCAATGGGAACCCGTGCGGGCCAAAGGATTCAGGGGAGGTGATATGTAAAACGGAGCCATCCTGGATATTGGTCCTGTCCCCGATACGGATGCTGTGTACATCGCCCCGTATGACCGTGGTTGGCCAGACCGATGAGTCCACGCCAAGCTCCACATTGCCAATGACAACAGCACTGCTGTCGATAAAGGCCCTGTCACCTATTTTTGGGGTAAATTCGAGGTAGCTACGAACAGTCATGGCGTGTTCCTGTGGCGGTTTCGGGATAAGTGGGATCACCGGATTATTTGATAAATCCCCTTATGAAACAAGGGTGAATCAATGGCATATCCGAAAAAATTGCTGTTATAATGCGCGCCCCCGTTGAGGCACCCGGCCAGCGGCTGCCAACTGGACTAAAATGACAGGGCGGCAAGGCAGCCGATCAATCATGTAGTCCGGGGAATGGCAGGCAGAGCGCTCTGGGCACCCTGTCTGGAAGTTTGACAGGCGCGATATCGTTGATATCACACAACCCCCCGGGCACAGTAATAACCAGCATGCAGGCCAGTGAAATAAATGTGATGATTTTCTGGATATGCGTGGCGATCGGCATCGTTGTCTACGCCGCGATTATCTGGTCACTGGTGGCATACAGGAAGGGCAGGGAACACGAAACGTCTTTCCATAAACACACGGCAACCGAGATTGCCTGGACTGTGATTCCCCTGATTATCATCATTGCCATGACCATACCGGCAGCCAAGCTGCTGACGAAGCTTTATCACAGTGACGGGGACAACGAACTTGGCTCAAATGTGTCGCTTTTCATGGAAGAAGAGCAGGCAATAACGAAAGCAGAATTGATATGAAAAGCGGAAAGCCCTCTTATACCCTGGTGGTATTTGCCACCTTTTTTGCGCTGTGTGTTGTGATACTCGGTGCGTGGACCCGCCTTGAAGATGCCGGTCTGGGTTGTCCTGACTGGCCGGGTTGTTATGGCTTCTTTTCCGTGCCCGACACCGCAGAAGAGATCGCCCAGGCTGAAGCCGCCTTCCCACATGCGCCCTTTGAGGCCGATAAAGCCTGGCCGGAAGTTATCCATCGTTATTTTGCCGGTACGCTGGGCTTCCTGATTATTTGCATTAACGTCATCGCCTGGCGCAATCGCCACCTGCCAGGCCAGCCCTTCAAGCTTCCTTTATTTCTGCTTGTTCTGGTGATTGCCCAGGGTCTGTTTGGTATGTGGACTGTCACGCTCAAGTTGTGGCCGCAGGTGGTTACAGCTCATCTGCTGGGAGGATTCACCACCCTGAGCCTTTTGTGGTTACTGGGATTACGCCTGAATAATCGGCCATGGCAGCAACCCAGTGTACCTGTCAGGCAATGGACGAACCTGCGCCCCCTGGCCATGCTGGCCCTGGTGTTGTTGATCTGCCAGATTTTCCTGGGTGGCTGGACCAGCTCAAACTATGCGGCCCTGGCCTGCCCGGATCTGCCGACATGCCACGGGCAGTGGCTACCTGCCATGGATTTTGGTCGCGGCTTTGATATTACCCAGGATATTGGTCCCAACTATCTGGGTGGACAGATGGAAGGTGATGCCCGCACAGCCATTCATATGGCCCATCGTATTGGCGCCTTGCTCGTGACCCTGGTTATTGGCACCCTGGTTTTCAAACTGTATAAAAATGCCGGTAGTGCCGAAATGCATGGGCTGACCCATATCCTGCTGGCGTTGTTGATCATCCAGGTGTCGCTGGGCATCAGCAATATTGCCTTCTCCCTGCCGCTCTGGGTCGCGGTTGCACATAATGCAGGGGGTGCTTTACTATTGCTGACCCTTGTTACCCTGAACTATCGTTTAAAGAAAGTATCGACGTTTTAA
>CAZBBS010000112.1:0-8447 GCA_964490145.1 uncultured Enterobacteriaceae bacterium
CGATCAGGGTCCCCATATCCAGGGACAGGATGCGTTTGTCTTTCAGGCCTTCAGGCACTTCACCGTTGACGATGCGCTGGGCAAGACCATCCACGATAGCGGTTTTACCCACACCGGGCTCACCGATCAGGACGGGGTTGTTCTTGGTGCGCCGCTGCAGCACCTGGATGGTGCGGCGGATTTCGTCGTCGCGTCCGATCACGGGGTCCAGTTCGCCCTGCTCGGCTTTCTGGGTGACATCGACGGTAAATTTTTCCAGCGCCTGGTAGTTTTCCTCGGCTTCGGGATTATCCACACTGGCACCACCACGCAGGTTTTTGATCGCATTCTCCAGGGCCTGCCTGGACACGGAAAAAGCGTTGAGCAGCTTGCCCAGCGCACCCTTGTCATCCATGGCCGCCAGAAACACGTTTTCACTGGAGACGTATTTGTCGCCGGCCTTCTGGCTGAGCTTGTCTGCCATGTTGAGCAGCTTGCCCAGATCGGGAGAGACCTGGACCTCGCCGCCGTGATCCTGCACCACTGGCAGGTCAGAAATAAGCTTCTGCAGGCCGTTGCGCAGGGCTGGAATATCGTAGCCGGTCTGCATCAGCAGGGGACGGATGGAACCGCCTTTCTGGTCTACCAGCACGGAGACCAGGTGCGCCGGTTCGATATAGTTATGGTCTTTGCCTACAGCAAGGGACTGGGCGTCCGACAGGGCCACCTGGAGCTTGCTGGTCATTTTATCCATTCGCATGAGTTTGGTTCCCACGAGGTGTCAATTTCATTAACCCCTATGTGGGGGTAAAACAGGCTGATTCAAGGAGCGCCAGCAGGAACCGCACCAGGATTTGATAAATATCAAATGATAAAAATGAGGTCAGAACACAATTTTTTTGTGTTGCAGGATGTTTACACCTTCTGACCAACCGTCATCAAATCTCGAATAGGGGTTTATTCAATAATTGTGTTCTGACCCCATTTTATTCTTTCCAGATGAGGGTACCAAAACGCCCGGTCTGACCATCCCGACGGTAGGAATAGAAGCGGTCAAATTCGCAGTAGGTGCAGATGGGGTCGCCATAAATCTGCCTGACCCCTTTGTTCGCGAGGATAATCTTGGCGATGCCGTACAGGTCGGCCAGGTATTTGCCTTTCTCTTCGCTGTCCTGGAACAGGATAGCGGCTTCGTTGATGATTTCAGGAATGTCCATGTTGATGAAAGCGCTCTTGACGTCTTCCCCCACCTCAAAATGACAGGGGCCAATCGTAGGACCAAGATAGGCCATGATCTCCGGCGGATCAGCATTGAAATGCATCAGGGTGTTTTCCAGGACACCACCGGCCAGTCCACGCCAGCCGGCATGAGCCACCGCGATCTCCTCGCCGCTTTCATCACAGAACAGTACTGACAGACAGTCGGCCGTGAGCACGCCGCAGGCAATGCTTTTTTCACGGGTATACACAGCATCTGCCTGGGTGCCCTCATCCACCAGCCCGTGATCCAGCACCAGCACCTCATTACCATGCACCTGGGTCAGCCACTGGGCTTCCACGTGCTTGCCCAGTGTTTCCTGCAGCAGTTTGCGATTATGGTGGACGGCATAATCCTCATCCCCCACATGAACGCCCAGGTTGAAACTCTCATAGGGAGGCTCACTGATACCGCCTTCGCGAGTGGTGATCAGGGACTTGATATTGGCGGGTGCCGGCCAGTCGGGAACCAGGACGTGTTCAGACATTGTCTTCTTCCAGCAACCGGATCAGGGTTTGCATATCTTCCGGGATGCCTGCCTCCCACTGCATTTCCTCACCCGTGGCCGGATGGACCAGGCCAAGCTGCCAGGCATGCAGGGCCTGGCGCTTGAAATGGTCGAGGAAATCAATCAGCTCGGGAGAAGCCCCCTTGGGGATGCGCGGCCTGCCGCCATACAGCTGGTCGCCGACCAGTGGGAAACCCAGATAGGTCATGTGAACACGGATCTGATGGGTACGACCGGTTTCCAGTTCACACTGAACCAGGGTATGGCTGCGGAACTTCTCCAGCACCCGGTAATGGGTAACTGCCTCACGGGCATCATTCGAGCGTGATACGGCACGCCGGGTGCGATGCACCGGATGACGGCCTATCGGCTGATCAACCGTACCACCGGCTGTAACTACCCCATGCACAACGGCCAGGTAAACGCGACTGACGGATTTTTCCCTGAGCTGCTCCACCAGGTCCAGGTGGCTTTCGCGGGTTTTGGCAACCACCAGCAGACCGCTGGTGTCTTTATCAATACGATGCACGATACCTGCACGTGGAACCTGGTTCAGCGAGGGGCAATAGTGCAGCAGTCCGTTGAGCATGGTGCCGCCATGATTGCCGGCGCCCGGATGCACGACAAGACCAACGGGTTTGTTGATGACAATGATCTGATCATCTTCATAAACAATATCCAGATCCACAGGCTCAGCTTCCCAGTGATCATGCTCTTCCACGACCACTTCCAGGTGAAGCAATTCACCACCCAGCATTTTGTCCTTGGCCTTGGCCGAATGGCCATCGACGGTCAGGTTGCCATCCCGTATCCAGCCCTGTAACCGGGAGCGCGAAAACTCCGGAAACAGGGTCGCTGCCACCTGGTCCAGCCGCTGTCCTGACAACGCTGGCTCCACCCTGGCTTCCAGGATGCTGTCTTCTTCCAATTCCGGGGAATTTTCTACTGATTTTTCTGTCATAAACCTGTCTGATAAAGGGAAAATTGTCTTTTTGAGGTGTACCGGCTTGCAATCTGTTCACTGTTCACGCCAAGCCGTTCATAGTACACTGCGTGCCCTGTTTAGTCAGCGACCAAGCTTCAATCCGTATAGCCAATAAGTAGCCATTCAGTTTAGTTGTGATCAGAACCGTTTTACCCGTCATTGCCTTCCTGGCCATCCTGCTTTCAGGCTGCTCTTCCAAAGAGGATTTCTCCAATTCCGGCGAGCAATTCCTCTATGACGAAGGCATTCGCTCGCTGAACTCCAGCAACTGGCCCCGGGCCATCACCATCTTCCAGCAGCTGGAAGCCCAGTTCCCTTTTGGCCAGTACGCCGAACAAACCCAGCTGGAAATGATTTTTGCCTATTTCAAGAACAGTGAACCCGAGGCTGCCCGCGCTGCTGCTGACCGTTTCATTCGTCTATATCCTGACAGCGAAAACCTTGACTATGCCTACTACATGAAAGGCATGGCCTACTATAGTGAAGATGCCCGTATCCTGGGTCGGTATCTGCCCACTGACCCTAGCAAGCGTGATCCGGGCAAGGCCAGGGAGTCCTTTGCTGATTTTGCCCAGCTGCTTAATTTGTACCCCAACAGCCCCTATGCCTCTGATGCCCGCGCCCGCATGATTTACCTGCGCAACCTGCTGGCGTCCTACGAGGTGCATGTGGCCGAGTTCTATATCGAGCGGCAGGCTTACCTGTCAGCCCTGAACCGGGCACGCTATGTCATGGAAAACTTCCAGGGTACGCCTTCTGTCCCCAGGGCACTGGAAATCATGGTGGAAATGTACCTGCGCCTGGGCCTGAACGACCTGGCTGATGCCTCGCTGGAAATCCTGAAACTGAACTATCCGGACAGTGAACAACTGACAGACAACGGCGACTTCATCGTTTCCACCCAGATCACTGACCCTTCCGTCCTGTACTCCCTGACCTTTGGCCTGCTGGGATCCAACAAGAAGGATGCTCCCCTGGCGCCCTCCAAGCGCCCAGAGCGCGTTGAAGGCCAGGATGGCTTCATCGCCCCTGAAACCAGCCGTCCACGGTCATGGATCAACATCCTCACCCTGGGGCTGATCGGCGACCCCGGCGAATCCAACCCCAACATTCCCAACACTGAAGAAGAATAATTCAACCTGCAGCAGCTGCTGCAGACTGGATCCAAATTACTTTTTGTATATCTTCCAGTAATCCTGGACATGCTGCTTCATATCCTTGCGCAGCATCATGATGCCGAACAGGTTGGGCAGTGTCATCAACACTATCGCTACAGCGGAAAAATTCCAGACGATGGTGGTATCGGTAAAAGCGGCAAAGAAGAAGGCCACGCAGTAGATAATCCGGTAAGGCATGACGTACTTGAATCCGGCCAGGTATATCACCGCCCTGTCACCGTAATAGGACCAGGCAATTGCCGTGGAAAAGGCAAACAGAACCAGAGACAGAGACACGATGTACTGCCCTGCCTGACCGAGCAGACCATAGGTAAAGGCCATGGTGGTCAGTGCCGCAGAATGGATGCGGGATTTGCCGCGCAGGGTGATCGAGGGATCAGTTGGCAGGCCGTTACTGATTTCAACCGGACCAGAATACAAGTCGCCATCCCGGAAAAATGCCACGCCTTCGGCAATGGAACGTGCATGAATAACGGTAAAGCCGCCGGTATCCGCCAGCCCACTGGTGACATTGATAGTGCCATTGAGCGGAGTAACAGCCCCGTCATTATTCCTGACCAGGAAGTCGAACAATACGTCACGATCCGCCTCAACCTGTTCACTGAACCGGCCTTCCAAAATCACCATATCTGCCACCTGGAATTCATTATCGAATTTCTGGGTCCAGACTCCTGATGAGAGAATCACCAGTCCCGTAATGGTGCAGATAATGATGGTATCGATAAAGGGCTCCAACAGGGAGACCATCCCCTCTGAGACGTGTTCATCTGCTTTGGCCGATGCATGAGCAATAGGTGCTGATCCCTGCCCGGCTTCGTTGGAAAACAGGCCCCGGTTCACGCCACGATTGAAAGCATAGGCAAAACTGGCCCCCAGGAAACCACCGGTCGCCGAGCTGCCCGTGAAGACGTCACTGAAAATACTGACCAGCGACGGAATGATGTTCTGATAGTTCATTACGATCACGGACAAGGCGCCGAGCAGATAGACCGTTGCCATTGTCGGTACGATGGCTGCCGCCACTTTGGCAATCCGCTTGATGCCTCCAACGATCACCAGAAACAACAGCACGGCAAGCACGCCACCAGTAACCACCGGTTGAATACCGAAGCTGGATTCCACACTTACGGCAATATTGTTGATTTGCGGCAGGTTCCCGGTACCAAAAGAACAGATAACAGTGGCAATGGCAAAAAACATCGCGAGCCAGTGCATCTTCAGGCCATGCTCCATGTAATACATGGGACCGCCCGCCATGGTGCCATTGTCTGCCTTTTGCCGGTACTCATGGGACAGTGTCACCTCAACAAACTTGGTGGCCATACCGAGAAAGGCTGTCATCCACATCCAGAACAGGGCCGCCGGCCCACCGATATAGATGGCCAGGCCCACACCACCGATATTGCCGGTGCCTACAGTACCGGACAGGGCTGTACTCAGCGCCTGGAAATGACTGGTATCACCGGGATCATCAGGTTTTTCATATTTGCCGCGCAGCACCTGCCAGGCATGGGAAAAATAACGAAACTGGGGCAAGCCAAGATAAAGGGTGAAAAACAGACCGACCCCCAGCAATACAAAAGGAAACCAGGACGACGACCCCAGGTAACCATCCAGTGTCAGTAAAAAGGCATTAAAACTATCCACAAATCTCTCCCGGTATGACGTCCAATTGGCCTGGGCAGAACAGAAAAACGCAACAGCTGTGAAATTATGATTTCCCTGTACAATGAGCCAGAGCAGAGTGAGTTCTATTTAAACAAATTTCACCGGATATGGAACCTTTCCGGCAGCAGACCATGGCCCCATGAACAAGCAATATATAACAGCCAGCCGCTTGCAGGCCGATGCCATCGAACTGGCATTTCGCGTCATTGACAGTGGTTACCGACCAGACCTTATGGTTGGTATCTGGCGGGGTGGTACACCTGTGGCAATCACCGTGCAGGAAATCATGGCCTTTGTGGGCTTCCACTGCGACCACATCGCAATCCGGACTGCCTCGTATACTGATATTGGTGAGCGAACCGCTGTCACGGTTCATGGCATGGAATACCTGCAGCAAACCATCAGTGCCGACAAAAAAATTCTGCTGGTGGATGATGTATTTGATACCGGCCTGAGTATCGATGCCGTTTTTAATGCACTGAAAAATCTGTTCCCTGAACAATTACCGGAGTGCCGCATCGCCACCCCTTATTTCAAACCGGACAACAACGAAACCGGACGTATGCCTGATTTTCATCTTTTTGAGACCGGCGACTGGCTGGTTTTCCCCCATGAGTTGGTGGGATTGAGCGACCGGGAGATCATTGAAGACAAACCCCTGCCCGATCATCTCAAGGAAAGGCTGCTGTTTCTGAAGCGCCGACATGCCAAGCGCCAGTAAGCTTGTCTGACCATCAAAAAACTAGGGAAATTCTCACGCTGGTTTAATTTCAGGATTGGAGTAGAATACCTCCTCCCGCATCTATGTGTGGATAAACAAACCGCGTTAAGCATTATTTTTCTCCGGTTTTTCAATATCTTATGACTTACTGTTGTGCCATTTCCGTCAAAGCAGGCATTGTTTTCTGCTCTGATTCCCGTACCAATGCCGGTGTTGACCAGGTCAGCACTTACAGCAAGATGTTCACCTTTGACCTGGGTCCTGAACGTCAATTTGTGATCATGCCGGCAGGCAATCTGGCTACTACCCAGGCCACACTGGCTCAGCTGAAAAAAGACATCCGCCAGAATGCTGAAATAAGCCTGAACACCGTCCAATCCATTGGTGACGCGGCTGATTACGTTGGCGATGTCAGCAAGGCTCAGCAGGAAAAGCACATGACCCAGGGTTCCGGTTTCGAAGCCAGTTTCATTCTGGGTGGGCAGATCATGGGCTCTCATCCCCGGGTGGTCATGATCTATCCTGAAGGTAATCACATCACCAGTTCCAAGGACACACCTTACCTGCAGATCGGCGAAAGCAAATACGGCAAGCCCATCCTGGATCGCATTATTCAGCTGGACACGCCTTTGGAAACCGGTGCCCTGTGCGCCCTGGTCTCCATGGACTCCACCATGCGCAGTAATCTGACGGTGGGGCCGCCGATTGAAATGATTATCTACCAGACAGACAGTTACTCACTGAGCAATTACCACCGGTTTGAAGAAGATGATGATTATCTTCGAGAACTGAAGAGAAGCTGGGACAGCCGCCTGAAGGATGCCTTCCACCAGCTGCCGCCACTGGCCTGGGCCAATAACTGGAACAAGATCGCTGACAACAGCGGCATCTATTAAATTAAATCCGGTAATCAGGGGCTGAAACCAGGCCGCGATCAGGCTTGCATTGTCTGAATCAGGCGGGACCGAACCAGGTTTTGCTCAGTTCGTCGTGGATATCGGCGATGGATATCTGCAGTTCGTCGATAAATTCCAGCAGTCCACCCTGTAGCAGATGAAACACATTGGCCTCTGAGGTAATGCGTTTTACCCGGTCTACCGCCAATTGCACTTCTTCGTGATTGGGAAGGCTTTCCATTCTGGCACTGATCTCATCCAGGCAGAAATTGACGGCCCGTGGAAATTCATCGTCCTGAAGCATAAAGCGGACAACACCTTCTCCCCCGACCCGACTGGCCACGTTCTGACGATAAGCCTGGTAGCCGCTGAGACTGCGCAGGATGTTCATCCAGATCACATTCTCGAAAGGTTCAAGAAACGAACTCCGTTTACGGAATTTGGCAAAGGCCGGCAGCAGAGTAAACGACCCCACATCTATGATGCGTGTGGTCATATCGCCGCGTTCAAGCAATCGTCCCAGCTGAATGAAGGTATAGGCATTGTTATGAGCCATCGAACCGGTGAGTAGACCACCCAGACGCTGACAATCCTGGATCATTACCTGAAACAGTTCACGTCGGGTTTTTCGGTTGACACCCGCCGCAATGGTTTCCCGGGTTTGCAGATACAGCTCATTGATTTGCTCCCAGGCTTCAGAGGGAATGATCTCCCGAGTTGTCCTGGCATTTTCCCGCAGCATGGACAGACAACTGTAAATGGAGGATGGATTGCTGGTATCAGACAGCAGGAATTTCACCACGGAGGTTTCAGTGACGGCGGCATTCTTTTCATCGAATGACTCGTTGCTGCCCGTGATATCCAGCAGTATCCCCCAGCCGATATTGGAATCGCGCGGCAAATCGAAAAGCATGGAGGAATACACATCAATGAGACGTGCGGAATTTTCCACCCGCTCCATGTAGCGGCCCAGCCAATATACGCGTTCAGCTACACTGGAAAGCATATCCGGAATTTACCTTTTGGTTGAATCACAGGAGATACAAGAGGCAAGAGACAAGGGGTTAACCTTGATATTCCTGTTCCTTTGCCAACATGTTGACTATTCCCAATCTGCATATATTTTCTTTGATTCACATTGGAGCCGCACTTCCTTGACTCTTGCCTTTTGTCTCTAGTCTCTAGTCTCTTGTCTCTAGTCTCTTGTCTCTTGTCTCTAGTCTCTTGTCTCTTGTCTCTTGTCTCTTGTCTCTT